>JBMNOA010000002.1:0-70176 GCA_050942825.1 Bacillota bacterium
GGAGACAATATCCGTATGGATATCGAATTGATCACACCGATTGCTATTGAAGAAGGTTTGCGTTTTGCTATTCGTGAGGGTGGCAGAACTGTGGGCGCCGGTGTTGTTACAGCAGTTATAGAATAATATCTTGAAAGATAAAGCCCTCCGGAGTGAGTTCTTAGCAGAAAATTCCTAGATGGTGCTTGTTCCGCTTGATTTTCTGCTTCTTAAGAACTTAAAAAAGGAGGGCTTTTAATAAATTTACCGCTTGATATGAATCAAAAGACTTTTATCAATACTTGACAGTATTGATAAAATATGGTAACCTAATTGAGTGCCTCTTTTAAAAGGGGGAAATTGTCCGTAAGGAGGTGGCGGCAATGAGAGTAGCTGTTACCATGGCCTGCACCGAATGCAAAAGGCGTAATTATATGACCAGCAAAAACAAAAAAACCACAACCGATAGAATCGAGTTGAAAAAATATTGCAGTTTCTGCAAAACTCATACGCTTCATAAAGAGACTAAATAGTTGTATAGTGTTTTTGCAAAGTTGATAAGGATGTGAAGAGCGTGGCTGCACCAAAGAGGCCGGCACTAAATGAGCAAAAAGCAAAAAAATCCAAAGGTTTCTTTAAAGGAATGGTTACTGAATTAAAAAAAGTTCATTGGCCTACCAAAAAAGAACTTGCAGTTTATACAGGAGTCGTTATTATAGCAGTGGCGATTGCTGCTGCTGCTCTTTCTCTTGTTGATATGGGTTTATCGGCTGTTTTTACTAATATTTTAGGCTAATTTCTTTAGCCGCCATAGATTGAAAGCTTAAGGAGGTAGAACCACTTTTGGTTCTATTTAGTCATGGGAAAAGAATGGTATGTTATCCATACTTACGCAGGATATGAAAATAAGGTAAAAGCCAATCTGGAAAAAAGAGTTGAATCCATGAATATGGAGGAAAATATTTTTCGGGTTATTGTGCCTATGGAAAATGAGGTGCAAATAAAAGCCGGTAAAAAGAAAATTACCCCCAGAAAAGTTTATCCGGGGTATGTTTTAGTGGAAATGAATCTTACCGATTCTTCCTGGTATGTGGTTCGTAATACGCCCGGTGTGACCGGGTTTGTCGGTACAGGGGCCAAGCCTGTTCCTCTTCAACCCGAAGAATCCGAGCGCATCTTGGAACAAATGGGATATATGGAAAACCGTATCAAAGTGAATTTTGCGGTGGGAGAAAGTGTGCGTGTTATCGATGGACCTTTTGAGGATTTCATTGGTGTAGTGGAAGAAATCTATGCCGATAGAGGAAAAATGAAGGTCACTGTCTCAATATTTGGCAGGGAAACACCATTGGAATTAGATTTTTCTCAAGCCGAGAAGTTATAAAAAGCCCTTTTTGCAGGTTTATCCTGTTTTTGAGTGGGAGGGGAGCCATCCCCGCTATACCACATTTTGAACTAAGGAGGTGTCTAAATGGCAAAGAAAGTAGCAGCAATAGTAAAATTGCAAATTCCCGCTGGTAAGGCCAATCCTGCACCGCCCGTGGGTTCTGCTCTCGGTCCGCATGGTATTAATATTATGGGTTTTTGTAAAGAGTTCAATGAACAAACTTCTAATCAACCTGGTATGATTATCCCTGCGGAAATCACTATTTTCGAAGATAGATCTTTTTCTTTTATTCTTAAAACTCCACCCGCTGCTGTCCTGTTGTTGAAAGCAGCCGGTATTGAAAAGGGATCAGGCGTACCCAATAGGACTAAAGTGGCTAAAGTTTCTAGAGATAAGGTAAGGGAAATCGCTACATTGAAAATGGTTGATCTTAACGCCGCTGATGTTGATGCAGCTATGCGTATGATCGAAGGTACTGCCAGAAGCATGGGCATTGAAATTGAAGCATAGCCCATTCTATTCCCGAAACAGAGTGGCAGGGAGTAAACTCCCGAATGACCACCAAGGAGGTTTATTATATGACTAAACACGGAAAAAGATATAATGATATTGTCAAAAGTTATGACAGGACGATGGCTCATGATCCGGAAACGGCTATTGAATTGGTCAAGGCCAACAGTAATGCTAAATTTGATGAGACTATAGAATTGGCTATCAGATTGAATCTTGACCCTCGTCAATCCGATCAACAAATTCGTGGCGCCATTGTTTTACCTCACGGTACTGGTGTAAGCCGTACCGTATTGGTTTTTGCTAAAGGCGAAAAAGCCAAAGAAGCTGAGGAAGCCGGGGCTGATTTTGTCGGCGCAGAAGATATGCTGGAAAAAATCCGAGGGGGCTGGTTTGGTTTTGATGTAGCCGTAGCGACTCCCGACATGATGGGTTCAGTAGGTAAATTGGGTAAACTGTTAGGCCCCAAAGGTCTTATGCCAAACCCCAAAACCGGCACTGTTACCATGGATGTAGCCAAAGCATTGCAAGAGATCAAAGCCGGTAAAGTTGAATATCGCCTTGACAAAGCAGCCAATGTTCATTGCCGTATCGGCAAAGCTTCTTTTGATAAACAACAATTGCTGGAAAATTATCTGGCCATTATTGAAACTATTATCAAAGTAAAACCAGCAGCAGCCAAAGGCCAATATATAAAAAGTATAACTTTATCTTCCACTATGGGTTCCGGAGTAAAAGTGTCTACTTTGAAACCGCTTGGTAAATAGTTTTATACTAACAACAACTAATAAAAATATAAGCTTGCCTAAGACAGTCGGTCCTTTTGGGGATAAGGATTGATCCGCCGACCGAGGCCGGTGCTTAATGCCTGATTAGGTATTTTTGCCCTTGCCTTGGTGCAAGGGCTTTTAATTTAAAAAATGTTCAGAAGGAGGTGTAGGTTATGGAACAAAAAAAACCTCAACGCATAGAAAAAGAACAAGAAGTAGCTAGATTACAGGAATTGTTTGAAAATGCCAACGCCGTAATCATGACTGATTATCGCGGTATCACTGTAGCAGAAGATACAGCCTTGAGAGCTAAAATGCGTGAAAATGGTATCAATTATATCGTTGCAAAAAATACTATGCTGAAACTTGCTTGCAATAATCTGGGTATTACAGATCTTGATCCTTATTTTGCAGGTCCTACAGCGATCGCATTCAGTGACAACCCTGTAGAATTATCTAAAATTATCAGTACCTTTATTAAAGAAAAAAAGAAAACTCAAATCAAAGTTGGTTTGCTTGATCGTAAAATGCTGAGTGCATCTGATATTGATGCTTTATCTAAACTGCCCTCCAGAGAAGTATTGCTCGCCAAACTGCTTGGCTCCATGCAATCTCCTTTGGTTGGCTTCGCCAGTGTATCGTCTGGTTTACTGCGTCAACTGGTTACTGTTGTTGACAAAGTTCGTGAACAAAAAGAAGCAAGTTAAGATAATTGATAAAATAAATTGTATGTATTTTAAGGAGGAAATTAAATGTCTAAAGTTAATGAAGTATTAGAAATAGTAAAAGGTTTAACTGTTTTGGAATTGGCTGAATTGGTCAAAGCTTTTGAAGAAGAATTTGGTGTATCTGCTGCCGCTCCTGTTGCTGTAGCTGCCGCTCCCGCTGCTGGTGCTGCTGCCCCTGCTGCCGAAGAACAAACTGAATTTTCCGTCGTTCTCACTGGTTTTGGAGATAAAAAAGTTAATGTTATCAAAGTTGTCAGAGAAATCACTGGTTTAGGCCTAAAAGAGGCCAAAGATCTAGTGGAAGCAGCTCCCAAACCTATTAAAGAAAACATCAGTAAAGAAGATGCCACAGCTCTTAAAACTAAATTAGAAGAAGCCGGAGCATCCGTTGAAGTTAAATAATTTTATCACTACTTCTCTTTAAATATTAGGTAAAGACAGAAAGTATATGCTTTCTGTCTTTTTGCATAATCGTATTATAGTATATAGTCGATGTTAACAAGTGTTTTTAAAATAAATAATGGTCATATTGGTAGGTCATAAAAAAAAATCTGTTGCATATATATAAATATTTTTTGTCAAATATTCGTTTTATTTGTAAAAAATATACTTATATTATGAAAAGTTTAAATAAATTATTGACTTATTAAAATCCATATGCTATTATAAGAAAATGCCATCATAGTGGGAAAGTAGCGATTTTTGTATTATTCTACTATAAAATGGCTGAGGATATTTAGGATTGAAAAGTAATTTTCAACCATGTTTGTCCATTTTTATAAGGGGTGATTTGTTTAATGAGATATCCTGTTACAGGTGAGAGAAGGAAACGTAGAAACTATGCTGAAATCCCTGAGGTTTTATCTATGCCAAATCTTATTGAGGTGCAGAAAAAATCTTATCAGTGGTTCTTGGATCAAGGCTTGAAAGAGATTTTTCAGGACATTTCTCCCATACAGGACTTTACTGGCAACCTTATTTTGGAATTTGCCGATTATTCTTTAGGAGAGCCCAAATACTGTGTTGATGAATGCCAGGAAAGAGATGTAACTTATGCTACGCCTTTGAGGGTAAAGGTTCGACTGATCAATAAAGAATCCGGCGAAGTGAAAGAACAAGAAGTATTTATGGGCGATTTCCCTCTTATGACCGACAAGGGTACATTTATAATTAATGGTGCTAAAAGGGTTATTGTTAGTCAGTTGGTACGTTCTCCGGGAGTATATTATCATATTAATCTCGATACTAACGGGGAAAAGATTTATGGCTGTACAATCATCCCTAATAGGGGTGCTTGGTTAGAATTGGAGACTGATGCTGTTGGTAATATATACACCAGGGTTGACAGAATGCGTAAGATTCCTGTTACGGTTCTGGTCAGGGCCTTGGGGTATGCCACTAATGAGGATATATTAGAGCTTTTTGATAATCATCCGAATATAAAAATGACTTTAGAAAAAGATACCACTGAGAATGTAGAAGAGGCTTTAGTGGAGATCTATAAACGACTGCGTCCCGGTGAGCCCCCTGCAGTGGATTCGGCGCGCTTGCTTTTGCATGGCTTCTTCTTTGATTCTAAACGATATGATCTTGGTAATGTAGGTCGTTATAAAATAAATAAAAAGTTACAACACAATATTTTAAAAAGAATAAATGATGAGGGGAAAGTGTGGAGCGATGAGGCTCAGGCCTATATTGAAACAGAAACTTTGCCTAGTCATAATGAATATATCCGCTATCTTTGCAAACCTGATATCATTGAAAGTATGCGTTATTTCTTGGAATTGATGGATGGTAAGCATGAAGCGGACGATATCGATCATTTAGGTAACCGCCGTTTACGTTCTGTAGGTGAACTTTTGCAGAATCAATTTCGTATTGGTCTTTCTCGTATGGAAAGGGTGGTACGGGAAAGAATGACCATTCAGGACGTGGAGGCGATTACTCCGCAGGTTTTAATCAATATACGCCCCGTGGTTGCTTCTATTAAAGAATTTTTTGGTTCCAGTCAGCTTTCTCAATTCATGGATCAAACCAATCCTCTGGCGGAACTAACCCATAAACGCCGTCTCTCTGCACTTGGACCTGGCGGTCTTTCCAGAGAGAGGGCCGGCTTTGAGGTGCGTGATGTTCACCACAGTCACTACGGCAGAATATGCCCTATTGAGACGCCTGAAGGCCCCAATATTGGTTTGATCGGCTCTCTTTCCACCTATGCCAGAATCAATGAATTCGGTTTTATTGAAACGCCTTATCGGCTGGTAGTAGATAGGGTGGTTACTGATGAGATTCATTATCTATCTGCCGATGAGGAGGACAAGTATGTAATAGCTCAGGCTAGTGAGCTTCTCGATGAAAACGGACGTTTTATCAATGAACGCCTTAATGTCAGAAGAGGCCGTGATATTATGGTCGTTTATGCCGATGAGGTCCAGTATATCGATGTCAGCCCCAAACAGTTGGTCTCTGTGGCCACAGCTTTGATTCCTTTCTTGGAGCATGATGATGCTAACAGGGCTCTAATGGGTGCCAATATGCAAAGGCAGGCCGTGCCGCTTTTGCGTGCAGAGGCTCCTTTTATCGGTACAGGTATGGAATACAAAGCCGCTATGGATTCTTTTGTGGGTGAAATGGCTTATCATGATGGGGTTATCGAAAGAGTTTGTGCTGATGAGATCATTTTGAGAACCGATGACGGAGAGCTGGAACATCATAAATTATTGAAATTCCAACGTTCCAATCAAGGTACTTGCTGTAACCAAAAACCCATTGTTGAAAAAGGTCAAAGAGTAAAAGCCGGCGATCCCATCGCAGATGGTCCTTCTACCGATATGGGTGAATTGGCTTTAGGGCGTAATATATTGGTTGCCTTCATGACTTGGGAAGGCTATAACTACGAAGACGCTATCTTGCTCAGCGAAAAATTGGTTAAGGATGATTTTTTTACTTCTATTCATATTGAAGAATACGAATGTGATGCCCGCGATACCAAGTTGGGCCCCGAAGAAATCACCAGAGATATACCAAATGTAGGTGAAGATGTCTTGAAAGATTTGGATGAAGAGGGCATCATTCGTATTGGTGCGGAAGTTCATCCCGGCGATATACTTGTTGGTAAAATTACTCCTAAAGGTGAGACCGAGCTAACAGCCGAAGAAAGGCTTTTAAGAGCTATCTTTGGGGAAAAAGCCAGAGAGGTAAGGGATACCTCTTTGCGTGTGCCCCATGGAGAGAACGGTAAGATCGTCGATGTTAAAGTATTTTCCCGAGAAAACGGCGATGAACTGGCTCCCGGAGTTAATAAACTGGTTCGCATCTATATCGCACAAAAACGCAAAATATCGGTTGGTGATAAAATGGCCGGCCGACACGGCAATAAAGGGGTTGTCTCTCGCATACTGCCGGAAGAAGACATGCCTTTCTTGCCTGATGGTACACCTATAGAAATAGTTTTGAATCCTCTAGGGGTTCCCTCCCGTATGAATATTGGTCAGGTTTTGGAATGCCACTTGGGTTGGGCAGCCAAAAATTTAGGTATCTATATTGCCACTCCTGTATTTGATGGTGCTACAGAGGAGCATATTACCGATATTCTGAAAGAAGCGGGAATGCCTCCGGACGGTAAAATGACTCTTTATGATGGCCGTACAGGCCTGCCTTTCGATAATAAGATTACAGCTGGTTATATATATATGCTTAAACTGGCTCACTTAGTTGATGATAAGATTCATGCCCGTTCTACTGGTCCCTATTCCCTTGTTACTCAGCAGCCTTTGGGCGGCAAAGCGCAATTTGGTGGTCAACGTTTCGGCGAGATGGAAGTATGGGCTTTGGAAGCCTATGGTGCTGCCTATACCTTGCAGGAAATACTCACAGTAAAATCCGATGATATCGTCGGCCGCGTCAAAACTTATGAGGCGATAGTAAAAGGTGAAAATATTCCCGAGCCCGGCGTTCCGGAATCCTTCAAAGTTTTAATCAAAGAATTGCAAAGCCTTTGTCTTGATGTCAATGTCCTTACTGAAGAAAATGAGATTATCGAAATACTTGAGGATGAAGATGATGTGGTGGAAACAGCTAAAGAGCTGGGATTAGATATGGTCATTGATGCAGAAAAGGAAGCTGAGAAGCCGCATAATGAATATGAAGAGGATTTGGCCGATGAAATATTTGAAGAAGATGATATAGAAATAGACCTTAGTCATTTGCAGACGGCCAGACCTGAAATATTGGATGAAGATGAAGGAATGAATATAGGGTTCGACGATGATAATGATTTCGCTTGATGCTAAACATGAGCAAACCCGATAGTTTTAGATAAAAGAAGGGAGAGAAGCTCTTTGTTGGATGTCAGCAATTTTGATAGAATGAGAATTGGTCTGTCTTCGCCAGAACAGATCGAGGAATGGTCTCATGGTGAAGTGAAAAAACCGGAAACAATCAATTACCGCACACTAAAACCTGAACGTGATGGGCTTTTTTGTGAAAGGATCTTCGGTCCCACCAGAGACTGGGAATGCCATTGCGGTAAATATAAACGTGTGCGTTATAAAGGTATAATTTGTGATCGCTGCGGTGTTGAGGTAACGAGAGCTAAAGTTCGCCGTGAGCGTTTGGGTCATATCAAATTGGCTACTCCTGTGTCACATATTTGGTATTTTAAAGGCATACCAAGCAGGATAGGCCTATTATTAGATATTTCTCCGCGCAATTTGGAAAAAGTTCTCTATTTTGTTTCCTATATTGTTCTGGATCCGGGTGAAACCTCTCTTTCACCTATGCAATTGCTCACTGAGACGGAATATAGAGAAGCTAGAGATAAATACGGTGATAGCTTTACAGCAGGCATGGGCGCCGAAGCTATAAGAAAAATGCTCATGAGTCTGGATTTGCCTAAATTGGCTGATGAATTACGTCAGGAATTAAAAGAAGTAAGCGGACAGAGGAAAATTAGAGCGATCCGCCGTTTAGAAGTGGTTGAGGCATTTTTGATGTCCGGTAATAAACCGGAATGGATGATTTTGAGCGTTCTGCCGGTTATTCCGCCGGAATTGCGTCCTATGGTTCAATTGGATGGCGGACGTTTTGCTACCTCTGATCTTAATGACCTTTATCGTAGAGTTATCAACCGCAATAATCGCCTCAAACGTTTATTGGATTTGGGCGCTCCTGATATTATTGTCAGAAATGAAAAAAGAATGTTGCAGGAGGCAGTAGATGCCCTTATTGATAACGGCCGCCGCGGCCGCCCTGTGACAGGGCCGGGCAACCGTCCTTTGAAATCTCTTTCCGATATGTTGAAAGGTAAACAAGGCCGTTTCCGTCAGAACTTGTTGGGTAAAAGGGTCGATTATTCTGGACGTTCGGTTATTGTTGTTGGACCGGAACTGAAATTTCATCAATGCGGATTGCCTAAAGAAATGGCTTTAGAGTTATTTAAGCCTTTTGTGATGAAACGCTTGGTGCATGATGGCCATGCGCATAATATCAAAAATGCTAAAAGAATGGTAGAGCGTGTGCGCCCTGAGGTTTGGGATGTTTTGGAAGATGTGATTCGCGATCATCCGGTTTTGTTGAACCGCGCACCAACCCTGCACCGTTTGGGGATTCAGGCTTTTGAACCAGTTTTGGTTGAAGGCCGTGCCCTGCAGATCCATCCTTTGGTTTGTACGGCATATAACGCTGACTTTGATGGTGACCAAATGGCAGTACACGTTCCTCTTTCTGCCGAGGCGCAGGCAGAGGCCAGAGTGTTGATGCTTTCTTCTCATAATATTTTGAATCCTAAGGATGGACGACCAGTAGCCACGCCAACACAGGATATGGTTTTGGGTTCCTACTATCTTACCATTACCAAAGAGGGCGATAAGGGTGAAGGAAAAGTTTTTGCTTCTTATAATGAGGCCCATCGTGCTTATCTTAATGGTGATGTTTCCTTGCATGCCATGATTTATGTACCTAAGCCCGATAGATGGGATACTATCTGGCTTAGTCAAGATAAGGAAACCCCTTTTGAGCAATATGCTGATGGTCGTTATAAGCGTTTTGCTACTACAGTTGGACGTTTAATATTTAATTACGAAATTCCCATGCCAAGTGAAATGGGGTATTTCAATGATTGCGTAAATAAAAAAGTACTTGGCCAGATTGTTGACCGTTGTTATCGCAGAATGGGAGTTTATGATACGGCAACCTTGTTAGACGGTATCAAATCTGTGGGCTTTAAATACTCTACTCAGGCCGGTATTACCATTGGTATTGACGATATTCAGGTTCCTGAAAGTAAAAAGGATATCATGAAAAATGCGGAAGATAAGATCCTTGTGATCGAGGATCAATACCAAAATGGTTTAATTAATGAAAATGACCGATATTATAGTACCATTGAGGTTTGGAACAAAGCCACGGAAGATGTAACAAAAGCCCTGATGAGCAATTTGGATAAATTTAATCCTATCTTCATGATGGCTAATTCCGGAGCTCGTGGTAATGTTCAACAAATCCGTCAATTGGCAGGCGCTAGGGGGTTGATGGCTGATCCCTCCGGTAGAATCATCGACTTGCCGATCAAAGCTAATTTCCGTGAAGGCTTGACAGTTTTAGAATTCTTCATCTCTACTCACGGAGCCAGGAAAGGTTTGGCCGATACAGCTTTGCGTACTGCTGACTCTGGTTATTTGACACGACGTCTGGTTGATGTTGCTCAAGATGTGATCGTCAGGGAAGACGATTGTGGTGATAATCGTGGTATTTGGGTTGAAGAGATTAAAGATGTGGAAAATATCGCCGAACGTATTGAAGGCCGTGTTTTGAACACAGAAGTTGTTAATGTAGAAACGGGTGAAATTATTGCCCGATCCGGTCAATTTCTTGATTCCGATACGTCTATGGCTATAGAGAAATATTTGCATACTCGTCCGCAAGGAGAACGCAGGGTAAATATTCGTGCAGTTTTGACTTGCCGCACCCGACATGGTGTTTGCCGTAAATGTTATGGCCGCAATTTAGCCACTGGAGAAATAGTGGATATAGGCGAGGCAGTTGGTATTATTGCTGCTCAATCTATTGGTGAACCTGGTACCCAGCTGACGATGAGAACCTTCCACACCGGTGGTGTCGCCGGTGAGGATATTACTCAAGGTTTGCCGCGTGTTGAAGAGCTTTTTGAAGCACGTAAACCAAAAGGATTGGGTATAATTGCTGAGGCTGATGGTATTATCTCTATAGGTGAAAACAAGGGCCGTCGTGAAGTGCTCATCAAAGGTGAAGGGGAAAATGCTGCTCAGATATTGGCAGAGTATCATGTTTCTTATGGCTCTACCCTAAAAGTCCATGATGGACAAAAAGTCGAGGCTGGAGATGAATTGACCGAAGGTTCCATAAATCCTCATGATTTATTGAATGTCAAAGGTATCCGCGGTGTACAAATGTACCTCTTGCGGGAAGTTCAAAGAGTATATCGCCTGCAAGGTGTTGATATCAATGATAAGCATATTGAGGTTATAGTAAGGCAAATGCTCAAAAAGGTCAAAGTGGAGGATGCCGGCAATACCAGGCTTTTGCCCGGATCTTTGGTTGATGTGTTTGAATTTGATCAGGTCAATGAAGATGCGATAGCCGAAGGTAAGGAACCGGCTACCGGTAAACCAGTTCTTTTGGGTATTACCAAAGCTTCTTTAGCTACTGATTCTTTCCTCTCTGCAGCCTCCTTCCAGGAAACTACCAGAGTTTTAACTGATGCGGCTATTAAAGGTAAAATAGATCCCTTGCTGGGTTTGAAAGAGAATGTTATTATTGGCAAACTTATTCCTGCCGGAACAGGTCTTTCTCGTTATAATAATGTAATTTTGACTAATCCTGATGAAAATGTAAAGCCCGAGGAAGACTACCATAATAACGAAGTGAATGATGATTTTGATGATGTTAGTTGCACAATGGCCCACCAGGATGCATTGGTAGGCTTGATGGATTTGGATGTTGATTAAGTTATTAATAAATCAAGCAAATACATGCTATTATCAGGGCATGTATTTGCTTGACATGTATAGAAAATAGTGATAAAATATTCTGGACTGCTATCTTGGGAGGGTTTGTGTTGTATACCCATTACTTAGCCAGTACAAAAAAAACTGTCGGTATCAGACAAACTATGAAAGCAATTGAAAAAGGACTGGCAGATAAGGTTTTTATTGCTAAAGATGCCGAAAAACGTGTGGTTTTGCCTGTAATCAATGCTTGCCAAAACAAAGGTATTTCCATAGTTGAAGTGGAAACGATGTCAGAGCTAGGAAAGGCCTGCTCTGTACAAGTTTTGACAGCTGTTGCGGCTTGTTTGAAAGAATAAAATTTTGTATTTATATATGTTTTTTATTTTTTCGGAAGGAGGTGTACTGTTTTGCCTACCATTAATCAGCTAGTAAGACAACGGAGAGATGTAATAACCAAAAAATCTACAGCTCCCGCCTTGAAAGAATGTCCGCAAAAAAGAGGCGTTTGTACTAGGGTTTATACTACAACCCCTAAAAAACCAAACTCTGCTTTGCGTAAAGTGGCTCGTGTTCGTTTGACTCATGGTGTTGAGGTTACTGCTTATATCCCGGGCATTGGTCATAATCTTCAAGAACACTCTGTTACTTTAGTTCGTGGTGGCAGGGTTAAAGATATTCCCGGTGTTCGTTATCATATTGTTCGTGGTGCTTTGGATACCGCTGGTGTTGAAAATAGAGGTCAAGCCAGAAGTAAATACGGCGCTAAAAAACCAAAAACTAAGGCTAAAAGCTAAAATCATTTTTTTTAAAAGGGCAAGGGGGGAAGTAAATGCCAAGGCGTGGCAATGTAGCAAAAATAGAAATTTTACCGGATCCGGTATACAATAGCATAGTTCTGACAAAATTTATCAACCAAATTATGTTGGATGGTAAAAAGGGCGTAGCTGAGTCTATCGTTTATGGTGCATTTGATATTATACGTGATAAATTAAGCAAGGACCCCATGGAAGTTTTTGATGAAGCTATGAAAAATGTTATGCCGGTTTTAGAAGTTAAAGCTCGTCGTGTTGGTGGTGCCAACTATCAGGTTCCTGTAGAAGTTCGTGCAGAAAGACGGCAAGCATTAGCTATTCGCTGGCTGGTTATGTTTTCTAGAAAAAGAGCTGGCAAATCAATGCAAGAAAAACTAGCTGCCGAATTAATGGATGCAGCTAATAATATTGGTGCTTCTGTTAAAAAACGTGAAGACACACATAAAATGGCTGAAGCTAATAAAGCTTTTGCTCATTATCGTTGGTAGTAAAAAAAGTAAATTACACGGAGGTTTTTATGCCCAGGCGATTCCCTTTGGAAAAGGTAAGAAATATTGGTATTATGGCTCATATTGATGCCGGTAAAACAACTACGACTGAACGTATTCTTTTTTATACTGGTCGTATTCACCGCCCAGGTGAAGTCCATGATGGCGCTGCCACCATGGATTTTATGGTGCAAGAGCAGGAAAGAGGTATCACAATTGCCTCTGCTGCGACTACTTGCTTTTGGCGCAATCATCGTATTAATATTATTGACACACCCGGCCACGTTGACTTCACTGTAGAGGTCGAACGCTCTTTACGCGTATTGGACGGAGCAGTAGCCGTTTTTTGTTCTGTTGGTGGTGTTGAACCTCAGTCGGAGACCGTTTGGCGTCAGGCCGACCGTTATGGTGTACCCAGAATAGCTTATATAAACAAAATGGATAGGGTCGGTGCGGATTTTTTCCGTGGCATGAGTATGATGAAAGATCGTTTGGGTGCTAATCCGATTGCTCTTCAATTGCCTATTGGCAGCGAAGAAAACTTCCATGGGATTATTGATCTCATAAAAATGGAAGCTAATATCTATTTGGATAGTGAAGGTAAGCAGATTGATATTCTTCCTATCCCTGACAACATGATGGAGGATGCTCAGATTTACAGAGATAAGATTATCGAAGCTATTTCTGAACATGATGAAGAATTGGAATTAAAATATCTTGAGGGTGAAGAGTTTACACAGCAAGAAATTATAGCCGGCGTCAGAAAAGCTACTCTTGCTAATGCCTTTACCCCTGTTTTGTGTGGTTCCTCCTTTAAAAACAAGGGTGTTCAGCAATTGATGGATGCTATCATCGATTATCTTCCTTCTCCTATTGATGTTCCTGCCATCAAAGGAGTGAATGAAGATGGAGAAGAAGTCGAGAGAAAGTCTTCCGATGAGGAACCTTTTGCTGCCTTGGCTTTTAAAGTTGTGTCAGATCCTTATGTAGGTAAATTGACCTTCTTTAGAGTCTATTCTGGTGTTTTAAAAAGCGGTTCTTATATTTACAATAGCACAAAAGGCAAAAGAGAAAGGATTGGACGTATCCTGCAGATGCATGCTAATCACCGTGAAGAGATACAAGAAGCTTTTGCGGGTGATATCTTGGCTGCTGTTGGTCTTAAAGATACAACCACAGGAGACACGCTTTGCAATGAAGGCGATTTGGTGATCTTAGAATCTATGGATTTTCCCGATCCCGTTATCGATGTAGCTATAGAGCCAAAAACTACTGCTGATCAGGAAAAAATGGGTATTGCTTTGCAAAAGCTGTCTGAGGAGGATCCCACTTTTAAAGTCAGAACTGATGCCGAAACCGGCCAGGTTTTGATAGCCGGTATGGGTGAGCTGCATCTGGAAATCATTGTTGACCGTTTGTTGCGTGAATTCAGAGTCGATGCCAATGTAGGTAAACCGCAGGTTGCGTATAAAGAAACCATACGTAAGCCCAGCAAAGGCGTGGGTAAATTTGTTCGTCAATCTGGTGGTCATGGCCAATACGGTCATTGCGTGGTGGAATTTGAGCCGCAAGAACCAGGCACAGGATTTGTGTTCGAAAACAAGATTGTCGGCGGTGTGATTCCTAAAGAATATATAGCACCTGTAGAGGCTGGTATCAAAGAGGCTATGGAAAACGGTATTATGGCAGGTTATCCTGTTGTGGATATCAAAGCAACTTTAGTTGATGGCTCTTACCATGAAGTGGATTCTTCAGAAGTTGCCTTCAAAGTTGCAGGTTCCCTAGCCTTCAAAGATGGTATGGCAAAAGCCAGTCCCGTTATTTTAGAACCTATCTTTAAATTGGAAGTTGTTGTTCCTGATGAATATATGGGTGATGTTATCGGCGATTTGAACTCTCGCCGCGGCAAGATAGAAGGTATGGAGCCGAGAAATGGCTTGCAGACCATCAGGGGTTATGTTCCTCTGCTGGAAATGTTTGGATATGCTACTGATTTGCGTTCAAAAACGCAAGGCCGAGGCACTTATGTAATGCAATTCTCCCATTATGATGAGGTGCCGAAAGGTATTGCCGAAAATATTGCCAATAAAAAGCAGAAAGCATAAGATTGAGAAATTAGCTGTCTGCACTAATATAAAAAAGTAATTATTAATGATATTGGAGGGAAAATAACATGTCGAAACAAAAATTTGAGAGAACGAAGCCACACGTCAATATAGGTACAATTGGTCACGTAGACCATGGTAAAACGACCTTAACAGCGGCAATCACATTGTGCTTGTCCAAAGAAGGCGGTGCGGAAGTAAAAGCATATGATCAAATCGACGCAGCACCGGAAGAAAAAGCCCGTGGGATCACGATCAATACATCACATGTGGAATATGAAACAGCAAATCGGCACTATGCACATGTTGACTGTCCTGGTCACGCCGACTATGTTAAAAACATGATCACTGGTGCAGCACAAATGGACGGTGCAATCCTTGTTGTAAGTGCAGCAGACGGCCCGATGCCACAAACAAGAGAGCATATCTTGTTAGCACGGCAAGTAGGAGTACCTTATATCGTGGTATTTATGAATAAAGCAGACCAAGTAGACGATGCAGAGCTGCTTGAGTTGGTAGAAATGGAAATCAGGGAATTGTTGTCCGAGTATAATTTTCCGGGAGACGATACCCCTATCATTGCCGGATCAGCGCTTAAAGCCTTGCAATGCGGCTGTGGCGGCAAAGATTGCCCAGATTGCATGGCAATATGGAAATTAATGGATGCCGTAGATAGCTATATTCCTTCTCCTGAACGCGATAAAGATAAACCTTTCTTAATGCCGATTGAAGACGTTTTCACGATCACAGGACGTGGTACAGTTGTAACAGGTCGTGTGGAAAGAGGACAAGTAAAAGTAGGAGATACTGTCCAAATAGTAGGATTGGATGAAGAAAGCAAATCCACAGTAGTAACAGGCGTAGAAATGTTTAGAAAACTATTGGATTATGCAGAAGCCGGCGACAATATAGGTTGCTTGCTGAGAGGCGTGGAACGTAAAGAGGTAGAAAGAGGTCAAGTATTGGCCAAACCGAACAGCATCAACCCTTATACCAAATTCCAAGGCGAAGTATATGTGTTGACCAAAGAAGAAGGCGGTCGTCATACACCGTTCTTCAATGGTTACAGACCACAATTCTATTTCAGAACAACGGACGTAACCGGTGTAGCACATTTGCCGGAAGGCGTAGAAATGGTGATGCCGGGAGACAATATCCGTATGGATATCGAATTGATCACACCGATTGCTATTGAAGAAGGTTTGCGTTTTGCTATTCGTGAGGGTGGCAGAACTGTGGGCGCCGGTGTTGTTACAGCAGTTATAGAATAATTTGTTTTACAACCTTTATGTATGGGCGGGTTCTCTGCCCATACATAAAGGATATATAAATTGGACTGCGATGAAGCGGGAGGTTGCCACTTATGAGGACATAGTGGGTTTTTCCGTGGAGAATGTCCGTAAAATATGCGGGCGAAAAGGAGGTAAGTAAATAATGGGTAGACAAAAAATTCGTATCAGACTTAAATCTTATGACCATAAACTTTTGGATCAATCGGCAGTAAAAATAGTGGAAACAGCGACGAGGTCGGGTGCTTCGGTATCGGGACCTATTCCGCTCCCTACCGAAAAAAATATCTACACTATCTTGCGTTCACCCCATGTGAATAAGGATTCCCGGGAACAATTTGAAATGAGAACTCACAAGCGCCTCATTGATATAATCGATCCCACACCTAAAACTATGGATTCTCTGATCCGCATGGATTTACCAGCCGGAGTGGATATCGAGATCAAATTATAGACGTTTGTTTTCTATATTATCTTCTGTGCTTTATAAACTATGGCACACCCGGAAACGTGTGCTTTACCCATAAGCTCCTAATGTTGTTAGTAACTCAGAGCAAAATGAATGGAGGTGCGAAATATGCCGAAAGCGTTACTCGGCAAAAAAATAGGCATGACGCAAGTTTTTAGCCCGGAGGGTAAATTAATTCCGGTCACCGTCATTGCCGCCGGACCTTGCGTGGTGTCTCAGATTAAAACCACCGAGAACGAAGGTTATGAAGCTGTACAAATAGGCTTTGGAGCAAAAAAAGCTGTAAATGTAAATAAACCCGAAGCAGGTCATGCTAAAAAAGCAGACATTGCTCCTTGCCGTTATCTTAAGGAAGTGGAAGTTGATAATATTGCAGATTATCAATTAGGGCAAGAAATAAAAGTCGATATTTTTAACGAAGGCGAAAAAATCGATGTAGTAGGTACATCTAAAGGTAAAGGTTTTGCAGGTAGTATTAAAAGATGGAATCATAGACGCGGCCCTATGGGCCATGGTTCCAAAAATCATCGCCGTCCTGCTTCTGCCGGAGCAAAAGGTCCTGCCCGTGTCTTTAAGGGCAAACGTTCCCCTGGCCGTATGGGTGGCGAAAGAGTTTCCATCCAAAATTTAGAAATAGTTAAAATAGACACAGAGCGCAATTTGTTGCTTGTAAAAGGCGCGGTTCCTGGCCCTTCTAAAGGAATGCTCCTTATCCGCAGCGCTGTTAAGTCTGTATAATTGGGAAAGGAGGGCAAACATGACTAATATAGCTGTATACAACAAGGAAGGTTCTCCTGTTGGCGAAATTGAACTTAATGATGCAATTTTTAATGTTGGTATAAATACCTCTTTAATGCATCAAGCTGTACTTGTTTATTTGGCCGCTCAACGCCGGGGAACTCATTCCACCAAAACCAAAGGTTTGGTTTCCGGCGGCGGTAAAAAACCGTGGCGTCAAAAAGGTACCGGTAGGGCCAGAGTCGGTTCTAGTAGAAATCCTGTTTGGCGTGGTGGTGGTGTGGCTTTTGGACCACAACCTCGCTCTTATAAAATCGATATGCCTAAGAAAATGCGGAGATTGGCTCTTTTATCCGCCCTTTCCGCTAAAGCTCAAAACGGAGATTTGTTGATTTTCGATGATTTGAATTTCGAAGCTCCGAAAACAAAAGAAATGGCTAAAGTATTAGAAAATGTATCTGCCCAAAATGCTTTGGTAATTCTGGAAAAAGATAATCTCAATGCTTTGTTATCCGCCAGAAATTTGCCTGGTGTCATGGCAGCAACGCCTAATTCGCTCAATACCTATATCATTCTTCTTTGTGATAAATTGGTGTTGACAAAAAATGCTTTGGCAACTCTTGAGGAGGTGCTGGCTAATGCGTAATCCACATGATGTATTGATTAAGCCTATGGTTTCTGAAAAATCAATGATGTTGATGGAAGATAATAAGTATTCTTTTATCGTTGCCAGAGATGCCAATAAGATCGAAATAAAACATGCCGTGGAAAAACTTTTTAATGTTGATGTAACAGAAGTAACAACTAGAAATCAAAGGGGTAAACTCAAAAGGATGGGCCGCTTTCAAGGTAGACGTCCCAATACAAAAAAAGCTGTTGTTACATTGAAAGCCGGCGATAAAATTGAAATTTTTGAAGGCATGCAATAAGCGTGGTAAAGGAGGAAAAGTAAATGGGTATTAAAAAATATCGACCAACTTCTCCCGGACGCAGAGGCATGACCGTTTCCACCTTTGAGGAAATTACCACCTCTATTCCGGAGAAATCTCTTTTAGAACCGCTGAAAAAACGGGGTGGCCGTAATAACCAAGGCCGCATGACCACCAGACATCAAGGTGGCGGACATAAACAAATGTACCGTATCATCGATTTTAAAAGAAATAAAGACAATATTCCAGCTAAAGTAGCCAGTATTGAATATGATCCTAATCGTACCGCTAATATCGCTCTTTTAAATTATGCCGATGGTGCTAAAGCTTATATTTTAGCTCCTTATGGCCTGAAAGTGGGAGACGTATTGATCTCCGGTGAAAAAGTGGATATTAAAGTAGGTAATGCGATGCCGTTTTATTCTATTCCTGTAGGTACCGTAGTACACAATGTTGAACTTTCCCCCGGTACAGGCGGTCAATTGGCCCGTTCTGCCGGTGCTTCGGTTCAATTGATGGCCAAAGAAGGTAAATATGCTACTTTGCGTTTACCTTCCGGAGAAATGAGAATGGTTTTATCTCGCTGCCGTGCTACTATCGGGCAAGTCGGTAATATCGACCAAGAAAATATTACTATCGGTAAAGCCGGCCGTAACCGTTGGCTGGGTATCCGTCCCGGTAACCGCGGCGTTGTTATGAATCCTTGTGACCACCCGCATGGCGGTGGTGAGGGCCGTAGCCCTGTTGGCCGTAATCCTGTTACTCCATGGGGTAAGCCTGCGCTTGGTGCAAAAACCAGGAAGAAGAAAAAAGC
Organism: Bacillota bacterium; assembly: GCA_050942825.1. Lineage (GTDB taxonomy): Bacteria > Bacillota > Dehalobacteriia > UBA4068 > UBA4068 > CAYRML01. The sequence goes on from JBMNOA010000002.1 coordinate 19,007, forward strand.
ATCCAGCCGCTTAATCATTAAAAGACGAAATAAAAACTAACAAGATCCATTGCTTTTTTATAAGCTTCAGAATAATTACTGAAGGGAGGCAAAGACTGCATGAGCAGATCATTAAAAAAAGGACCGTATTGCGATGAGAAATTACTTTTCCGCATTGAAAAAATGAATGAATCGGGCGATAAAAAAGTTATCAAATCTTGGTCCCGTCGTTCTACTATATTTCCACAGATGGTAGGGCATACGATTGCCATTCATGATGGCAGGAAACATGTGCCGGTCTATGTGACTGAAGATATGGTAGGTCACAAATTTGGGGAGTTTGCTCCCACCCGCCTATTTCGTGGGCATGGCTCTCATACCGAGAGATCTACTGCCCTCAAGTAGCGGATATGAGTGAGAGGAGGAAGTATTTTGGAAGCTAAAGCAGTAGCCAAATATATCCGCGTCTCCCCTAGTAAGGCCAAATTAGTTATTGACCTCATCAGGGGGAAAAAAGTGCGCGAAGCAGAAGCAATTCTAAAATTTACGCCCAATAGGGCAGCCGTTCCGATATATAAAGTGTTGCGTTCGGCCACAGCCAATGCTGAAAACAATCTTAGTCTCAATAGAGAAGATCTGGTTGTCACAAGTGCATTTATTGGTCAGGGTCCCAGCATGAAACGTTTTAAACCTCGTGCTATGGGTCGTGCAGACAGAATGTTGCATCGCACTTGCCACATTACCGTGGTAGTCGGTGACAGAGAGGAGGTTTAAGCGTGGGTCAAAAAGTAAATCCGAAGGGCTTTCGTGTTGGAGTGATCAAGGATTGGGATGCACGTTGGTATGCCAATAAAAAGGATTTCAGGCATTTCCTTTATGAAGATTACCAAATCCGTAAATATATCAAACAAAAACTTTACGCAGCCGGTATATCAAAAATCGATATTGAAAGAGCTGCCAAAAGAGTGAAAATCAACATTTTTACTGCAAAACCGGGTATCGTTATCGGACGTGGCGGTCAAGAAGTTGAATTGCTTAAAAAAGAACTGGAAAAAATGACTGGCAAAAACATCAATCTGAACATTACTGAGATTAAAAGGCCGGAATTGGATGCTCAATTGGTAGCTGAAAGCGTTGCTGCCTCTTTGGAAAAACGTATTGCATTCCGCCGCGCTATGAAACAAACAGTAATGCGCACCATGAGAATGGGTGCCGAAGGTATCAAAATTATGTGTGGCGGCCGTTTGGCTGGAGCAGAAATCGCTCGTTCTGAATGGTATGCCGAAGGCAAAGTGCCTCTTCATACCTTGCGTGCTGATATTGATTATGCTTTTGCTGAAGCCAATACAGCTTATGGTAAAATCGGGGTAAAAGTATGGATCTATAAAGGTGAAGTATTGCCCGAAAAAACCGAAAAAAAAGTAGAAATTAATGCTGTGGAGGAGGGCGAATAAAAATGTTGTTACCAAAAAGAGTGAAATATCGCCGCCAACACCGTGGTCGGATGAAAGGTGCCGCCCATAAAGGCAATACTATCTCTTATGGTGAATATGGTATGCAAGCTGTGGAATGCGGTTGGATTACTAGCCGTCAAATCGAAGCTGCCCGTATCGCCATGACCCGCTATATAAAACGTGGTGGTCAAGTTTGGATTAAACTGTTCCCTCATAAACCTGTTACGGAAAAACCTGCTGAAACCCGTATGGGTAGTGGTAAAGGTTCTCCGGAATATTGGGTAGCAGTAGTAAAACCGGGCAAAGTGATGTTTGAAATCGCAGGAGTACCCGAAGAATTAGCTAGAGAAGCTATACGCCTAGCCCAGCACAAACTTCCTATAAAAACCAAGTTTGTGAAACGAGAAGAAATAGGTGGTGAAGCAAATGAAAACTAAAGATATCCGTGAGCTTACCAGCGAGGAGCTTTTGAAAAAGGAAAATGATTTGAAGGCAGAACTCTTCAATCTGCGTTTTCGTTTGGCTACCGGACAATTGGATAATCCAATGTCTATCAAAGCCGTAAAAAAAGACATGGCTAGAGTAAAAACTATTATCCGCCAAAGAGAACTGAAACAAGCAAAATAAATGCTCTTTGGGTTGATTTCGGGAAAGGAGGAACTATAATTGGTTGAAAGAAATTCTCGAAAAAGCCGCATCGGTATCGTTTCCAGCGATAAAATGGAAAAAACTATAGTGGTAAGGGTGGAAAATAAAGTCCGCCATCCTTTGTATGGTAAAATCATCCGTACCAGCAAAAAGTTTAAAGTACATGATGAATCTAATGAGGCTAAAATAGGAGATAAAGTTCTGATTAAGGAAACTAGACCTCTTTCTAAAGATAAATGTTGGAGATTGGAAACTATCCTTGAAAAGGCACCTATTGTTTAAACCAAAGTGATCGAGAAAGGGGGGCGGTTCTGTGATTCAAGCCGAAACCAGACTAAAAGTTGGGGATAATACAGGCGCTAAAGAACTGCTTTGTATTAAAGTATTGGGCGGCTCCCGCCGTAAATATGCCACAGTTGGCGATATAATCGTTTGTGCCGTTAAAGAAGCCTCTCCGGGTGGCGTTGTAAAAAAAGGGGATGTAGTTAGAGCTGTTGTAGTGCGTACCAAAAAAGAAATCCGTCGTCCTGATGGTTCCTATATTCGCTTTGACGAAAATTCCGGAGTTATCATTAATGATGCCGGACAACCGAGAGGTACCCGTATATTCGGGCCGGTAGCCAGAGAATTGAGAGATAAAGACTTTATGAAAATCATCTCACTTGCTCCGGAAGTACTCTAAGTCGGAGGTGAAGAAATGGCAAGGGAAATATTAAAAGCAAAAAAAATGCATATAAAAAAAGGTGATACAGTGGTTGTTATCTCGGGAAAAGATGCCGGTAAAAAAGGTAAAGTTATCGCGGCTGAACCTAAAAAAAATCGTGTGTATGTTGAAAAAGTCAATCTGGTCAGCCGTCATACCAAACCTACCAAAGCTTCGCCGCAAGGTGGTATTATTAAAAAAGAAGCCGGTATTGATGTTTCTAATGTGATGATCTTTTGTTCCCATTGCAACAAACCTGTTCGCATTGGCAATGAAATAGCCCAAGATGGTTCAAAACAACGTAAATGCAGTAAATGTGGATCAGTATTTGATAAATAACGAGGGAAGGAGGAATCTTTATGGCAAGGCTAAAAGATAAATATTTAAGTGAAATCCGCCCGCAACTTCAAGAGAAATTTTCCTATAAAAATATTATGGAAATTCCAAAATTGGAAAAAGTTGTGATTAATATGGGGATGGGCGAAGCTATCCAAAACCCTAAAGCTTTGGATGCCGCTGTAGGAGATTTGACTATTATTTCCGGACAAAAACCTATTATCACCAAGGCCAAAAAGTCCATTGCTGCTTTTAAATTACGTCAAGGTATGTCTATCGGTTGCAAAGTAACTTTAAGAGGCAACAGAATGTATGAATTCGTTGACAAGCTAATCTCAGCAGCAATCCCTCGGGTACGTGACTTTAAAGGCGTATCTACCAAAGCCTTTGATGGCCGCGGTAATTACACTTTAGGACTTAAAGAACAATTAATCTTCCCGGAAATTGAGTATGATAAAATAGATAAACTCCGGGGGTTGGAAGTGAACTTTGTTACTTCTGCCAAAAGCGACGAAGAATGCCGTGAGCTGTTGGGTTTAATGGGCATGCCCTTCGCCGAAAGATAGTCCGGTGAATTCAAAGAGGAGGGAATCTCGTGGCTAAAACTTCTATGTTAGTGAAGCAAAAACGCACACCCAAATTTAGGGTTAGAGGATATAATCGCTGCAGTATTTGCGGTAGGCCCCATGCTTATATGCGCAAATTCGGTATTTGCCGTATTTGTTTCCGTGAGCTGGCCTATAAAGGAGAAATCCCCGGTGTTACCAAATCTAGTTGGTAATCGTGGATGTTGACGGAAGGAGGTTTTTTAAATGGTAGTTACCGATCCTATCGCCGATTTCTTAACTAGGATAAGAAATGCAAATATAGTTTATATGGATAAGGTAGAAATACCCGCTTCAAAAACTAAATTGGGCATGGCTAATATTCTAAAAGAAGAAGGCTTCATTAAAGATGTGGAATATATCGAGGATGGAAAACAAGGTATAGTCCGTTTGTATCTTAAATATGGCAATAATAAAGAAAAAGTTATTACTGGCTTGAAAAGAATATCCCGTCCGGGATTGCGTGTTTATGCCAGAAAAGATGAGCTACCCAAAGTATTAGGTGGTTTGGGGATTGCCATCATTTCTACTTCAGCCGGTCTGATGACTGATAAAATGGCCAGAAAACAAGGGTTTGGCGGAGAAGTTCTCTGCTATATCTGGTAGTCGGTCAAGACATATAGGAGGTGTAAAGATGTCGAGAATTGGCAAAATGCCTATAAATGTTCCGGCCGGAGTAACTGTGACCATCAGTGGAAATGCCGTAGAGGTCAAAGGACCTAAAGGCACTTTGAAACGGTCTTTTTCTCCGGAAATTAAAGTTACCTTGGAAAATGATGTTTTGACCGTTACCCGTGATAGCGACGAGCCTAAGCATCGTTCTTTGCACGGTTTGACAAGAGCATTGCTTTACAATATGGTAACTGGTGTTACGCAAGGTTTCGATAAGAATCTGGAATTGGTGGGTGTTGGTTACCGTGCCGCCAAACAAGGTAATAAATTATCTCTGCAAGTGGGTTTTTCCCATCCTGTAGAAGTTGATCCAGGTGATGATTTGCAAGTAGAAGTACTTGCTCCCAATAAAATTCAGGTCAAAGGTATTGACAAAGAAAAAGTTGGTGCTTTAGCCGCTAATATCAGAAACATCCGTCCGCCTGAACCTTATAAAGGCAAAGGTATCCGTTATGCCGGCGAAGTAGTCAAACGTAAGGCCGGTAAAGCAGGCGCTAAATAATTTAGTCTCAGTTAAACCACTGTGAAGAAGGGATATAATCCTTTGGAGTGGTTGGAAGGAAGTGAAACGATGTTCAAGAAAATCAATAGAAAAGCTATCAGAGCGAAAAAACATTATCGCATCCGCAAAAATATTATTGGCACCGCCGAGTGTCCTCGTTTGGCAGTTTTTCGCAGCGCCAAGCATATTTATGCGCAAGTGATCGACGATAATAAAGGAGTTACTTTGGCAGCAGCATCTTCTTTGGACGCTTCTTTAAAAGGTACCTATGGCGGAAATAAAGAAGCCGCTAATAAGGTTGGTTTGCTGATTGCGGAAAAAGCTAAAGCAAATAATATTACAAAAGTAGTATTTGACCGTGGCGGGCTTCTCTATCATGGCAGAATAGCAGCTTTGGCTGATGGCGCCAGAGAAGGCGGCCTGGAGTTTTAAGCGAAGGAGGGTAATCGATGGCAAGAATAGATGCCAGCAATTTAGAATTAACAGAAAGAGTAGTTAATATCAACCGTGTGGCCAAAGTGGTCAAAGGCGGTCGTCGCTTCAGCTTCAGCGCCTTGGTGGTAGTTGGTGATGGTAATGGTAATGTCGGCGCCGGTTTGGGTAAAGCAGGGGAAGTTCCTGAAGCAATCAAAAAAGGCGTAGAAGATGCCAAAAAGAACATGATCCATGTTCCCGTTATCAATGGTACCATTCCTCATGCTGTGGTTGGACGTTATGGTGCGGGTAAAGTACTTTTGAAACCTGCCGCAGAAGGTACCGGAGTTATCTCCGGCGGCCCTGTGCGTGCGGTGTTGGAATTGGCAGGATATAAAAATATTCTGACCAAATCTTTGGGTTCCAATAATTCTATCAATATGGTTCGAGCTACTATGGAAGGTTTGCAATCCATGAAAACTATTGAAGAAGTGAGCCGCTTAAGAGGCTTAATTCCGGAACAAATATTGGGTTAGGGGGAGAACTGAAATGACAAAAATTAAAATAACCTTAACCAAAAGCCCTATCGGCTATAATAAAAACCAAAAAGCGATTTTAGCCTCTTTAGGATTGAGAAAGCTTAATTCCAGTGTTGTACAAGAGGATACCAAAGATATCTTGGGTAAAACACAAAAAGTAGCTCATCTGGTCAAAGTAGAAACATTTGATGAACAAGAAGCAAAATAAAAGTAGGGAGGTGTGAGCATGAAACTCAATCAATTATCCCCTGCTCCCGGTTCTCGCAAAAAAACTGTCAGAGTTGGTCGCGGTACTGGCTCCGGCGCAGGTAAAACATCCGGCAGAGGCCATAAAGGGCAAAATTCACGTGCCGGTGGTGGCGTTCGTCTCGGTTTTGAAGGCGGTCAAATGCCTTTACATCGTCGTTTACCAAAAAGAGGTTTTACTAATATCTTTGGCAAAGAAATTACTGAAGTGAGCCTGGAAGCATTAAATAAATTTGATAATGATACGGTTATTACAGCAGAGGTACTCTTGACTTCCGGCATTATTAAAAATATTAAAGATGGAGTGAAAATCCTTGCCAATGGTGAATTAACAAAAAAACTCACCGTGCAAGTACCTACAACCAAAGGCGCAGCAGAAAAGATTACTGCCTTGGGTGGGAAGGTTGAGGTGATTTAATGCTATCCGTATTTGTTAATGCCTGGAAAGTAGCAGAATTGCGCAAAAAAATCATTTTTACTATCTTGATGTTTATCGTCTTCAGGATTGGTGCGCATATTCCTGTTCCGGGAATTGATACTGAAATCATCCAACAACTTTTAAGCTCTTCAATATTTGGCTTCGTTGATATTATTTCCGGCGGTGCCTTGAAGCAATTTACTGTGTTTGCTATGGGTATTATCCCATACATTAATGCTTCAATTATTCTCAATCTTTTAACTATGGTGGTGCCGTATTTCGAGAAATTATCTAAAGAGGGCCCGGAAGGCCGCAAAAAAATGACTCAGATCACCCGTTATGGTACTGTAATTTTAGGTTTTGCACAGGCTTTAGCAATGTCATTTTATCTGAGAAGTGCCTTTGTTGATCCGAGTATCGGCTCTGTCTTTTTGGTAGCTCTTACGCTTACGGCCGGTACTGTATTCTTGATGTGGTTAGGCGAATTGATTACTGATAAAGGTATCGGTAATGGTATATCTTTAATCATCTTTGCTGGTATCGTTGTCAACTTGCCTTCCCAAATCGGTTCTATGACCCAATATGTTAAAACCGGTGAGGCCAGTATTGTTACAGTAGTTTTGTTTGTGTTGATTGCCCTATTTGTTATTGCTGGTATAGTAGCAGTGCAGGAGGGCCAAAGACGTATACCTGTTCAATATGCCAAAAGAGTTGTGGGCAGGAAAATGTATGGTGGCCAGAGCACTTATATACCAATGAAGATCAATCAAGCCGGCGTTATCCCCATCATCTTCGCTATGGCTATATTGACTCTTCCTGCTCTTTTAGCGGGCTTGTTTGAGCAAAGCAGTTCTATAGCTGCCTTCATTTCCACGATTTTTGGTTTCCAACATCCTGTATACATGGTTTGTTACGCACTTTTAATCTTAGCATTTACCTATTTTTATACCGCCGTAACATTCAATGTTCCGGATATTGCCGACAATCTGAAAAAATATGGCGGATTTATTCCCGGATTGCGTCCGGGTAAACCTACTGTAGACTATTTAGATAAGGTTCTTTCCCGTATTACTTTTGCGGGAGGTCTTTTCTTAGCATTTATTGCTCTCTTACCTAGTATTGCTATGGGGGTTACGGGACTTAACTTCTATTTTGGTGGTACATCCTTGCTGATTGCCGTTGGCGTAGCTTTGGATACTATGAAGCAGGTAGAATCTCAGCTCTTAATGCGGCATTATCAAGGGTTTATGAAATAGTGCAGGAGGATGCATATGAAAATAGTTTTATTAGGACCTCCCGGTGCCGGTAAAGGCACACAGGCAGAGGTTTTGGTCAAAAAACTTTTTTTACCGCATATTTCTACTGGAGATATGTTCAGAGCTGCTATCAGCTCCGGCACTCCCTTAGGAGCAGAAGCAAAATCTTATATGGATAAAGGACTTTTGGTTCCTGATGAAGTGACAATAGGTATTATCAAGGATCGTATCAGTCAGGCTGACTGTAAAGAAGGATTTCTTTTAGATGGATTCCCCCGTACAGTCAAACAAGCGGAAGCTCTTGATGAGCTTTTGGCCCAAATGAATGACAAGCTGACAGCTGTTTTGAATATCAACGTTCCCCTTGATAAACTGATCACCCGTTTAACAGGTAGAAGAATGTGTCGTAAATGCGGCAATATTTATCATTTGCTTTACAACCCTCCCAACGTAGAAGATGTTTGTGACGTTTGCGGTGGAGAGCTTTATCAGCGTAGTGACGATAAAGAAGAAACAGTCAAAAACCGTTTAAAGGTTTATGAGGAACAAACGGCGCCTCTTATTGCCTATTATGAACAAAAAAACATCTTGCATAATATTGATGGAGATCAACCCATCAACGCCGTTATGTTGGATTTAGGCAAGGCTTTGGGGCAAAACTGGAATTAATAATCATGCAAATATAAAACAATCTCAAGTCATAACCTTGGATAATAGCGTTGACAGGTTGTTTGTGGATAGGCATAGCTTTTGCAATCAATATTAAATTCATATCTATAGGTGGACCAATGAAAATAGAGAATGAAAAACTTAATAATTTTGATTGTAAATGGGAGATAAATAATAAGCTGTCATTATGTCCTGGACAATTAGTCAGGTCTAAACAAGGCAGAGATCAGGGGGAATTTTATCTGGTTTATGCCATAACAAACGATTGTCTTTGGTTGGTGGATGGCCGCAAAAGAAGGGTCGAAAACCCCAAAAAGAAAAATCGTCGTCATTTGCAACATATCAATAAGGTAGCGGCTGACTTTGCTGATATGTTAGCAAAGGGTCAACCCGTCACAAACGAAGATGTCAGAAGAGCTATGTCCAACCTCTTAGATGAGCAGTAACTGCCATAAAGAGAAAAAGGAATTTGACAAGGAGGACGAAACATGTCTAAACAAGACGGAATAGAAATAGATGGTACTGTTGTTGAGCCATTGCCAAATGCCATGTTCAAGGTAGAGCTGGCAAACGGACATAAAGTATTGGCTCATATTTCCGGCAAAATACGCACTAATTATATTCGTATCCTGCCCGGAGACAAAGTGACGGTAGAATTATGTCCCTATGATTTAACCAGGGGCAGAATTATCTATCGCTACAAATAATTGATTCAAAAGTCAGATTTGGCTTTTGCTTGACAAAAGCAAAGGAGGATTGGGTATGAAAGTCAGAGCTTCTGTTAAACCCATCTGTGAAAAATGTAAAATTATTAAAAGACGTGGTAAAGTAATGGTTATTTGCCGTAATACCAAGCATAAACAAACCCAAGGCTAAGCCCGTCAAAAAACTGTAGAAAAACTTGTGGAGGTGTGTAAAATAAATGGCACGTATTGCTGGCGTCGACCTGCCCAGAGATAAAAGGGTGGAAATTGGCTTGACCTATATTTTTGGCGTAGGCTTGACTACATCCAGAAAAATATTGGCACAGGCAGGTATAAATCCCGATACAAGGGTCAAAGATTTAACTGAGGATGAAGTTCTCAAAATCCGTGATATTTTAGATCGTACTTGCCAAGTCGAAGGTGACTTGCGCAGGGATATTGCTTTGAATATAAAAAGGCTTACAGAAATTGGTTGCTATCGTGGCATCCGCCATCGTCGCGGTTTACCAGTGCGCGGGCAAAAAACCAAAACTAATGCTCGTACCAGAAAAGGTCCGAAACGCACTGTGGGCGCTAAACGGAAAAAATAGAGGAAGGGAGGTCTTTTGATTGGCAAGAAGACAAACTCGCAGAAAAAAAGAGAGAAAAAATATTGAAGTAGGCGTAGCACATATTCAATCTACTTTTAATAATACCTTAATTACTATCACCGATAAATTCGGTAATGCTGTTTCGTGGTCCTCTGCAGGGGCTATGGGTTTTAAAGGCTCCCGGAAAAGCACACCTTTTGCCGCGCAAATGGCAGCAGAAGTTGCGGCCAAAGAAGCCATGGAAAATGGTATGCGCCAAGTGGAATGCTTGGTAAAAGGACCTGGTTCAGGCAGGGAGGCTGCCATTCGTTCACTGCAAGCTGCCGGTTTGGAAGTTAGCATGATTAAAGATGTAACTCCCATTCCCCATAATGGCTGCCGTCCACCCAAAAGAAGAAGAGTTTAGGAGGTTACTAAATGGCTAGATATAAAGGCGCTGTTTGCCGCCTCTGCCGTCGTGAAGGTATGAAACTCTACCTTAAAGGTGACCGTTGCTATTCCGATAAATGCGCCGTAACTACTAAAGCGTATGCCCCGGGAGAGCATGGTCAATCTAGAAAGAAAGTTTCCGAGTATGGCATACAGTTGAGAGAAAAACAAAAAGTACGCCGTATCTATGGCGTATTGGAAAAACAATTCCGTAATTATTTCCGTAAAGCCGAGAAGCAAAGAGGCGTTACCGGTGAGAATCTCTTGAGATTATTGGAGAGCCGTTTGGATAATGTAGTTTATCGTCTGGGCTTTGCTTCCTCCAGAGTTGATGCTCGCCAATTAGTCCGACACGGACATTTTACCGTCAATGGTAAAAAAGTAAATATCCCTTCCTATTTAGTTAAAATGGGAGATGTGATATCTGTCAAAGAAAAAAGCAGAACCTCTCCAAAAATCGAAGCCATTGCTGCTGCTCTTACCTCGCGTACGGCTCCGGCCTGGTTGGAAGTGGATAAAGAAAACTTGGTAGGTAAAGTAATTGCATTACCCACAAGAGAAGATATAGATCTGCCAATCGATGAGCAATTGATAATAGAACTTTATTCCCGTTAATTTTTGCTGTTAATGCTCAAAAAAAGGAGGGCGATAATGTGTTTGGAATAGAAAAGCCCAAAGTCCAATGTGTTGAAAAAACAGAGGATAATTCTTATGGCAAATTTGTCATCGAACCTTTGGAGAGGGGTTACGGTATTACCTTAGGTAATGCCTTACGTCGGGTACTTTTATCTGCTTTGCCCGGAGCTGCTGTGACGGCTGTAAAAATTGAAGGTGTGCTGCATGAATTTTCTACAGCCCCTGGTGTAGTGGAGGATATCACCGATATCATCCTCAATCTTAAAGGTCTCTCTGTAAAAATGCATTGTGATGAGCCACAGGTAATCTATGTCGAGGCCAAAGGTCCGGGTGTTGTTACTGCCGCCGATATCCAATGTCCTGCTGGAGTAGATATATTGAATCACGATCATTATATAGCTACTTTGGATGATGATGGTTATCTGATGATGGAGATTTCCGTTGATAAAGGCCGCGGTTATGTCAGTGCCGAGAAGAATAAAAAAGAGAATCAACCTATCGGTATTATTCCTATTGATTCATTATTTTCCCCGGTTGTAAAAGTGAATTTTTTGGTAGAAGATACTAGGGTAGGACAACAAACGGACTATGATAAGCTAACTTTGGAAGTTTGGACGGACAAGACAATTGCCCCCGATGAAGCTATTAGTGCTTCTGCTCATATTTTAAGCGATTATCTCAATCTTTTTATCTTTCTTACTCAAAGTGCGCCTCCCGAGGTTGCTTTAGTGGAAAAAGAAGAAGACAAAAAGAATAAATTGCTGGAAATGACTATTGAGGAATTGGATCTTTCTGTACGTTCTTATAACTGTTTAAAACGTGCCGGCATTCATACCACACAAGAATTAACGCAAAAAACCGAAGAGGAAATGATGAAAGTCCGCAATTTAGGACGTAAATCATTGGAAGAAGTAATCAGCAAATTGCAAGAATTGGGATTGTCTTTAAGAAAAAGTGATGAATAAAGAAAGACCGAGAGCAAAGGAGGTTGTAAAATGGCATACCGCAGATTAGGTGTGAAAAGCGCTCATCGTCGTTCTATGTTGCGTAATGCATCTACTTCCCTTTTGAAAAACGGTAAAATAGAAACTACCGAAGCTCGTGCCAAGGAATTGGCCAGTGTAGTGGATAAAATGATCACCTTGGGCAAACAAGGCGATTTGGCCGCTCGTCGCACTGCTTTGGCCTATCTTACCGAAGAAGATGTGGTGACTAAATTGTTTACTGAAATAGCTCCTAAATATGCCGACCGTCAAGGTGGTTATACCCGAATTATCCGTCTTGATCTGAGACGCGGGGACGCAGCTCAGATGGCTCTGGTGGAATTGGTATAAACTATTTCTATTAATAACAAAAACGAGAGTCAGGGTAGATCGCCTATCCTGACTGCTTTATTTTGCAGCACATTTTTTTGGAGCTACCTATGATAGAAATTAAAAACATTTCTTTTAGTTATGATAAATACCTTGATCAAGATAGAGATAAGCAAAAGCTGACGGTAAAAGCTGTCAGTGATTGCAGCTTGCATATCTATCCCGGTGAATGGCTGACTCTTATCGGGGCCAATGGCTCCGGTAAAAGCACCTTAGCCAAGCACCTCAATGGCCTTTTATTGCCTAGTAAAGGTCAGGTTTTGGTTGATGGTTGGGATACCAGGGACCAAGAGCATATTTATGACATCAGACAAAAGGTAGCTTTTGTTTTTCAAAACCCCGATAATCAGATAGTTGCCAACAGCGTAGAAGAAGATATTGCTTTTGGCCCGGAAAATCTGGGACTTGACTCTGATGAGATTAACAGACGCATAGAAAAGGCCTTGGATATTACAGGATTGCGCGAAGTAAGAAGCAAAGAACCATATCTTCTTTCCGGTGGCGAAAAGCAGCGACTGGCGATAGCTGGGGCCTTGGCTATGTCTTCTCGCTACCTGGTTCTGGATGAACCGACATCAATGCTCGATCCACAAATGCGCAGGCAAGTGATTTCTACTTTGCAATACCTCCATCGAGAGATAGGTATGGCGATCATTTATATTACTAATATTATGGAGGAAGCCCTATTAGCCGAGAGGGTAGTCATTATGCAGGATGGTATGATTGCAGCCCAAGGAAATGTCAAAGAGATTTTTTCTCAGGAGCGGAGCATGGCGGGCTGGGGGTTGGCTTTACCTCCTATTTGCCGTTTGTCGTCCATGCTGGCAGATGCCGGCTATGAACAGGTGAGGGGAGCTGCCACCATAGATGAAATTATGGAGGTTTTATGCACATAAGACTTGATAATGTCAGTTATATGTATAAAGAACATACTCCTTTTGCCACGCCCGCTTTACAGGGTATAAACCTTTATATTCCTGAGGGAGAGTTTGTAGTGGTGGTAGGCCATAGTGGTTCGGGAAAAAGCACTTTGGCACAAGTGATCAGCGGTCTCTTGTCACCGCAAGAGGGTATAGTGACAGTTGATGGTAAAAAAGCCAATAAAGATGAGATTTTTTATCAGGTGGGATTAGTGTTCCAATATCCTGAGCAACAGTTTTTTGCCGATACCGTGAAAGAAGAAGTTGGTTTTGCCGCCAAAAATAAAGGTCTGTCCCAGGAAAAGGTAGATAAAATCATTATTGATGTTTTGCAGAAAGTGGGTCTTGATCCGTCATCATTTTTAGAGCGTTCGCCTTTTGCTCTATCCGGCGGAGAAAAGCGAAAGGTGGCTTTGGCCAGTATTTTAGCTATGGAGCCGCAGATTTTTATTTTTGATGAGCCCACCGCCGGTTTGGATGAAAAGGGTAGAGCCTGGATCATGGATTTGATCCGCGCTGAGCATAGAGCAGGCAAGACTGTGATTTGGATTTCTCACAGTATGGAAGAGGCCGCTGCTTTAGCTCAAAGGGTAGTAGTGATGAATAAAGGTAGTATTGTGTTGGACGGTAAACCTCAGGAGGTCTTTGCCGATGAGGAAAAATTATTTGCTATAGGTTTAGAACTTACCCCCGCGGCCGATTTATTGAGAAGATTAAAAAAAAGGAATTTTCCTGTGCTAGCCCATGGACTAACCATAGAGGAGGCTTTTGCAGAAATAAGAGCTGTTTTATGGCCGGAGAGTGATGACGATGATAGTAAATAGATTACTAATAGGTCAATATTATGCTCTCGATTCCTTAGCCCATCGCTTAGATGCCAGGGCCAAACTATTAGCCGTGCTTATTTATATGATCGCCCTTTTTACAGCACAGCAATGGATATCTTATTTATTATTGGCAGCGATATTTTTTTTAGCTTTGATTATTAGCCGTATACCTTTTCTATTTTTATGGCGAGGTATGTGGATGATTATATTATTTATTGTTATCAGTATGTTTTTTAATTTTTTCATGGTGCCCGGAGAAGTAATTGCCAGTTTTGGTATTTTTCAATTAACGGAAGAGGGCCTGACCAAAGGTCTTCTGATAGGTTCACGTTTACTGCTTTTGGTGCTTTTTGCTTCTTTATTGACTCTTTGCACCACACCCCTGGATCTGACAGATGGCATGGAAAGGCTATTGTCCCCGCTGATTAGATTAGGAGCCCCAATTCATGAATTGGCTATGATCATATCAATCGCTTTACGCTTTATACCCACTATTTTGCAAGAATTTGACCGTATCATACTGGCGCAAAGGGCCAGAGGTGCCAGATTTTCCGGTTTAGGCCTCATAAAAAAGGCCCAGCAAATGATGCCTCTATTGATACCTCTTTTTATCAGCTCTTTTCGGCGTGCTGAGGACTTGGCTTGGGCCATGGAGGCCCGTTGTTATCGAGGAGGCAGGGGCCGCAGCCGCTGGCGCCAAAGCCAATGGAAGCCTCGTGATACTGTTACTTTGCTGATTTTTGTCTTTATACTTTTATTAGTAATATATCTTCGTGTAAAAGGGTTATGATATGCGCAATATAAAACTTACAATCCAATATGATGGAGCAGCTTATATCGGTTGGCAAGCCCAGCCGCAATTTCATGGTAAAAGTATTCAGCAAACAGTGGAATCCGCGCTAAAAAAGGTGCTTTTGCAGCCTGTGACTATTTACGGAGCGAGCAGAACTGATGCAGGTGTAAGTTCTTTGGGACAGGTTGCTAATTTTCATACTGATAATATCATTCCTCTGACAGGTCTTTTGAAGGCATTGAATCATGCTTTGCCCAATGATATCAGAATTTCTGAGGCAAAAGAAGTATCTGAGGATTTTCATGCCCGTTATAGCGCTTGCGGTAAAACTTATTGTTATACAATAGACCGCTGCAAGGACATCAATGTTTTTCGTGGGCATTGGGCTTGGCAGATCGCACAAGAGTTGGATATAGAGGCTATGCAAGAGGCAGCGCGTTATTTTATCGGAGAACATGATTTCAGCCAATTTTGCGCCGCGGGCGGCTCCGCCAAAAGCCATATCAGGCGTATTGACAACATTGTGGTGGACCACAGCAGTTATTTTACTGAGCTGCCTTGGAAGGGTATGCACGACCCTTTGGTGATAGAGATTTCCGGCAATGGCTTTTTATACAAAATGGTTCGTTTTATTACTGCTCGTTTAGTGGCTGTGGGTCTGGGCAGATACCAGGCTGAGGATATGAGGCAATTCATCGAAAACAACCTAACCGAGCCCATAAAACCAGCACCTGCTCATGGTCTGATTTTATGGCAAGTAAAATATTAACTGCATTTGTTTAAAAATTAATGATTTATAAGCTATACTGCCTTGACATACAAGCTTGACCTGTATATAATATTTAGGTAATGCCTTTCGACTTCTGCCCCGTTGGCGAAAGGCTTGGCATGATTTTAAAAATGGTTTTCTTATGATTTTAAGGAGGGAAATAATTTGGGTACTTATATGGCAAAGCCTGCTGATATCCAAAGAGCTTGGTATATACTTGATGCTGCCGGCAGACCATTGGGCCGTTTGGCAACTGAAGCAGCTCGTTTGTTGCGCGGTAAGCATAAACCGATTTTTACACCGCATATTGATACCGGTGATTTTGTTATTATCATTAATGCCGATAAAGCTGTTCTTACCGGCAATAAACTCGTGCAAAAGAAATTATACCGCCATTCCGGTTATCCGGGCGGATTAAAAGAAACTTCTTATAAAGATTTAATGGCACAAAGACCTATCTTGGCCGTGGAAAAAGCTGTCAAAGGTATGCTTCCTCATAATCGTTTGGGCAGAGCATCCGCTAAAAAGCTCAAAGTCTATGCAGGTGATATGCATCCGCATGAAGCACAAAAGCCGCAACTATGGCAGTTTTAGTTGAAGGGAGGATTATCTAAAGTGGCTGATCAATTAAAATATTATGGTACCGGTCGCCGTAAAAATGCTATCGCTAAAGTTTGGCTGGTAGCCGGCAACGGTAATATAACAATCAATAAAAGAGAACTTGGTGAATATTTCGGTAAAAAAACTTTGGAAATGATCGTAAAACAACCTTTGGAACTGACTTCTGCTTTAAGCAAATATGATGTTATCGCTTCCGTCAAAGGTGGTGGCACTACTGGTCAAGCCGGTGCAGTACGTCACGGTATTGCCAGAGCTCTTTGTTTAGTAGATGAAGGGTTGCGTCCGGCGCTCAAATCTGCCGGGTTTATCACTCGTGACCCGAGAATGAAAGAAAGACGCAAATACGGTTTGAAAAAAGCCCGCAAAGCCAGCCAATTCTCCAAACGTTAATATGTTACTTGCTTTTCCGTATTATATAAGGCTGTTATGGATTTTGCCATAACAGCCTTTTTTAGCTTATTGTCTATCCTAGAAATTTCCTCGCATATGATAGTAAAAATGGCCCAATATTATTGGGTGAGCCATAATTATCAGTTGGTTTATCAATGCTAAAAAATAATAACGAAAAGTAGAATATTGCCAAAAGAGAGTACTTTTGTTTTGTTTGAGGGCAGGATTAATATTATTTAAGTAGAAACTATCTTATAAGTTGTATTTTGTTAAAATGCAGGGCTTATAACCTTTAGTTAAGGAGAAATTATGTCTGTTCCTATGATCAGTATTATAGCCGGTCATGCCGATTGCGGCAAGACGACTATTATCGAAGGTATCTTATCCGTTCTTGACAGACGGGGATTTAAGGTAGCGGTAATCAAGCATGGTCGCCATTTATCTCTGCCGACAGGCAATAAGGATACTAATCGGCATAATCGGGCCGGTGCCCAGGTTTCTTTGCTCATTACTCCTGAAGGTTGGTTGGCGCAGGGATTTCCCGAGCAGGAGCCATCTTTAGAACAAATGTCTGCTTTTTTAGAGGCTTATGATAAGTGGGATATAATTTTAGTCGAGGGATATAAAAGAGGTTATCAGGACAAAATAGAGATTTCCATAGATCCTCAGGCAGAATTGTTTTTGCCTCCTAAGGAAGCAGTCGCTTATATAATTAAAGATTTTGATGAGAAAAAAAGACAACTTATCGGAAATAAGCCTGTTTTTAGTCCTGATGATGTTGAGAGCATCGCAGATTTTATCTGCAGCTACTATCATTTGACATGATAATAATTATTCGGAGGTTGATTTATGAGCATGAGCAAGGAACAAGAGCTGACTCATATTGATGAGAATGGCCGAGCCAGAATGGTTGATGTATCAGCTAAGGCGGATACGGAGCGTTTGGCTATTGCACGCGGTTGGGTGAAAATGGCTCCCGAAACATTAGCTTTGATTAAGCAAAAGGGTTTTAAAAAAGGTGATGTTTTAGCTGTGGCCCAGGTAGCCGGCATTATGGCTGCTAAAAAAACTTCTGATATAATACCGATGTGTCATCCTTTGATGCTCACAGGAATAGAAATGAATTTTTTAATAAATGAAGAGGACCACTCGGTAGAGATAGAGGCCGCTGTAAAAAACAACGGTAAAACAGGTGTTGAAATAGAGGCCCTGACTGCTGTCTCTGTAGCAGGGCTAACTATATATGATATGTGTAAAGCTGTGGACAGAGGTATGGTGATAGGTGATATTCGCCTAATCAGTAAAAGCGGCGGCAAAAGCGGTACTTTTACCAGACAAGGAGAAAAGCAATGGAAAAAATAAGTACTAAAGAGATAAAAAAAGGCTCTGTGATAGGGCAAATTGCTGCCGTATGTATCAGCGAAAATAAAGGTATGCGTAAGAAAGATGTTGGCTCCGGTGTATTAATACAGGAGTGGGGTATTCAGGGTGATGCACATGGTGGAAAATGGCACCGTCAGGTCAGTCTTTTGGCTCAGGAAAGTATCGATAAAATGATTGCCAAAGGTCTGGATGTCGGTACCGGAGATTTTGCCGAAAATATTACTACCAAAGGAATAGAATTATATACCCTTCCCATCGGTACGCGCTTATGGCTAGGTGATGAATGTTTGACGCAAGTAACACAGATAGGTAAAGAATGCCATAATCGCTGTGCCATTTATGAACAGGCCGGTGATTGCGTGATGCCCAGAGAAGGTATTTTCGTGCGGGTTATTACAGGTGGCGAGATCCAAAATGGCCAGCCTATCAGGGACGCTAATGATATTATTACTTTTGCCATAATTATCGCCAGCGATAAAGGCTCTCTGGGACTAAGAGAAGATAAAAGCGGTCCTGCCATAAGAGAAATGATGGTTGATAAAAGAGCAGTAGAGATAGATTGTAGAATAATCAGCGATGACCGGAAAAAATTGGCCGCTGCCATGCGTGATTTAGCCGATAATTATACCGTCGATGTGATTTTTGTCAGTGGCGGTACCGGTTTTTCGCCCAGAGATAATACACCTGAGGCTACACTTGATATTATTGATAAGCAAGTGCCTGGTATACCGGAAGTCATGCGTGCCATAAGTATGGAAATTACTCCTAAAGCTATGCTTTCCAGAGCGGTGGCGGGCATTCGGGGCCAAACTCTGATTATAAATCTGCCTGGCAGTCCTAAAGCTGTTAAAGAATGTTTACAAGCAATTTGGCCTGCCTTACCGCATGGTGTAGCTATTTTGAGAGGTATCAGCGGTGAATGTGCTTCAGTATCTAAATAAAATTTAGATGCTCCTATTCTAAACACCTCATCTACAGCATAATTTATGGCGGGGGTGAGGCCTTTGCGCATAAATTATTGGGGTGTTTTCCAACTAAAATGGTTACCTATTATAATCATAACCGCGCTGGCAGTATGTGCATTGTTGTGGTGGCGTTTTCCCGGAGCGGAAGTTTATTCCTCCAAGCCTGTGATCTCTTGGGCTTTAGCGGGTAAGACTATCTTTATCGATCCCGGCCATGGAGGTAAAGATCCCGGTGTAATCAGCAAAAATGGATTATTAGAAAAGGATATCAACCTAGCTATTTCACGCTCTTTAGCTGAAATATTACGTCAGTCCGGAGCAACAGTGGTATTAAGCAGGGAAAACGATGTTATAGTAGATGAAACTAAAAGAGCCGACCTAGACAGGCGGCTGCAATTAATGACGGATACTAATTCAGCTGTATGCATAAGTATACATGGAAATTCTTTCCCAAAAAAAACACATGTTTATGGAGCTCAAGTTTTTTATAACAAAAGTGATGAAAAAGGTAGGCAATTGGCAGAAAGTATCCAATCCGAAGTTTCTATTATCAGCCAAAGCAATAGGAAGGCTTTGGCACATCCGGATGCCTATATTTTACAACACAATTCTATACCTATTGCCTTAGTAGAGGTAGGCTTTTTTTCCAATGATCGAGAGGAGGCTCTGTTGCAGGACAAAGATTATCAATGGCAATTAGCCTGGGGGATTTATAGTGGTATTGTTAAATATTTTATCACCGTAGATTGCGAGAATTAAATATTTATTGAAGGAGATAGTTTTATGACTAGAGAGAGAATACAGACCTATTGGGGACCAGTAGACTGTGTTTGGGATAAAAGAGGTATACTTGCTTTGGGTACTCCCGATCATAGTTTGCCTGCTCCCAGAAGTGAGATCTCTGAATTTGGATATTTATTGGAAAAAGAATTGGCCGCCTATCTTTCAGGCGCTTTGACCCACCTAACATTGCCTTTTGTTATACCTGATCATCCGCAATTTTTTAGCAAAGTATGGCATGCCGTAACTACCATTCCTTATGGAGAGCTTAGATCTTATAGCCAGATCGCAGAGATGATCGGCAAACCGCGTGCCCAAAGAGCAGTTGGCCTTGCTTTGGCTCATAATCCCATTGCAATTTATATTCCCTGCCATCGAGTAATCGGTAAGGATGGTGATTTAGGACATCACCGTGACAAAATCAGCCAGGAGATGCTGGAGCTGAAACGGAGGCTTTTGATTTTAGAGGGCAGCATTATAAGTCCTATCAAGGACTAAAGCTGATTGTACCAATTTTGATAACAGGGACAATCTTTGCAAGCTTGTGGCCCTTCAATGAGGCCCTTTTCATTAATACACTCGCCATTTCCAAAAGTATATGGGCAATCGCAAACCATTTGATAATTCATGATGATCTCCTTTTTATTGAATCAAATATATAAAATATTGTGCCTGAAAAATATTTATGTATACATAAAATAATATTTATTACAAAGAAAATGTTGCATTATTATTCATTATGTTGTATAATAGTTTTTATTCTTAGTAAAATGAGGTGCAAATTAATGACCAAGCTTCAAATCAATGCTTCTATTGTTGGTGTTACAGGTTATACCGGTGGTGAATTGCTGAGACTCTTATTAGGGCATTTAGCCGTTAATATAAAACATATTACCGCTGCTAAAAGCTTTATTGGCGAACAGGTGACTGCTTCTTACTCTTATCTTGAGGGGCTTTGTGCTCATAAAATAGAAAAGACCGATATAGAAAAGGTGGTTGAAGATAGCGATCTGATTTTTTTGGCCATGCCTGCCGGCCAAGGTATCGAGCCCGCTGCCGCTGCTGTGGCTAAAGGTAAAAAAATTATCGATATCAGCACGGATTTTCGTTTCCGTGACACTGCTGTTTATGAAGAATGGTATGGTGTCAAACATAATTATCCCCAACTGGCCGAAAAAGCAGTTTATGGTTTGCCGGAATTGTACAGGAATAAAATAGCCGGAGCCGATATTATTGCCAATCCTGGCTGTTTTCCCACAGCTTCCCTTTTAGCACTATATCCACTTTTTTCTCATGGGTTAGTCAAAAGGAATTCTGTCATTATCGATGCTAAATCAGGTGTATCGGGAGCCGGGCGCAGTCCTACGGCCAACAATATCTATGCGCAGGTCAATGAGAACATTAAGGCTTATAATGTCGGGCGTCATCGCCATACTCCGGAAATTGAGCAGATTTTGACCGATATATCTGCCGAGGAGCAAGTGATCAATTTTACTCCCCATCTGACTCCCATGACCAGAGGTATTCTTTCCACGGTCTATGTGGATCTCAAAGATAGCAGTTCCGCTGAGGATTTGACAAAGCTATATCGTGAAACATATGCTGATGAATATTTTGTCAAAGTGCATGATGTGGGCAATTGGCCACAAAGCAAATGGGCTTGGGGAAGTAATTTTTGCCATATTGGTGTTACTTATGATCCCAGAACGCAAAGGGCTATTGCCTGCGGAGCCATTGATAATTTAATGAAAGGTGCAGCTGGTCAAGCTGTACAAAATATGAATATTCTATTTGGTTTACCGGAAAATCAAGGTCTGGAGGCCATACCCATTTTCCCCTGATCAGTTTAAGAGGTGTATTATGTCGAGCAATATTAAAGAAATAGCGGGTGGTATAACCGCGGTACAGGGTTTTAAGGCTTCTGGTATACATATTGGTATCAAAAGTCGAAATCCTGATAAAAAAGATGTGGCCATTATTGCTGCTGAAAATATTTGTCAAGTAGCCGGCTGCTATACCAAAAATAAATATGCTGCTGCGCCAGTAACTTGGTGCCGGGAGATAACAAAAAAAGGTCAAGCTAGAGCTATCGTTATAAATAGCGGCAATGCTAATGCTTGTACCGGTAATCAAGGTCTGTCCGATGTCAGAGAAATGGCCTGCCTCACTGCCGATTGCCTGCAAGCCGAAACAGAGCAGATACTTGTTTGCTCCACGGGCGTTATCGGTGTTACTCTGCCCATGGATAAGGTAGAAGCGGGGATCAAAGCAGCAGCCCAAGCTCTTTCGGATAATGGAGGCAGACACGCGGCGCAGGCTATCATGACTACTGATACCTTCCCCAAAGAAATCGCTATCAGTGTGCAAATTGGTGATCATACCATAAATTTAGGCGGCATGGCCAAAGGATCAGGAATGATTCATCCTGATATGGCCACTATGCTAGCATTCATAACCACAGATGCACTTATTTCCGCGGAGGCTTTACAAGCAGCCTTGTCACAATCTGTCATCAAATCATTCAATATGGTTACGGTTGATGGAGATACCAGTACTAATGATACAGTGCTGGTGATGGCTAATGGTTTAGCTGCCAATCCGCGCATTGAAAAAGATAGTCCATTATTTAAACCATTTTGTGAGGCTCTTGATTATGTTTGTTTGTTTTTGGCAAAAATGCTGGCCAAAGATGGTGAAGGCGCGACCAAATTATTGCGAGTTATCGTAAAAAATGGTAGCTCATGGCAGGAGGCGGCCAAAGCAGCCAAGGCGGTGGTATCCTCCAGCTTGGTTAAAGCGGCCTTTTTTGGTGAGGATGCCAACTGGGGGCGTATCATCTGTGCTTTGGGTTATTCGGGTGCACAATTTGATCCCGGACAAGTAGACATCGTTTTGAAAAGTGCTGCCGGCCAGGAGCCCGTGATGAAAAAAGGCAGCGGCTTGAATTTTGATGAAGATAAGGCGGCGCGGATTTTGGCTGCGGATGAAATAGATATTTTGGTGGATTTGCATGATGGAACAGCCGAGGCTACCGCCTGGGGCTGCGACCTTAGTTATAAATATGTAGAAATAAACGGTTGCTACCGTACCTAACTAATTTAATAATGGAGGGAATATGAGCTATACACAAGCATTAGAAAAAGCGGCTATACTATCGGAAGCTTTGCCATATATTCAAAAGTTTCATGGCAAAATAGTGGTAGTTAAATATGGCGGCAATGCCATGATTAATGAAGAATTAAAAAGATCTGTGATCAATGATTTGATTTTAATGCATTTGGTGGGAATGCGTCCCATCATAGTCCATGGCGGAGGGCCCGAGATCAACATCACTCTGCAAAAAATGGGTATTAATACTCATTTTGTTAATGGACAGAGATATACTGACGAGGCCATTATGAATGTAGTGCAAATGGTTTTGATAGGCAAAATAAATACGGAAATCGTCAGTCATATCAATCATAACGGAGGACATGCTTCAGGTATATCCGGAGTGGATGGCAATTTTTTGCGTTGTGTTCAGCAAGATCCCTCTTTAGGTTTTGTGGGCAAGGTCAAGGAAGTCAATGTTGATTTTATGCTTTCCATCCTGAATGATGGTCTAATGCCCGTGGTATCACCTATCGGTTTTGATGAAAGTGGCCAAAGATATAATATTAATGCAGATTATGCCGCCGGCAAGATCGCCGAGGCTATGAAGGCCGAAAAATTGCTGCTTTTGACTGATGTGGAAGGTATTTATGCCAATCCTAAAGAAAAGAAAGATATTATCTCTGTTTTGCGTACTAGCGATGTGCCTGCTTTAATAGAAAAAGGCGTTATAGATGGAGGTATGATACCGAAAGTCAATTGTTGTGTCAGCGCTTTAGCAGGTGGTGTCAAAAGCACTCATATTTTGGATGGCCGCAAACAGCACAGTATATTATTGGAGATTTTTACTAAAGAAGGCATCGGTACCATGGTGACGGAATAAACGTTTTTTTATAAGGACAGTTGGTAGAAGTTTTTTGAGGGGGAATTAGAGTGTCTAATATGCAACTTGAACAAAGAGGCAAAAAATATCTTATGAATACATACGGGCGTTTACCTATTACTATGGTCAGAGGCCATGGAACTAAGATTTATGATGCCGATGGTAAAGAATATTTGGATTTTGTGGCCGGTATAGCCGTTAATGCTTTGGGCCATTGCCATCCGGCTATTGTGAAAGCTATTCATCAACAAGCACAAGAATTGATACATTGTTCCAATCTTTATTGGATAGAACCACAAATAGATTTGGCACAAATATTAGTAGAAAATTCTTGTTTTGATAAAGTCTTTTTCTGCAACAGCGGCGCAGAGGCCAATGAAGGTGCTATCAAATTAGCCCGCAAGTATGCTAAAACAAAAGGCAGACCACATAGTTATGAAGTTATAACCATGGAGAATTCTTTCCACGGGCGCACCTTGGCTACTTTGACCGCTACAGGACAGGAAAAAGTGCGCCAGAATTTTGATGTGTTGCCCGATGGATTCAAATATGTGCCTTTGAATGATATAGAAGCCCTGAGATCTGCTATAAGCCCTAAAACATGTGCTGTTATGATGGAACCGGTACAGGGCGAAGGCGGGGTGATCCCGGCTGATAACCAATATTTGCATGATGTACGCCGGCTTTGTGATGAAAAGGATCTGCTCTTGATTTTTGATGAGGTGCAGGTAGGATTAGGCCGTACGGGCAAGTTGTTCGCTTATCAAAACAGTGGTGTGGAACCGGATGCTTTAACTTTGGCTAAAGCTTTGGGCGGTGGTGTGCCTATCGGAGCACTTCTGGCTAAAGAAGCTGCCTCGGTATTTGTACCCGGTGAGCATGCTACGACTTTTGGCGGCAATCCCTTGGTCACTGCTGCCGGTATCGCATTTATGCGTACCATGCTTGAAGAGGATATTTGCAGTCAGGCCGTCAAAACTAGCAATTATATGAGAGAAAAATTGCAGGCTCTAAAAGCCCAATTTCCTTGTGTTCAGGAAGTTCGTGGTATGGGCTGGCTATTAGGTTTGGTCTTGGATAAGCCGGGGGCTAAAGCTGTGGAAGCTTGCTTGTCAAAAGGGCTTTTAATTAATTGCACGGCCGGAACTGTGTTGAGATTTGTACCGCCGTTGACGGTCACTTATGATGAAGTGGATCAGGCTGTGGCTATACTGATAGAGGCTTTGAGAGAAAACGGCTATTAATCAATAAGAATTTATATCCCTCCCTCAAGCTTTTATCTTGGTTTAAAAAAGCTATGCATGGGGGATTATCATCGATGAGGAGGCATATTGATGGATTTGAAAAAATGCTTTAAAGGCAAAGACTTTATTTCTTTGCATGATTTCAGCTCGGCTGATTTAGAATATATGCTAGATGTGGCTGATTTTTTTAAAAAAGAAAAAAAAGCCGGGAAAAGAATAAATTATCTGGCCGGTAAAACATTGGGTATGATCTTTGAAAAAAATTCTACTCGTACGCGCGTTTCTTTTGAAACGGGCATGTATTATCTGGGCGGTTCGGCACTTTTCCTTTCGGCCAATGATTTACAGATAGGACGCGGAGAGCCGATAAAAGATACAGCCCGTACGCTTTCCCGTTATTTGCATGGCATCATGATCCGTACCTTTGGCCATGACAGGCTATTACAGTTGGCCCAATATGCTTCGATCCCTGTCATCAACGGTCTTACAGATCTTTTGCACCCCTGCCAGATCATGGCTGATGCACAGACCATCAGAGAACATAAAGGCAGTCTGAAGGGGCTAAAATTAGTGTATTTGGGCGATGGGAACAATGTAGCTCATTCTTTGATGTATGGTGGTGCCAAATTTGGTATGGATACGGTGATTGCCTGCCCCAAAGGCTATGAACCGGACCAAGCTGTGTGGAATGCAGCCCTAGCCGATGCTCGAGTCAGCGGCGCTGTAATAGAAGTTACTCATGACCCCATACAAGCTGTCAAGGATGCCGATATACTTTATACCGATGTTTGGGCCAGTATGGGGCAAGAAGCGGAAGCCGATGAAAGAACCTCGGTTTTTGCTGGGTTTCAGATCAATGCTGATCTGTTGGCTAAAGCTAAAAGCGATGCTATCGTTTTGCATTGTTTGCCGGCAAAAAGAGGTCAAGAAATCACTGATGAAGTAATCGAATTGCCGCAATCTGTGGTCTTTGATGAAGCTGAGAACCGTCTATGGGCTCAAATGGCCGTCATGGCTCTTTTGATGACCGAATAGGACGTACGCTATAATAATTATATATAAAGGAGAACTTATCATGGTAAAAAAAGTTGCATTAGCCTATTCCGGCGGATTAGATACATCCATTATCATCCCTTGGCTCAAAGAAAATTATAATTGTGAAGTTATTGCCGTATGCGGTAATGTGGGGCAGGGGGATGAAGTGAAACCTTTGAAAGAAAAAGCTCTTGCCTCCGGCGCCAGCAAAATCTTTATCGGTGATCTAACAGAGGAATTTATAAAAGATTTTATTTTCCCCACATTAAAAGCAGGGGCCGTTTATGAAGAAAAATATCTTTTGGGAACGTCCTTTGCCCGTCCAATTATTGCCCGTTATTTAGTGGATATCGCCAAACAAGAGGGCTGCGATGCTATCTGTCATGGCTGCACAGGCAAAGGCAATGATCAAGTCCGTTTTGAGTTGACTATCAAAGCCTTAGCTCCGAAAATGAAAATTATCGCTCCCTGGAGGGAGTGGCATATCAGAAGTCGCGAGCAGGCTATTGACTATGCGCAAGCTCATGGGATTCCTGTGCCTGTGACCAAGAAATATCCCTACAGTATGGATAGAAACATCTGGCATCTCAGTCATGAAGGCGCGGATTTAGAAGATCCCTGGAATGAACCGAAAGATAATTTGCTTCTAATCTGCAAAACTCCCGAAACAGCACCTGATAAGCCTACTTATGTAGAAATCGATTTTGAAAAAGGCAATCCCATTAAATTGAATGGAGAGGCTCTTTCTGCGGTTGATCTGTTGACCAAACTCAATGATTTGGCAGCAGAAAACGGCGTAGGTATTACTGATATGGTTGAAAACCGTTTGGTGGGTATGAAATCTCGCGGCGTTTACGAAACCCCTGGCGGTACCGTTCTATATGCTGCTCACAGCAGTATGGAAAGCCTTTGCCTGGATAGAATCACCTCCCACTATAAAGCTCAAATTGCTTTGCGTTATGCCGAATTGGTCTATGATGGGGTTTGGTTCTCTCCCTTAAGAGAAGCCTTGGATGCTTTCGTGGAAAAAACTCAGGAAACCGTGACCGGCACCGTCAGGATGAAGCTCTACAAAGGCAACTGCACTACAGTAGGTATCAAAAGTGCCTATTCTCTATATGATGAAGCTATGGCAACCTTTGGCGAGGATGAGGTTTATAACCAAAAAGATTCCGAAGGCTTCATAAATCTCTTTGGTTTACCCTTAAAGGTCCGTGCCATGCTGAAAAAAAATTGGCCCCAAGACTAGTTCTTATAAAAGATTTACTAATTTAAACATTCAAAAGGCTGTGCTATGCGCAGCCTTTTTTGTTTAATAAGTCAAAAAATAATACAAGATCGCCATATTCTATTTACTCTTTTATTTATAAAACAGTAATTATTATGGAAGTAATAATTAAAAAATTCATAGATTTATCATGCTTTTTTATTGCTCATGCTGGTGGTTTGTATTATAATAATCATATCTGGTTATACTGGAGGATTATATATTGGATAAGTGGCAAGATTTCAAGAGTGACTTGCAGCTATGTCAAAATTGTGCTTTATGTAAAACAAGAACTAACGTAGTATGCGGTGCGGGAGATCCGCAATCACCAATTATGGTTTTGGGGGAGGCTCCCGGCAAAGAGGAGGATCTCAGTGGACAGCCTTTTTGTGGGGCGGCCGGCAAAAAATTACATGGCTTTCTGGACCAGTTGGGTTTAGATCGGGATGATATCTATATCAGTAATATTGTCAAATGCCGTCCGGTACGTCCATCCGCTGATGGTCAAGGCTACGCTAATCGTCAACCTACAAGACAAGAGATTTCAGCTTGCAAGGCTTGGTTGCAAAGGGAGTTGTCGCTTATAAATCCTTGTATCATCATCACACTGGGCGCTGTGCCTCTTTCGGTTTTTATGCCAGGTTGGCCAAAAATGCAAGAATATCATGGCCGTCCTTTTAAGTTGGCTGATTCTTCTGTAACGATTTTTCCTCTCTATCACCCGGCAGCCGTTATTTATGATAGAAAAAAAGAAATCGCATACCAGGTGGATTTGCAATGCTTACATAAATTTTTACGGGAGATGCGGAGGAATAATATATGAAAAAAGTGGTTTATGCAGGGACTTTCGATCCTATAACATCCGGTCATTTGGATATTGCTATTAGAGCCGCGAAAATATTCGATGAGGTCATTATTGCCGTAGCTGTTGATAATTATAAAAAAAACCTCTTTTCTTTAGAGGAAAGGGTGTTTATGGTCGAAGACAGTGTCAAAGATTTGCCTAATATTTCTGTAGATTCTTTTAGCGGGCTTTTGGTCGATTATTGTTTGAGAGTGGGTGCTTCCGCTATTCTTCGGGGATTAAGAGCTGTTGCTGATTTCGAGGCTGATTTTAAGATGGTAATGATGAACAGAAATTTATCTGACGATATCGATACCGTCTTTTTAATGTCTTCTCAACAATATCTTTTTGTCAGCTCCAGCTTGATAAAAGAAGCCGCTATGGTGGGCGGTAATATCACTGGATTAGTTCCACCTCTGGTAGAAGAATGTCTATTGGCAAAACTAGCTGAGAAATAGATGTATGATATTTGATTAGACATATATAAAAAATAATTAGATGATCCAATATGCTCGGCGGAGAAATTTTTGTTTTGTACCGAATAAAAAGCTTGAACGAGTAAAAAGCAAAAAGAAAATTACTCTAGCTAATAACAAAACGCTCAATTACTGCAGCAAGTCAAAGCGGATTTTTAATTATTTTAGAAGGAGTGGTATTAATGTGGGCAGTCATTTATATCGCCAGCGGAAAAAGGCAAATAAAGTCTATTACAGAATTGTTGCAAAGAGAAAGTATTCTTTGTCGGATCCGTTATTTTGGCGATGCTAATGAAACGAATACTCATGCCGAAATATTGGTGCCGGAATCGGAGGCTGAGGAAGCTAGCTCAATTATTAATACTAATATTTTTTTATAAAAGAGTTTTTTCGGGAAACTCTTTTTTATTTTCTTCTTCTAAAGAATAAAGAGCTTTTTTACCGGACGGTTGTTTTTGTAATTATATTTGAGGCAGGAATTAAAAAGATAAAAAGAGAAGTTACTTGTAAATAAACTTTTTATTTTATGAACCTCTCGGGGAAATCGCAAACTTTAGATATCCCCTCCCTGTTTTTTAACAAAATGAAATGAGAACTAATCGAAAAGGAGATATCGATGAAGAGAATTTTTCCGATTGTAATATTATCGTTGGTTTTTATTTTTTATTGTAGCTCTATAGCTGTGGCGACCGATAGCTATTATAAGAAAGGCAACCCGGAGAAATATACACTTGTGCAACATACCGTATTAACTAATAATAGCAATTCTGTAGTACGTGATATATCTTTACATTTGCCTCTGATGGATAGCAAAATGCCTATTTATCAGGAGTTTGTAGGTGAGCAGCTTTCACCTTATCCCAATCGGATCGTTTATGGCGCCAATGGTGATAATGGCTCCCGAGAAGCAATATATAATATTGCTTCTTTAGCTCCGGGAGAAAGATTGGTTTTCGAGCAACGTTATGCTATTGTCTGTTATAGCATCAACTATACCTTTACGGCTGCCGATATTCCCGATAATTATTCTCGTCTGCCTTTATATATTTATACCGAGCCCTCTTTGTATGTGGAATCAGATAGCCAGGAAATAATTGATTTTGCCAAAAAGGCTTTGGCCTACGGCAAAAACCCCTATTTACTAGCTAAAAATCTTTTTTCGCAGGTCAATCTGTATATGACGTATAAAGACGGCATCAATGCTAATAAAGGGGCTTTAAATGCTGTACGATCTGCAGAAGGTGTCTGTGAGGATTATACAGATCTATTTGTAGCATCCCTGAGAGCATTGAATATACCTGCTCGCCAAATGACGGGTTATTTGTATATGCCCGCCGATAGCAATCAACAACAGTACAAAAAACAGGATGGCTCCGTTGATTTAACCGCTATCGGACACACCTGGCCGGAGTTTTATCTGCCTAATGTTGACTGGGTCTTTGCTGATCCCACCTTTACCTACCTTGTTAATGTTAACGGAGTCGATAAGAAATTTATTGACTGGAGCTTTTTTGCTAATATCCCTGACTCCAGAAAATATATCTTTTTCAGGGAAGGTTCTGCTTCAGCGAAATTGAGTTATTTTAGTTCCAGTGGCGGTGATTTAACGGCCGATATTTCCTCCTCTTTGTTAATGGATAATCAATTTCTGCCATATAATGATTTAGCGGGCCATTGGGCATCTGATGCAGTTTGTTATTTATATAATTATGAAGACTCCTTGGTAAAAGGTGTGGGTAATGGGCTTTACGGTGTTAATTTGCCTATTACCCGGGCACAATTGGCTGTTTTTTTGCAAAGAGTAAAAGACCCTCCCTCGGCAACCTTGTCGTTTCCGGATGTATCTTCGACCCATTGGGCAGCGCAAGCTATTGCTTCGGCCAAAGAACAAGGCTGGTTGGCAGGTTATGCTGACGGCACCTTTAGGCCCAATCAGCAGCTAACCAGAGCAGAAATGGCAGCCGTGCTGGTAAGAGCATTTAATATATCCAAGGGGGATTTCCAGGTTGAGTTTAAGGATTTAGGATTGCCGGGATATTCTTGGGCTGATTCAAGCATCATAATCTTGGCTTCTAATAATTTAGCAGGGGGGGACGGCAAGGGTAATTTTATGCCGCAAAAAACAGTCACCAGGGCAGAATTCGCTGTGTTTTTCAGTAAGATATTGCAAAATATAAAGTAATTTACAAATAAAAAAACTGTCTAAAGATAGACGGTTTTTTTATTTATTTTAATCTAAAAATAGCATTGCTTGCATAATAATATAAAAGTATAAATTATGCATACAAAAGGAGGGTTAATATGGGTCAAAAACTTGATAATGAGTATTTGACATTAAAAGAAACGGCAAAACTAAGCGGAACAGCCTATGCCACGGTAAAAAGAAATATAGAAAGTGGTAAATTGCCCGCATATCATATCGGACGTAAATATTTCATCAAAAAGGAGGATGCAGAAGCTTATCTTAAAGATAAAGAGAAGCATAATAATATTGATGGTTATACTATCAAGGAGATTATGGAAATAATCCCTCTCAGCTATGCCTTTATTATTGAGTTGATACGCTTGAAAAAATTGGAGGCTGTAAAAGTCGGCCGTCAGTACATCATCCCCAAATCTAGTTTTGAAGAATTCATCAAGAATAATAAGATTTGATTAGCTGATCAAAACAGTATAAAGGATTTTGCTTCTTTGATGCAGAAATATGTAACATAAAATAATTAAGGATGTGATTTTTTGCGCCAAGATTGGCAGAAATGGGAAGATCAATATCTGTCTCCTTATGCAGCCAGAAGCAGCCGCAGCTTGGGCCGCCTGAAACCTGAAGAGCCATGTCCGATCCGCACCGCTTATCAAAAAGACAGGGATAAGATCATCCATTCCAAAGCTTTTCGCCGTCTCAAGCATAAAACACAGGTCTTTATCGCACCTAAAGGTGATCATTTTCGTACCAGATTGACTCATGTTTTGGAGGTTTCTCAAATTGCCCGTACTATTGCCAGAGCTTTATGTCTCAATGAGGATCTGACGGAAGCTATTGCTTTGGGGCATGATTTAGGGCATACCCCTTTTGGGCATGCCGGAGAAAGAGCCTTGGCTACTCTTTATCCCGGCTTCAGCCATAATAAACAAAGTTTGCGTGTGGTAGATTGTCTGGAAAGAGGCGGCCGAGGCCTTAACCTCACTTATGAAGTGAGGGACGGTATACTTAATCATTGTGGAGAAGGCGTGCCTGCTACTTTGGAGGGCAAAATAGTTCGTATTTCTGATCGTATAGCCTATATCACACATGATATTGATGATGCTATCAGAGCGGGGCTGATTTCAGAGGATGAATTGCCTTTATCAGCTACAGCTGTTTTAGGCAAAACTCATAGCATTAATATTGATACCATGGTTTTAGATATTATTAATAATAGCATGAACAGAAATGATATAGAAATGTCGCCTAAAGTTACAGAGGCTATGAATGATTTACGCAATTATCTTTTTAATAAAGTCTATTTTCGTCCTCATGCTTTGAAAGAAGAACAAAAACTAAGCCGTAAATTAGTGGATTTTTATAATTATTATCTACAAAATACTGATGCTTTGCCTAAAGAATATATTTGTCAGCCTCTGACGGTAGCAGTTTGCGATTATATAGCTGGTATGACTGATAATTTTGCGCTAGAAGAACACGATCGTATTTTTGGCTAACAAAAAGAGAGCCTTTAAAGGCTCTCTTTTCAAGCTGCTGACAGCGGCACAAAAGAAGGAAAAACCTTTCCGCAGGGTCATGCTATATCGGCTGTGACCAAAAGCCGATCAGGGTTTTTAACCTTCTTTTAATATTTTGTTAAATATATTGATAAAATATACTTCAAATTTTGCTAAAATGTAAAACTTTCTGTAGGTATAAATTGCCATTTTTCGGTAATAATAGAAACGAAATAGCAGGAATATAATAAAAAAAAGCGAATATACCTGCCTAGGCATTATTAAGATAAATATACGATATTAGTCGATTAAGCAATAAAAAGTGCAATAGAGGGAATTAATATGGAGGTGGCGAAAGATTATTAATTCATACTAAAGCATATTTTATGTAAATAATCCAGAGGTTCGTTCATGAATATTTTCGTGCCACCGCAAATCCTTGATGAAATAATTCAAAAAACAGATATAGTGGAATTAGTCAGTGAATATCTTACTCTAAAAAAACAGGGTAAAAATTTCGTTGGCTTATGCCCTTTCCATTCTGAGAACACGCCATCTTTTTCTGTCAGCCCCGAAAAGCAGATTTATTATTGTTTTGGCTGTCAAAAGGGTGGCAATGTCATCAATTTCGTAATGGAGACCGAGGGTCTGACTTTGCCGGAAGCTGCTGAAAAATTAGCAGAGAGACTTGGTATTGCCATCCCCGAAAAAGATTATGATTTCAAGCAAAATGCTAAGCAAAAAGAAAAGCAGGATATATTGCGTATTCATCAGCTGGCTGCAGATTTTTACAGACACCACTTGTATGGTGCTCAGAGTAAGGTAGGCGCCAACTATTGTGCTAAAAGGGGTCTTGGCAAAGAAATTATTAATGCTTTTGCTATTGGTTATGCGCCGGAAAATGATTGGCAGGCCTTAGGTAATTATCTAAAAAAGCAGGGTTATGCTCCAGCTTTGATAGAAAAAGCCGGTTTGATCAGCAAAAGCGCTAAAACAGGTCATTATTATGATAAATTTCATGGCCGTTTGATTTTCCCCATTTGTGATTATCGCTCCCATGTTATCGCCTTTGGCGGTCGTATAATTGGAGAAGGCCAGCCTAAATATATAAATTCTACGCAAACGCTTATTTATAATAAATCACATAATCTTTATGCAATACATATAGCTGCATCTTCCATCCGCCAAAATGATTTGGCTATAGTTATGGAAGGCTATATGGATGTCATCATGGCTCATCAAAATGGTGTCACTAATGCGGTAGCCTCTTTGGGTACGGCTTTGACTGCACCACAGGCGCGTTTGCTGAAAAGATATACTACCAATGTCCTACTGGCTTATGATGGGGACAGTGCCGGTACCAAGGCTGCTCAAAGAGGCTTGGAAGTTATGAGCCAAGAGGGCCTTAATATCCGTATTTTGCCTTTGCCACGGGATATGGATCCCGATGCTTTTTTGCGTCAAAATGGCAAAGCAGGTTGGGATGATTTTGTACAAAAACACTCTTTGGGTGTTTTGGAATATCTCTTAAAGGCTGCCGAAGCCAAATATCCCGCTAAAAGCGTAACTGATAAGGGATTGATAATCAAACAATTAATCCCGGCTATCAGCAAAACATCCAGTCATGTGGAAAGAGATAGTTTTATCCGTTTATTAGCCCATAGATTAGAGGTAGAGGCGGAAGCAATTTATGCTGACTTGGCTAAAAACGGAATAAAAATCAGCAACTCTGCCTCCAAAACAAAAGTAGCCTCAAAGAAACCAATTATTGTCAAGTCCCCTTCTTTAAAGGCTATCAATCCGCTATTTTCTTTGCTTTTGCAAGATAAAGAATCTTTTTATCGCATGAGGCAAGAAACAGGTTATGATTTTTGCCGCAACGAAGAGGAAAAAAAATTGGTAGAACTCGTTGAGTCTTTAGGTGATAATTATGATTGGCAAATTGTAACTTTATTGCATATATTACCACAGGAAAATGAAGGGTTACGACAACTTTTGTTGAATTTATTACAAGCAGAAGTTCCCCTATCTAATAGTTCCGATATCATTGATACTTGGATAAAAAACTGTAAATTGAACAATTTGCAAAAAGAGATCCTGATTTTGCGCCAAGAGCTTACCGAACACCCAGAAAATTGCCATAATTTATTAAAAAAGATAAGCACTTTACAACGAAAAGTGCAAAAATTAAAATCATAAAAATTAATAATAATCCCCTTAGGAAAGAGAGGTTACCTACAAGGTGGAACATACTAAAACGGAGGCAGTGAAAAACTTAATAGAATCAGCCAAACAGAGAGGACATATTTCTTATGTTGATATTATGGATGCTCTCAGCGAAGTGGATCTCACCCCTGAACAAATAGATGAAATCTATGAAAAGTTAGGGCAATTGGGTGTGGAAATAGGCGTGGCCTCCGTAATGATCGAATCTGCAGACGAGGTTGAGGACTCCGATGAGGTATTGTTGCCGGCCGGAGAACCTATAGACATTGATTTATCGGTACCGGAAGGGATCGCTATTGATGACCCTGTCCGTATGTATCTAAAAGAAATAGGGCGAGTTCCTTTACTTTCCGCTGAGGAAGAGGTTATTTTGGCCAAAAGGATGGAAGAAGGCGATGAAGAATCCCGCCGCCGTCTGGCAGAAGCCAATTTGCGTCTGGTGGTCAGTATAGCTAAACGCTATGTAGGGCGGGGTATGCTCTTTTTGGATCTTATTCAAGAGGGTAATCTGGGCTTGATCAAAGCTGTAGAAAAGTTTGACTATCATAAAGGCTATAAATTTAGTACCTATGCTACTTGGTGGATTAGGCAGGCTATCACTCGAGCCATTGCCGATCAAGCTCGTACAATTCGTATACCTGTGCATATGGTAGAAACTATCAATAAACTTATCCGTATCCAACGCAATCTTATTCAAGAACTGGGGCGTGATCCTTCTCCTGAAGAAATTGCCAAAGAGATGGAGATACCCGTAGAAAAAGTCCGTGATATCTTAAAAATTTCTCAAGAACCGGTATCTTTGGAAACCCCTATCGGTGAGGAAGAGGATAGTCATTTAGGGGATTTTATCGAAGATGAAGAAGCTCTTGCTCCAGCTGAGGCTGCATCTTTTTTCCTTTTAAGGGAACAATTGGAGGATGTTTTGAGTACTTTAACACCTAGAGAAAAAAAAGTATTGCAATTGCGTTTTGGGCTGGATGACGGACGTAGCCGTACTTTGGAAGAGGTCGGCCAGGTTTTTGGTGTAACCCGTGAAAGAATTCGCCAAATAGAAGCAAAAGCTTTAAGAAAATTGCGTCATCCCAGCAGAAGCAAAAAACTTAAAGATTATTTGGACTAATAACAACCGGGTCTGTTCGACCCGGTTTTTCTTTAATTCTTTTCTTGACCACTATCGATAAATTTAGTATAATATAATTCGCTCGGCTATTTGATGTTGAGGGCCTATAGCTCAGCGGTAGAGCCACCGGCTCATAACCGGTCGGTCCCTGGTTCGATCCCAGGTGGGCCCACCAAAATAAAAGCCTCTCAAATGCCTATATTTTGGGTGTTTAAGAGGCTTGATATTTTTATCTTCAAAAGAATCATGAACTATTTTTGCATTTATCCATAATCATAATACTGATAGTTTCCTTCTCGAAACAGACATGTACTAACAACAAAGAATATTTCTTATATGGTGGCTACTAGAAACGATGGTGTTAAATACATTGCTAAAAGAAAACCGGGTGTTTTATTAAAATATGCCAACTTTGATATATTATAGAGAAGGACATCAATTTCTTGAGAAAACAGCTAAAAGATGTTAAAATAACTATAAGTAAAATGAACATACTAAGAGAAGAAAAGATAGTGGATAATTACTTCGCGATTTTACGGGAGTGGTGGAATATGACGGAAGAAAAAAATAAACCCTGGTATAGTCCCCCCATGATGGAAAACCCGTTTTTTCACCCTGATATAACTCCTGAGGAGTATGATGTCGAAAGAGCCTATTTTGTTAAACATTGGGATAATTATAAACGTGGCTTATATAAACTACTGTGGAAGCAGCAACAAGAAAATGTTAATAGATAGAAACCATCTACTGGTAAACGGTAGGTGGTTTTTTAATGCTCATTTTTAGTTAATCAGCACTTTGTCATTTGATGGAGTGTTTTTGATTATGCCCTGAGCACGGCGTAAAAAGGTTCAATATTTCGCTATCTGCCAGCAAAAAATGCAGGACGGTTAGTGATGCAACCACGTTAAAAGCGTAACCGAGAAAGGATAGACACATGAAAAGAGAGTTTTTAAAAGGGTTAGAGCTTGCCGATGATATTACAGATCAAATCATGGCCGAACACGGCAAAGGCATTGAGAAATATAAAACGGCAAACGAGAGCTGGATATAAATCCATTGTAAAAAGAAAAATATAAAGGAAAAAATATTTTATTTGCGAATATCTATTGGTATAAAAGATTATTAAAGAAGGGGATCAGTATGCAAATAGAACTTAGCCATCGTTTGGATAAAGTTGCCGGCATGGTTATTCCCGGGAAAATTACTGCCGATATCGGAGCCGACCATGCTTATTTGTCGGTTTATTTGGTAATCAATAATATTTGTCCCAAGGTTATCGCTACTGATAGGGTTAGAGGGCCTTTGGTTTCTGCCCGCCAATTAGTTGAACTCCTTTCTTTGGATAAGCAAATAGATATTCGCTTAGGGGAAGGATTAGAAGTGCTAACCCCCGGTGAGGCTGCTACTATCTGCATAGCCGGTATGGGTGGCTCTACCATCAGGTCTATTTTGCATGCTTCCCCTGATGTGTTGGAAAAGACGCAAAGATTGGTGCTGCAGCCGCAGAGAAATATTGCTGATCTTCGTTATTACCTAGCGGAGACCGGCTGGAAAATCATTGCTGAAGAGATTGTTATGGATAGCGGTTTTTATTATCAGATAATGTCTGTGGAAAAGGGTCACATGGTTCTTACTGATGAAGAGGCTGAGTTTGGCCCATTGCTTTTAGCTAGGAGGCATCCGCTTTTGACTTCTTATATGGAATTGAAGCTGGCTGATTATAAAAGTCTGATAGAAAGATTAAATGCGCAAGAGGGTGTTGATGTTCAGGCTCGAATTGAGGAGCTGATGGACGAAGTCGCCTCCATAGAAAAATTACTGGCAAATTATGGTTAAAAAAAACAGAAAATAGGCTTTAATTTCTTTTCTGTTTATATTTTATAATAAAATGTTAAAAAGTTGCGAAAAAAGTGTACAAGTGCTATAATATTATATCGCCGAGTTTTATCCGAGTAAGACGAATGAACGCAGGCAGAGTGCCGAAAGGCCCTGTCTGAGGAAAGTCCGGGCTCCATAGGGCAAAGTGCTGGCTAACGGCCAGTGAGGGCGACCTTAAGGATAGTGCCACAGAAATGCAAACCGCCTCCGCTTTTATTGGGGGTAAGGATGGAACGGTGCGGTAAGAGCGCACCAGCAATCAGGTGACTGATTGGCTAGGTAAACCCCACTTGGAGCAAGACCGAAAAGGAAAATATCAGGGCTGCCCGTCCTTTTTTCTGGGTTAGGTTGCTAAAGACTTCTGGCAACAGATGTCGTAGATAGATGTTCATTTATTACAGAACTCGGCTTACAGACTTGCTCGGATCAGCTCGGTAATTTGTTAAATGATGATGTGATAGAGGGGGAAAAACAGTGCAGGATTTACAGCAGTTATTTGAGAAAATGCAAGACTATACCAAAATGACGGAAGAATTGCCTTTTCCCGAATTCTCTCAATATTATCAAGAAGTCATGACCTGCTTGCAAAAAGATTATCAAGAATTTGATCAAGAGGATTTGATCAAGGCTAAAGGTATTTGTTCGATAATTTTTATCAATGCTCAAGCAAGAGCTATGAAAAAAGATGATAACCGCAAAAAATTTCTAAAAATAGCGGAAAAATCAAATTTCTGGCAGGATGCTATCAAGTCCCGTCTTATGAAAGAGGGACTTTCCGCTCAGGAAATAAGCGACAAAGAGGAAGCACTATGGCAAGATGATGCCAGCGCAGAGACAAGCGAAGAAGCCGGCCAATAAGCAGACGTTTTGATTATTGACTTAAAGGAGGGTTTGCTTTGCGCCTGCGCCGACAGCCACAGGCTAAAGAATTTATTCAAAAGAGTGAGCTTTTACTGACCCGGCCACAAGATTTTATTGGTAGGTGGTCATCTATTTATCCTGTAGGCCCCATATATTTGGAGATAGGCATGGGTAAAGGCCGTTTTATTACCGATTGCGCCTTGCGCTTCCCTGAGAATAATTATCTGGGTTTGGAACTCAGAGAAGAGATGATTATGACAGCTATTGGTCGGCTGCAGGGGCAAGTCCCGCATAATTTACGCTTTTTATGGCTCAATGCCCGATTATTGCCCGATATTTTTGCTCAGGGAGAAATAAATGGCATTTATCTCAATTTTTCCGATCCCTGGCCAAAAAAAAGACATGCTAAAAGAAGATTGACCCATCCTAATTTTTTGCATATATATGAACATATTTTACATCCTGACGGACAAATATTTTTCAAAACTGATAATCAGGATTTCTATTATTGGTCTTTAGATAGTTTTTCCGATAATAATTGGAAGATTATAGAAAAAAGTAAGGATTGGCCTTTATGTGAGGGTGATGTAATGACGGAATACGAACAAAGATATCGCCAAAAAGGCCAGCCTATTTATTTTTGTCGTTTGGCCAATCCAGATAAATAATACTTGTAAGGAGGGGTATTATGAAATATATCAGCACCAGAAGCAAAAGTGAACCTATTAGCGCAGCTGCGGCGATTTGTTTAGGCATAGCTCCTGACGGAGGGTTATTCGTTCCTCAAAGTTTTCCCTATTTTATGCCGGAAAACATAGCCTCTATGTCCTATCGCGATCTGGCCGAGAAAATTTTTGCTCTTTATCTGGAAGATTATAGCGAGCAAGAAATTGCTTCTATGGTTGATGCTGCATATTACAGCGGTAATTTTGATGAACAGATAGCTCCGACTGTAACTGTGGGCGAAAGAGAAGTTTTGGAATTGTGGCATGGCCCGACAGCTGCTTTTAAAGATATGGCTTTGCAGATAATGCCCCGCTTTTTGTCAGCCGCCGTTAAAAAAATCGGTGATGACAAAGAGATCGTTATACTGGTTGCTACTTCCGGTGATACTGGCAAAGCGGCTTTAGAAGGTTTCAAAGATGTGGATGGCGTAAAAATAATCGTCTTTTATCCCGCAGGCGGTGTCAGCCGCATTCAGGAATTACAGATGCTGACCACTACCGGCAATAATACCTATGTGGTGGGCGTAAAGGGTAATTTTGACCATTGTCAGACTGCGGTCAAAGAGGTCTTTGCCGACCAAGAGTTTGCTATCAAAATGGCAGCGGCGGATAAGCAATTCTCTTCTGCCAATTCCATTAACTGGGGTAGACTTTTGCCACAGATTGTTTATTATTATTATGCCTATGCTCAGATGGTGGCCAAAGGTAGG
Organism: Bacillota bacterium; assembly: GCA_050942825.1. Classification (GTDB taxonomy): domain Bacteria; phylum Bacillota; class Dehalobacteriia; order UBA4068; family UBA4068; genus CAYRML01. Next base: position 58,689 of record JBMNOA010000002.1, read on the forward strand.
ATCAAAGTAGGCCAAAAGATCAATGCTGTAGTACCTACAGGTAATTTCGGCGATATATTGGCCGCATATTATGCAAAAAAAATGGGTCTGCCCTTGGATAAGCTGGTCTGTGCTTCCAATGAAAATAATGTTTTGACCGATGTCATTAAAGACGGCTATTATAATAGAGTCAGGCCTTTCTATAAAACCACCAGCCCTTCTATGGACATCTTGGTTTCCAGTAATTTTGAAAGATTTGTCTTTGATATGCTGGATCAAGATGCCCAAGAAACAGCTGCTGATTTCCAAAAACTCAAAGCAGAGGGTAGTTTCTCTGTACCTGCAGAAGTAACCGCTAGGTGGAAAGAATTTCTGGCAGCAGACTATGCTGATCAAAAAGAAGCTGCAACTGCAATTGCCCAAGTGTTTGTTAAATATCAATATCTTATGGACCCTCATACGGCAGTGGCTTATGCTGTAGCTGATAAATATCTAGAGCAAACTGGGGATAAATCCCCCCTTTTGATAGTTTCTACAGCTAGCCCTTATAAATTTCCGGCAGCAGTACTGCAAGCATTGGGTCAGGATATAAAAGATATCGATGAAAATGAACTGCCGGCACTCTTGGCCAAGATTTCCGGGGGCACTGTACATCCGGCTTTATTGGATGTCGACAAAAAAGAAATCCGTCATCACCGTCAGGCTGATAAAGAAGAGATAGCGCAAACGGTAGCGGATATTCTAGGATTATAATGGGGTTTGTTTGATAGAAAATTATAAAAAAGCAGCTCATTTGAGCTGCTTTTGTTTTATTAATCAATTCTTATCAATTAATAAGATTGACGTTGTTTTTCGTAACAGTCGCGGCAATATACCGGGCGGTCTTCTGTTGGACGAAAAGGAACTTGCGTATCCACACCACATTCTGCACAGACTACGTTGAACATTTCACGTTCGCCACGAGCGCTGTTGCGTTGACGTTTACGGGCCGCACGACATTCGGAACAACGGGCAGGATCGTTTTGAAATCCTTTTTCAGCATAAAATTCTTGCTCGGAAGCGGAGAAAATAAATTCAGCACCACATTCCTTGCAGGTTAGAGTTCTGTCTTCAAAAGCCATATTTGAGTCCTCCTTCTTTGGATTTTCCTAATGTTTGTACCCGCAATCCAAAGCTATGGCCCTTATAGGACTCAGGGGACGCTGGCGAAATAACAGTAGGTTATAATTCATTATATAATCGTTTGCTTAAAAATGCAAGAATTTTTTGGCAAAAGTAAAAACAACTTTTATTTTGTCCTAAATTGATAAAAAGGCAGTAAAAAATATTTATTTATTTTCTTGTAAAAGGCTATAAGGGTATGCTATAATAAATGAGCAATTATTTATTTAGGAGGTACCACATGGAAGGCAAAGTAAAATGGTTTAATGCGGAAAAAGGTTTTGGTTTCATTGAAAGAGATGGCGGCGAAGATGTTTTTGTTCATTTTTCTGCTATCCAATCTGAAGGCTTCAAAACTCTTGACGAAGGCCAAGCTGTTCAATTTGATGTTGTAGATGGCCCTCGCGGTCCGCAAGCTGCCAATGTAAGCAAACTGTAGAGTCCAAAAAGAAGCTTGATTGTTGTCAGGCTAATGCCATACCAAATGATATATATATATTTTATTTTTTGGTACCAAAAAGATCTCATCTAAGGTGGGATCTTTTTTTATATTAATTTACCTAATAAAGGAAGCACTAACAGTTCCTTTTGATAATAAATCTTATTTATATATATTAGCGAATTATGTTATAATAAAACGTAAGACAAGGGGGTATTATCTTGGCTGAATTTTTACTAAATAGTAAATATGCTCCGGCTGGTGACCAGATCAAGGCTATTAGAGAACTGGAAGAAGGTATTAATAAAGGCTTATCCCATCAGGTGCTTTTAGGCGTTACCGGGTCCGGCAAGACCTTTACTATGGCTAATGTGATAGCGGATCTGCAAAAGCCGACTTTGGTCATTGCTCATAACAAAACATTGGCCGCACAGCTCTATGGAGAATTTAGGGAGTTTTTCCCGCAAAATGCCGTAGAATACTTTGTCAGTTATTACGATTATTATCAGCCGGAGGCTTATATACCCTCCAGCGATACTTATATAGCTAAGGATGCCGCTATCAACGATGAAATAGAAAAATTGCGCCATTCGGCTACTGCTTCTTTATTAGAGAGGCGTGATGTGATAATCATTGCCAGCGTATCGGCTATTTATGGTCTAGGAGATCCGGCCGATTATCTGGAGTTGAGCCTAAGCTTGAGACCGGGAATGACGGTGGAGCGTGATTATCTATTACACCGCTTGGTGACTATGCAGTATCAGCGCAATGAGATAGATTTTAAACGCGGTACATTTAGGGTGCGCGGCGATGTCATAGAAATTTTTCCTGCCGGAGCCAGTGATAAAGCTATTAGGATCGAGTTGTTCGGCGATGAGATAGAAAGGATCAGTGATGTAGATACCTTGAAAGGGCAGCAGCTTTGTCAGCGGAATTATGCTTATATTTTCCCTGCCAACCATTATGTGACTGTTAATGAAAAAATGAAAAAAGCCATTCTTTCCATCAATGAGGAATTAAGAGAGCAATTGAACTTTTTACGTCAGCAGGGCAAATTGCTGGAAGCACAAAGATTGGAACAAAGGACCAACTTTGATCTGGAAATGATGGAGGAACTTGGTTATTGCAGCGGTATTGAAAATTACAGCCGTCATTTGACGGGGCGTGAAGCAGGAGATCCTCCTTATACTCTGCTGGATTATTTCCCGCAAGATTATTTAATCATGATAGATGAATCACATGTCACCATACCACAGTTGCGTGCCATGTATGAAGGGGACCGCTCCCGCAAGGAAAGTCTAGTCAATTATGGTTTTCGTCTACCTTCGGCCAAGGACAATCGACCGCTGATGTTTAGAGAATTTGAACAAAAGAGCAATCAATTAATCTATCTTTCTGCTACGCCAGGTCCTTATGAGCTGGAACATTGTCAGAATCTTGTGGAGCAGGTAGTAAGACCCACGGGGCTTGTCGATCCGCAGATCGAGGTGCTTCCTGTAAAAGGGCAGATTGACAACTTGTTGGAACAGATACGTCAAAGAACTTCTAAAAAAGAACGGGTTTTGGTTACCGCTTTAACCAAGAGAATGGCCGAAGATCTGACCTCTTATCTGGTGCAAGCGGGTGTAGCGGCCCATTATATGCATTCTGAGGTCAAAACCTTAGAGCGCATGGCTCTTGTAAGGGATCTGCGTTTAGGTGTATTCGATGTGCTGGTAGGTATCAATCTCTTGCGGGAAGGCCTGGATTTGCCGGAAGTGACTTTGGTAGCGATACTTGATGCCGATAAAGAGGGTTTTTTGCGTTCGGAGCGTTCTTTGATCCAAACTATAGGCCGGGCTGCCAGAAATACTGAAGGCAAGGTCATCATGTATGCTGACCGGATCACGGATTCTATGGATAAAGCTATCAAAGAGACTGAGCGGCGTCGTGCCTTGCAGATAAAATATAATCAGGAACATGGCATCATTCCACAGACCATAGTCAAGGATATACGGGATGTTATTTCCACTGTATTATCCGAAAGCTCGGATAAACCCGCTGATCCTACAAAGATGAGTAAAAAAGAAAGGCAAGCTTTGATCCTCAGTCTGGAAAAAGAGATGAGAGAAGCTGCACGCCGTTTGGAATTTGAAGAAGCAGCTGCTTTGAGAGATCTCTTGATAGAAATACGGGCTGCAGATAATTAACTAAGCTTCAATAAATATAATTTGGATATTGGACAGGAGTAAAAATTTATGCAGGATAAGATCGTCATCAAGGGTGCCAGAGAGCATAATCTTAAAAATATCGATATCGTGATACCTCGTGATAAGCTGGTTATTATCACAGGTTTATCAGGTAGCGGTAAGAGCTCTCTAGCCTTTGATACTATATATGCCGAAGGTCAAAGACGTTATGTAGAGAGTCTTTCGGCCTATGCCAGGCAATTTTTGGGGCAGATGGATAAGCCCGATGTGGATTTTATCGAAGGTTTGTCACCCGCTATTTCCATAGATCAAAAGACCACCAGTCGCAACCCACGTTCAACAGTAGGTACGGTGACGGAAATACATGATTATTTACGTTTATTGTATGCCAATATTGGCCGGCCGCATTGTCCACGTTGCGGACGTCCTATTACGCAGCAGACTATTGACCAGATCGTAGATAGTATCAAATCCTACCCCGTAGGCAGCCGCCTGCAGGTCATGGCTCCTTTGGCCAGGGGCAGAAAGGGTGAATATCAAAAAATCTTTGCCGATGCTAAGGCAGACGGCTATCTGCGTGTGCGGGTTGATGGAGAAGTTCGCCTGCTGGAAGAAGAAATTAAACTGGACAAAAAAATCAAACATAATATTGAGCTGATTGTGGACAGGATCATACTCAAAGAGGATATCGACAAAAGATTGGCGGATTCGCTGGAATTGGCCTTAGGTATGGGACACGGGCTGGTTTTGGTATTATTACAACAAGAGGACGGCTCGCAGCAAGAGCTGATGTTCAGTCAGAATTTCGCCTGCTTGGAGTGCGGAATAAGTATCGAAGAGATAACCCCCAGGATGTTTTCCTTTAACAATCCTTACGGGGCTTGTCCCTCTTGCAGCGGATTGGGTTTTTCCATGAATATAGACAAAAACCTCTTGATCAGGGATGAAAACCTCTCCATCAATGAGGGCGGTTTGACACGTTGGAGCAGCAATGCCCAGGGTTGGTTTTATCGCTTTATTGAGGCGGTAGCCCAAAAACATGGATTTTCGCTGGATGTACCTATCAAAGATATGCCCGCATGGGCTTTAGATGAGATCTTTTATGGTTGCGGCGATGAGAAATTCAAGCTGATTTATGAAACTGATGAGGGCCGAAAAATCTGGATGCATACCTGGGAAGGTCTGGTCAATAATTATCAAAGACGGTATAAAGAAAGCACTTCCGACTATATCAGAGCGGAATTGGAAAAATATATGTCTGTTACACCCTGTCAGGCTTGTAAAGGCGCCAGACTACGCCCCGAAAGTCTGGCCGTTACTATCGGTGGTCTGAATATTGCCCAGATCAGTACTATGCCTGTAGGTGAGATCAAGCAATTTTTTGCCGGTTTGGAGCTGAGTGAGCGGGAGTTCAAGATCGCCCGCCGTATCTTAAAAGAAATCGGTGAAAGACTGGATTTCCTCATCAATGTCGGTCTGGATTATTTAACACTAGCACGTTCGGCCTCTACGCTTTCAGGAGGGGAGGCTCAGCGTATACGTCTGGCTACGCAGATTGGCTCACATTTGATGGGTGTGCTTTATATATTGGATGAACCCAGTATCGGTCTGCACCAAAGGGACAATATCCGACTCATAGAAACGCTGAAGCACTTGCGTGATTTGGGTAATACTGTATTAGTCGTAGAGCATGACGAAGAGACCATGGAAGCTGCCGATTATATTATCGATATCGGGCCCGGAGCCGGTGTGAACGGCGGGCATGTAGTAGCCTCCGGTACTATCGACCAGATCAAAGCCTGCCCTGAATCTATAACAGGACAGTATCTTGCGGGAGTCAAATTTATTCCCTTGCCAAAGCAAAGAAGACAGCCTACTGACAAATGGCTGAAAATAACAGGAGCGGCAGCCAATAATCTTAAAGATATCGATGTCCGCTTACCCCTGGGACTGTTTATTTGTGTTACAGGAGTATCGGGCAGCGGTAAAAGCAGTCTGATTAATGAAATCCTTTATAAAGTCACTGCCCGTCAATTGAACGGCGCTTATACCTCTCCCGGTAAATATAAAAAAATTGAGGGGCTGGAGCATCTGGAAAAGGTCATCAATATCGACCAGCATCCTATTGGACGTACACCGCGTTCTAACCCTGCTACTTATACGGGTCTTTTTGATTTAGTCAGGGATCTTTTTTCACAGACTCCGGAATCAAAGGCCAGAGGCTATAAGCCGGGCCGTTTCAGCTTTAATGTGAAAGGCGGGCGTTGCGAGGCTTGCCAGGGTGATGGCATCATAAAAATCGAGATGCACTTTTTGCCTGATATTTATGTGGATTGTGAGGTTTGTAGAGGTAAAAGATATAACAGAGAAACCTTGTCTGTTTATTATAAAGGCAAAAATATTGCCGATGTATTGGCCATGACGGTCGATGCAGCAGCCGATTTTTTTGCTAATATTCCCCGTATCAGCCGCAAATTAAAGGCTTTGCAGGATGTTGGTTTGGGGTATATCTGTCTGGGACAATCTGCTACCACTCTTTCGGGGGGCGAGGCGCAAAGAGTCAAATTGGCTACCGAACTTTCCCGACGTTCCAATGGGCGTACACTGTATATTTTGGATGAGCCGACAACAGGTCTGCATACCGCCGATATTGATCGCCTGTTGCAGGTCTTGAACCGTTTGGTAGAGGCCGGGGATACAGTTTTGGTGATCGAGCATAATATGGATGTGATCAAAACAGCTGATTATATTATTGATTTGGGTCCTGAGGGCGGAAATGCCGGTGGTGAAGTAATAGCCGTGGGAACTCCCGAACAATTAGCTATGGTTAAAGATAGCTACACAGGGCAATTCTTGGCCAAATTGTTGCATAAAAAGAAAGGGGGCCAATCCGGTGACTGACAAGCAGCGTCAATTATCGGACCATCTAAGGCAAAAGCTTGCCGATCTGCCCGATAAGCCCGGCGTCTATCTGATGAAGGATGATGAAGGAGTAATAATCTATGTCGGTAAAGCCTCCTCACTTAAGAATCGGGTGCGTTCTTATTTTCAGAATCCTGCTGCTCTTGATGCCAAAACAGCTGCTCTGGTCTCTAAAATAGTTGATCTGGAAACAGTAGTGGTGGATAGTGCCAGAGATGCCTTGATATTAGAGAGCCATCTTATCAAAGAGCACAGGCCGCACTACAATGTACGCTTGCGCGATGACAAGCATTATCCTTATTTTCAATTAACGATGACTGAGGAATTCCCTCGTCTTTTGGTAGCCAGAAGGGCCAAAAATGACGGTAACCGCTATTTCGGCCCTTATATCAATAGCACTGCTATGCGTGAGGCTGCTAAGCTAATCAGTGAGATTTTCCCTTTGCGCTCCTGTAAGACGATGCGAAAAAGACATAGAGCCTGTTTGAATTCACATATCGGTCGTTGTTTAGCTCCCTGTGAGGAAAAAATAAGCCGGGAGGAATATGCTAAAATAGTGGAGCAGGTGATACTGTTTCTGCAAGGTAAAACCAAAGAGCTATGCCGCCAGAAAAAAAAGGCTATGCAGGAGGCTAGCGAAAATCTCTGTTTTGAGGAGGCGGCTCGTTATCGCGATCAGTTGGCTGCCCTGGAGGAGGTGCAAAAACAGCAGCATTTGGATAGAAGTTTCCAAGGTGGCAATTATGATATATTAGCAGTGGTAGTACAAGATGACCAGGCTGTGACACAAGTATTTTTTGTCCGTCAGGGTAAGGTAATAGGTAAAGAAAATTTCTTCTTGCTCAATGCCAATATGGTTGATAAGGCTTCTTTGATGAGTCGTTTTTTGCAGGAATATTATGGCGAAGGCGAAAACAGCTTGCCGTGTATCTATCTTAATCATTTGCCGGAGGATGCAGACTTGCTGGAGCAGCTTTTCAGTGAAAAATGCGGCAGAAAAGTCTCTTTTGTAGTGCCGCAAAGGGGAGACAAAAAGAATCTCGTCGATCTGGCAGAAAAAAATGCTCAGCTGATATTAGAGCAGTATTTGCAGGCCAAGGATAAACAATCGGAAAAGAATGCTTTGGCCTTGGAAGATCTCAGACAGGCTTTAGGATTAGACAAAACGCCGACGCGCATGGAATGTTATGATATTAGTCATCTCAGCGGTAGTAATATGGTCGGCTCGATGGTAGTTTTTATTTGCGGTGCTCCCAGCCCTAAACATTATCGTCGTTTTCGCATCAAATCTGTGGCGGACAATAATGACTTTGCCTGCCTGCGGGAGGTGCTCTCTCGCCGCTGGCAAAGAGGACTAAAAGAAAGAGCAGAGGGTAAAGAGCCTTTAGATTTCGGCATTTTCCCCGATCTTGTGATTATTGATGGCGGCAAGGGCCAGCTTTCCTCAGTTTGTGAGGAATTAGCCGATATCGGAATAGTTAATGTCAATATCATCTCACTGGCTAAAGAACAGGAAAAGATTTTTCTGCCTCACTGCAAAGAACCTCTTTGTTTACCCAAAGACCGGCCTGCTTTGCAACTTTTGCAGCGTATTAGGGATGAGGCACATAGATTTGCCGTCAGCTACCATCGTGATTTGCGTGCCAAAGCTCAAGTCCACTCACAATTGGAGGAGGTACCGGGTATCGGCCAAAAAAGACTAAAAAGTCTTTTGCGCACTTTTGGTTCCTTAGAGCGCATAAAAAAAGCCTCTTTTTACCAATTAGCTAATGCTCCGAGCATGAACGAAAAAGCAGCCGCTACTTTGTGGCAATATTTACACGGCAAGGAGCAAAATGGTATATAATAGATTTGAGAGGTAATACTTGATGAACATAAAATTGATTTCTATGGATTTAGATGGTACTCTTATAGAAAAGGATAACCATATTTCCGACAGGAACAAAGAGGCTTTAGAGGCCGCCCGTCAAAAAGGTATTCCGGTAACAATTTCCACCGGACGTATGTTCCGCTCCGCACAAAAGGTCGCCCAGCAATTGGCGCTGGATGTGCCGATTATTACTTATAACGGAGCATATATCAAAACTTCCGCTAGCGGTCAAGTACTGCTGAATCAGACTCTGGATAAAGCTATTGCCCAAGATATCATCATCAGGGCGCAAGAGGAAGATCTGACTCCCCAAGCCTTCACAAATGATACTTTGCTAGTAGCATATATCAATAGACGGGTAGCAGATTATGCTCTTTCCGCCGGAGTGCCGGCTAAGGCCGTGGGTGATTTGCCTGCTTTTATTAACGCTGATGTCAATAAGGTGCTGTTGATAGGTGAGGCTGATCATCTGACTGAATTTTGGCATAAAAGCGGGGAAAGATATGGACATAAAGTCAATATTGTCAAGTCCAAGCCTCATTATCTGGATTTTATTAATCCCAAAGCTAACAAAGGCCAGGGCCTGGCCTTTTTGGCTCACATAATGAAGATTAAAAAAGAGCAGATCATGGCTATCGGTGACAGTTACAATGATATCGGACTGTTTGAAGCGGCGGGGCTCAAAATAGCTATGGGCAATGCCGTTGCTCAACTCAAAGAAAAGGCCGATTATATCACCTCTGATTGTGCCCAAGATGGTTTAGCTGCTGCTATTGAAAAGTTTGTTTTATAACCAAAAGGAGCCCGATTATGGAAAACAAAAATGAAAAAATAAAAATAATGATTATTACGGGTATGAGTGGAGCGGGAAAATCTCAGGTCATGGCAGCTTTGGAGGATGTTGGTTACTTTTGTGTGGATAATTTGCCCCCCAACCTCTTTTTGAAATTTATTGAAAGCATTATTTTATCTCAGGGGGCTATCTCCCGCGTGGCTTTAGTCATGGATATTCGGGGCGGGGAGTTTTTGCTGCAAAGCGAGGAAGTCATGGCTGCCATGAAAGAAGCTAAAATCAGAGAGCTCGTTGATTGCCAGGTACTCTTTCTGGATGCCTCGGACGAGGCTTTGGTACGTCGCTTCAAAGAGACCAGACGCAAGCATCCTTTAGCCAATGTGGATGATACGATTATAGACAGCATTAGGGAAGAAAGGCGCCGTCTGGAAACCCTCAAAGGCTTGGCTGATATGGTTATAGATACCAGCTCGCTAACGGCCAGAGCTTTAGGTAGTCAGATAACCGAGCTTTTTGCCGAAGATCAGCAGCAAGCTATGAGTATCTCTATATTATCATTTGGCTATAAATATGGCTTGCCTATAGATGTGGATCTGGTCATGGATGTACGCTTTTTGCCTAATCCTTATTATGTGTCGGAGCTAAAGAATTTAACTGGCAAGGATAAGGAAGTATATAATTTCGTTATGAGTTATGATGTAACCAAAAAATTTATCCGCCGCTATATCTCTCTTTTACACTTTCTCTTACCTCATTACAAAAATGAAGGCAAGAGACATTTGACAATTGCTATCGGTTGTACAGGTGGCCGCCACCGTTCTGTTGCCATTGCCCAGTCCTTGGCCAAAAAACTATCTGCTTCCGGATATAAACCGTCCTTAAGTCATCGTGATATCAAAAAGGCTGATATTATAGAAAGGCAATAACAAGGATCGGAGGTATTAATATGTCTTTTGCCACATCAGTAAAAGATGATCTGGCCAGAATCGTTTCGCAAAAACGTTGCTGCAGGCAAGCGGAATTTGCTGCTTGTCTACGCTTGGCTGGTAATATAAATATTGGCAGATCACAGGCCATTTCTCTTACTGTGACCACGCAACATGCAGCTGCCGCGCGCAAGATATTTACTATATGCAAGGACCTTTTCGCTTTGGAAACAGAGATGATAATTCATCGTAAAAACAGGCTCAAAAAAAACCAGGTTTATTCCATCCATATTTTACCGCAAAAAGGTATCAATAAAATACTGGAGCTGGTAGGTGTTATGAATGAAAATGATATTTGGCGGGTAGATTTCCCCGGGCCTCTCAATCCCAAGCTTTTACAAAAAGATTGCTGTAAAAGGGCTTATTTGCGAGGCGCTTTTTTAGTGGCCGGTTCTATCAATGACCCCGGCAGTGAATATCATTTAGAAATTATTTGTAATGATCTCAAACAGGCCTTTTTAATAAGAGATTTAATGATGGAATTTTCTATCAAGGGCAAAATAACACGTAGAAAGCATCATTATATAATATATCTCAAAGAGAGCGACCAGATTGTGGATCTATTAAATGTGATGGGTTCTTACAGATCTTTGTTAGAATTTGAAAATACTCGTATAGTCAAAAGCATGCGTAATCAAGTAAACCGTGTCGTCAATTGCGAGACTGCTAACTTGAATAAAACCATACAAGCCGGACTCAAGCAGGCAGAGGATATCAAACTGATTGCAGACAATATTGGTCTGGATAAGTTGCCTTACCAACTACGAGAGGTAGCTCAATTACGCCTGTCTAATCCTGAGCGTTCCCTTTCTGAATTATCTGAATTGATGTGTTTGGGACGCTCCTGCATTAATCACCGTTTGCGCCGCCTCAGTGAGATTGCCGATAATATCAGAGATTTCGGTACGGAAAACTGGCGAAATAAATAATTAGTGATAATTTTTTAATAGATGTAAGATCTTACCAAATTAAACCTTTTATTAGCTTTTCTTAAAAATATTTGATATTATTCTTCTTAATAAAAGGATTTTACTTTTTCTTAGCGAAAAAGTAACAACGGCTCGCTTTACTGGGCCATTAATACACATTGTTTTTTTGTTATAATATTTATTTTAAGTAAATATATAAAGGAGAAAGAAAATGTCAGTT
>JBMNOA010000059.1:0-7370 GCA_050942825.1 Bacillota bacterium
TGGGTCGTTTGGTTTTTAGGGCAGCTTGGAATAACCCTAATGTGGAAATAGTTGCCATCAATGGCCGATCTGGCGTTGTACCTTATGCCCATCTGTTAAAATATGATTCTGTTCATGGCACATGGCCTCATGAAGTCACACATGATGAAGAACGTATCTATGTAGATGGAAATGGCTTTTTATGCCTCAATAAATTAGATCCGGCTGAATTGCCCTGGCGAGATTTAGGTGTGGATATCGTGATCGAAGCCTCAGGAAAATTCAATGATGCCCAAAAAGCCGTAGCCCATATCAAGGCCGGAGCCAAAAAAGTCATCTTGACTGCCCCGGGGAAAAATGAGGATATCACTATTGTTATGGGTATCAATCAGCATCAATATGATACTAATAAACATCATATTATTTCCAATGCTTCCTGTACTACTAATGGTTTATCTCCCGTTGTAAAAGTTTTAAATGAAAATTTTGGTATCGAAAAGGGTCTGATGACCACCATCCATTCTTATACCAATGATCAAAAAATTATCGATAATGCTCATAAAGATCTGAGACGTTCCAGAGCCGCTGCTATGTCTTTGATTCCCACTACCACTGGTGCAGCCCGTGCTATTTCTCTGGTCATGCCGGAAATGAAAGGCAAGCTTAACGGTTTTGCTGTCAGAGTTCCTACTGTTAATGTCTCTATGGTGGATCTGACTGTGCAATTGACCAAGACTGCTACTGCAGAAGAGATCAATGCTGCCTTAAAAGAAGCCTCAGAAGGTGCATTTGAAGGTATTTTGGGTTATTGTGAATTACCTTTGGTTTCTGTGGATTTCAACGGTGACAAACGTTCTTCTATTGTTGATGCCCTCTCTACCATGGTTGTGGGGGATAATTTGGCCAAAATTATTTGCTGGTATGATAATGAATGGGGTTACAGCAGCCGTGTAGTTGATCTTTTATGCTTTGTAGCTTCCAAATTATAGTCTGGGGAAAGGGGCAATAAAATGTCTGAATATTGGGAGAGGAAGAGTGTCCGTGAGATAGATGTTACCGGGAAAAAAGTCATAGTGCGGGTAGACTTCAATGTCCCTTTAGATGAAAATAAGAACATCACCAATGATAACAGGATCAAGCAATCTTTACCTACTATAGAATATTTGATACAGCATAAGGCAAAAATCATTCTCCTATCACATTTAGGCAGGCCCAAAGGCAAAAAGAATAGCGATTTAAGCCTTTGTCCCGTAGCGCAATATCTTGATAAATTATTAGCCCAAAAGGTCTTTTTTGCCGATGATTGTATCGGAGAAGAGGCCAAATCTTTAGCCGCTTCTTTAAAAGAAGGGGAAATCTTGCTTTTGGAAAATGTACGTTTTTATGCGGAAGAGGAACAAAACGATGCTGATTTTGCTCAAAAACTAGCTGCCTTAGCAGATATATATGTTAATGACGCTTTTGGAACAGCTCACCGGGCTCATGCTTCCACATCCGGTATTGCTGCATTTTTGCCGGCAGTAAGCGGACTTCTGATGGAACATGAGCTCTCCAGGCTGGGCGTGGCCTTAGCAGATCCTCAGCATCCTTTTGTGGCTATTATTGGTGGAGCAAAGATTTCTGATAAAATAGGAGTTATCGAAAGTCTTTTGCATAAAGTAGATAAATTATTGATCGGCGGCGGTATGGCTTATACATTTTTGGCCGCTGATGATTATCATATGCAAAAATCAATCGTTGATGAATCAAAATTGCATTGGGCCAGGAATCTCATGAAATTGCCGGAGGCCGACAAGATTCTCTTGCCCATAGATCTGGTAGCCGCTGACGAATTAGCCCCGGGTGCTAATACCAAAATTGTGGAGGTCGATTCCATCCCTGAGGGTTGGGAAGCCTTGGATGTCGGTCCGGCCACTAGAGAAGCTTTTGAACAAATCATCAAAAAGGCCAAGACCATAGTGTGGAATGGGCCTTTAGGTGTATTTGAAATAGATGATTTTGCTCAAGGCACTTTGGCTATAGCAGATGCCATAGCGCGATCCGATGCTTACAGTATTGTAGGAGGTGGAGATTCTGTTGCTGCTATACATAAGGCCAAAGTTGAGGAACATATTGATCACATTTCTACGGGCGGTGGTGCTTCTCTGAAATTTTTGGAAGGTCAGAAGCTGGCCAGTGTAGTCGCTTTGGACTGTAAATAGTGTGTGTTTTAATCAAACTGGAGGTGCTTTTTTTTGGATGACAGTTGCCGAAAGGTAGTTATTGCTGCTAATTGGAAGATGTATAAAGTCAAATCGGAAGCCAGGGATTTTATGGAGCAATTTGTACCTCTTTTAAAAAATAAAGAGGCCACTGTGGTTATTTTCCCTTCTATCACATTATTGCCGGAAGTGGTTTGTGCAGCTAAAGACAATATTCAAGTAGGTATACAAAATATACATTGGGAGGAGCAAGGAGCTTTTACGGGTGAAATATCTGCTTTGCAGGCCGTAGATAGCGGTTGCTCTTATTGTCTTTGCGGACATTCCGAGCGTCGGCAATATTTTGAAGAAGGATCGGAGATGATTACACGCAAAGCTCAGGCAGCTTTAGCCCATGGTATGCATCCTATCGTTTGTATAGGGGAAACTCTGCAACAAAGAGAAAACGACGAAACCTTTGAAGTTTTGCATGATCAATTATTTGCTTCCTTGGCGGGTATAGAACCAAACGATAATCTATTAATCGCTTATGAGCCTGTTTGGGCTATCGGGACTGGAGTTGTGGCCTCAGCCGAGGATGCTGAAGAAGCTATAGCCTATATCCGCAACCAATTAAAAGAGCTTTGGGGAAAGCAGGCGCAAAAAATAAGTATCCTTTATGGCGGCAGTGTCAAACCTGATAACATAGCCAATTTGATGGCCCGCGAAAATATTGACGGTGTCTTAGTGGGCGGGGCCAGCTTACATGCTGAAAGTTTTGCCGCCATAGCTAATTATCATATTTAAGTAATTGTTTTTTTGCTGAGGGCGGGATTTTCCCGCCGAAATTTAATTTAAGTTATTACGGAGGAAATCCATGAAGTTTTCCGGGCGACCGCTGGTATTAGTAATATTGGATGGCTGGGGTCTAAAGAGAGGTGTAGACGGAGACGCCTTATCTTCTGCCGAAGTGAAAAATTTTGATCGTATTTGGGATAAATACCCTCATACTCAATTGTCTGCCTCAGGTGCCGATGTAGGGCTTCCCGAGGGCCAAATGGGTGATAGTGAAGTTGGACATATGAATATCGGCGCCGGACGCATAATGTATCAGGAATTTACCCGTATCAGCAACGCCATTCAAGAAGGTGATTTTTTTACCAATGAGGTTTTTTTAACAGCTATGCAAAAAGCTAAAAGGAATAATACCGCCTTGCATCTTTGCGGCCTTTGTTCCGATGGTGGTATCCATAGCCATATCAGTCATCTCTTTGCCCTTTTGCGTTTAGCCTCTTTAAACGGATTGGAGAAGGTTTTTGTTCATTGTTTTACCGACGGTCGGGATACCTCCCCCACTTCTGCCGTAAAGTATATAGAAAAGCTGGAAAATTTCATGGCCGAACTTGGCATAGGACAGATTGCCAGCGTTATCGGACGTTTTTATGCCATGGATAGAGATAAGCGTTGGGATAGAGTTGCCAAGGCCTATAAAGCCATGGTTTACGGAGAGGGCGAGAGATTTCTTTCCGCCAAAGAAGCTATCGAGGCATCTTATGCCAAAGGTGTGACAGACGAATTCATTGAACCTACTATCATTATTGACAAAGAGGGTAATTTCCCCGGCGCTATCAAGTCAGGTGACAGTATGATCTTTTATAATTATCGTTCGGACAGAGCGCGGGAGATTACTCAATCTTTTTGCAACAAAAATTTTGAGTTTTTTAGCAGAGGGGAAAATTCCCCCCAAGTACATTATGTTTGTATGACTAAATACGAGGAATCTTTACAAGTGCCTATAGCTTATCCGCCGCAAATACCGGCCAATACTTTAGGAAAAGTTATCGCTCATAACGGTATGCGGCAATTGCGTATTGCGGAAACAGAAAAATATGCCCATGTAACATTTTTCTTTAACGGCGGTGTGGAAAGAATGGAGGTCGGAGAGGATAGGGTCATGATACCTTCTCCTAATGTCCCGACCTATGACCTAAAGCCAGAAATGAGTTGTCTAGCTGTTACTAGGGCTGTCCTTGATAGAATAGCCAGCAATATTTATGATCTTATAGTACTGAATTTTGCTAACCCTGATATGTTGGGGCATACAGGCTGTTTTGACGCCACCGTCAAAGCACTCAATATAGTAGATGAATGTTTAGGTGAGGTGGAAAAGGCCATCAAGGCTGTGGGCGGTACGCTGATTGTAACTGCCGACCATGGCAATGTGGAATGTATGCTAGCCGAAAACGGCAAACCTATGACCGCGCATACTACCAGCAAAGTGCCATTTATCCTGGTAGATGATAAATTGAAACATCTGAGATTAAGAGAAGGGGAGCTGGATGATATTGCTCCCACGATATTACAATTAATGGATATCAAGCAGCCGGCGGAAATGACAGGAGAAACGCTGATTTCCGGCGGTCTGCAGCAATTTGATCAATTAGAATTTAGGTTCTGAAAAAAAATACTTGGAGGAATTATTTATGTCTTTGATTGCAGAAGTCAGTGCCAGAGAGATTCTTGATTCTCGTGGTAATCCTACGGTAGAAGTTGAAGTATATTTGGAAGATGGTACTATGGGCAGAGCTGCTGTTCCCTCGGGAGCTTCTACAGGTGCTTATGAAGCTGTAGAATTGCGTGATGGTGAGTGCGAGCGTTATTTGGGTAAAGGAGTCCTTAATGCTGTTACCAATGTAATGACTATTATCGCTCCGCAAATCATCGGTCTTTCTCCCTTTGATCAAGCAGAAATAGACCGTATCATGCTGGAGCTTGATGGAACTGATAATAAAAAGTATTTAGGTGCCAATGCAATATTGGGTGTATCTTTGGCTGTGGCCAGAGCTGCTGCCAATCATTTAAGAACTCCCTTTTATCGTTATATCGGCGGGGTAAATGCCAAAGAAATGCCCGTACCGATGATGAATATTTTAAACGGTGGCAAGCATGCCGATAACAATGTAGATATTCAGGAATTTATGATCATGCCGGTCGGTGCGGCCAGTTTTGCTCATTGTCTGCGTATGGGTGCGGAAGTTTTCCATAATCTGCGCAAAGTACTCAAAGCCCGCGATTACAACACAGCAGTCGGTGATGAAGGCGGTTTTGCCCCCAATCTCAAATCCAATGAAGAGGCTTTGACCTGTATTATCGAAGCTATCGAAAAAGCAGGTTACCAGCCGGGAGTAGATGTCTGCATAGCCATTGACGCTGCGGCAACAGAATTATATAAAGATAGTAAATATCATCTGGAGGGAGAGGGTGTTGTAAAAACTTCTCTGGAAATGGTTGATTACTATGCCAATTTGTGTGAACGTTATCCGATTATTTCTATTGAAGATGGTCTCGCAGAAGACGACTGGGAAGGCTGGCAAGCTTTAATGGCCAAAATCGGTCATAAAGTGCAAATAGTCGGAGACGATCTCTTTGTTACTAATTGCGAAAGATTAGCTAAAGGTATAGAGCTAAAAGCCGCCAATTCCATCCTCATTAAGGTCAATCAAATTGGCAGCTTGACAGAAACACTGGATGTGATTGAGATGGCTAAAAGAGCGGGATTTACCTGTGTTGTTTCTCACCGCTCCGGCGAAACGGAGGATACCTCTATTGCCGATATTTCTGTGGCTGTTAATGCCGGACAAATAAAAACCGGTGCTCCTTCCAGGACGGACAGAGTAGCCAAATATAACCAATTGCTGCGTATAGAGGAAGAGCTTGATATGTCTGCCTGTTATGGAGGAAAGGATGTTTTTTATAACCTGTAAGAGATTTTTTGCAGGTGAAAATAAATTAAGAAAAGAGGTATAATGATGCTAAAAAAATTAAGGTTTTTGCTCCTTGTTTTGCTGATACCTATTATTGCTTTAACCAGCTGTGCCACCACCCCTGATCCTTCCTCCCCTGAAGGAATCCTTAATGCCAGCAACCAGGCTATGGCCAATATTGAGAGCTATGCCGCCAAAATGGATATGAAAATGTCTATGAAGATGGACCAATCCTCCGTAGTAAACATGGATATGCTTTCGGATATAAAATACATAGCCAAACCGAAGATATTGATGTCTATGGATTCCAATATCAATTTTTCTATGATGGGCCAAGAACAGACAATGCAAACTATGAATTATATAGAACAGACCGACAGTGGGCTAACTGTATATACCAATATGCAAGATCAATGGATGAAAAATGAGGTCCCCATGGAGGATTTGTCAAACTATCTGCAACAAGATCCTGCCGCAGTATTAGATCTTTATAATAAAAATTTGGTCAGTGCAGAAATTTTGGGAGAGGAATCTGTGGCCGGCAAAGATTGCTATAAAATCAATGTTGTGATCTCCTCAGAGGCTTTAACCCAAATCATGGAACAATTCGGCGGTGCTGAAAGTATGGGCTTGAATACAGAAGAGTTTGCCCAAGATAAAGAAGCTTTGGCTGCAGCCGGTGATCTATCAACCATACTTTGGATAGATAAAAATGACAGCTTTTTGGTAAAACAATCCTTGGATTTGAGCGAATTCATGACTAATATTATGAAAACTGTTTCCGAACAAGAAGGAGAGACTGCTGATTTCGGTGATATCTCTACTGTTATGACGGTAGAATATCTTGATTATAACGCAGTAGAAGCTTTCACTATTCCTGACGAAGCTCGCAATGCTTCCTAGAAAGTAAAAAAAAGGGTCATGATCGCTTGGTCATGACCCTTTTTTTGTATGCAAAAAATGTTGTTTAAAATCTTTGCAACTAAAAAACTGTGGCAATGTTGTTTTATATTGTTATTTATGATAAAATAGCTTAGTCTTGTTATAAAATCTATTGAAGATTATTAAATATTTTTTGAGGAATATCAATAGGGGGTATAGATAGTGCATATATTATTGGTTGTTCTACAAATTATTATTTGTTTAGGCCTGATTGCTGTGATTTTATTACAATCAGGTAAAAGTGCCGGTTTGTCCGGCTCTATTGCCGGGGCTTCTGAAACCTTTTTTGGCAAAAAAAAGGGTATGGATGAATTTCTTGCTAAAATAACTTCTGTTTTAGCTGTTGCTTTTTTCGCCATTAGTCTAATCATTACCCTATTAAAATTTTAATTTTAAAGTTTTATATCAGGAGGGTTAACTCAAATGGCTTATGTCTGTCTTGTGGTTGCAGTGATTGGTATAATAGCCCTTTTGGTTGCTTTTGTGTTGTCCAAGCTTATTGGAA
>JBMNOA010000031.1:0-20689 GCA_050942825.1 Bacillota bacterium
AGAAAAAAGGCAGCTGCATAAATTATATTATTAATAAAATAAAAACTCCTTTATTAAAGGGAGTTTTTTACTTAATATAAGTTATAATTTCAACTTGTTGAATTAAGGAGAAACGAGGATGATGAGCACTACAATATTTAAAAATGCAAAATTAAAAGGAAGGGGGAAATTAGTTGATTTACTAATAGAAGATGGGGACTATAAAGAAATCGCTCCTAATCTATGTGAAAAATATACAGATCTAAAAACTTATGACCTCGAGGGTAAGCTCGTTTTACCTCCCTATGTTGATCCACATATTCATTTAGATTATGTATATACAGCTCACACACTTAGTGTAAATAACCAGACAGGAACACTCTTCGAAGGAATCCAAAGATGGTCGGAAATAAAAAGTAATATGACCGTAGATGATGTTAAAAAACGTGCCCGAATTGCCTTAAAAAAAGAGATATTACATGGAACACAATTCATACGAACCCATGTTGATGTGACAGATCCACAGCTGGTTTGCTTAAAAGCTATTATTGAATTGAAAGAAGAATTGAAAGATGTCATTGATCTTCAAATCATTGCCTTCCCACAAGAAGGTATTTACTCATATAAAGATGGCAATATATTATTAGAAAAAGCGTTGCAAATCGGTGCGGATGGAGTGGGAGCAATACCTCACTTCGAATTCACAAGAGAAATGGGAGAAAAATCAGTCAAGAAAACTGTTGAACTTGCTATCAAATATAATAAATTAATTGATATTCACTGTGATGAAACAGATGATGAACAATCACGTTTTGTCGAATTATTAGCTGCAGAAGCTTATATCAATGATATAGGTAAATATACAACAGCAAGTCATACTTGTGCTATGGGTTCATATAATAATGCTTATGCATCAAAACTAATGAAGCTTCTTAAAATATCCAAGATAAATTTCATTTCATGTCCGACTGAAAACATCCATTTACAAGGCAGATTTGACACGTATCCCAAAAGAAGAGGTCTTACACGGGTTAAACAATTAAATGATGAAGGTATCAATGTTTGTTTTGCTCAAGACTCTATTTCCGACCCTTGGTATCCATTAGGAAATGGTAATTTAATGAATATTTTAGACTTTGGGATTCATATTTGTCAAATGATGTCTTTTGAGGAAATCAGTAATGCATTAGATTTAATTACTATTAACGGTGCAAAAACACTAAATATTGAAGATAAATATGGAATTGCTATAGGTAAGAATGCTAACTTTATTGTATTAAATGCTAAAGATGAATTCAGTGCAATTAGAGAAAGAGCCGGGGTCAGCTGTTCAGTTAGAAAAGGTGAATTTTTATTTAAAAAAGAACCGGAAATAATTGATACAAATATTACTTTACTAAAATAATATAATATTAAGAACGCCCAAAATAATTGTTGGATAGAATTTTTTCTATCCAACAATTATTATTTATTTTATCTGTTGAATAGTTTCTAATTAGTTAACTAATTCTCCTAATTTATATTTAGTTCAAAAAATTTACCCTTAAGCAATTTGTATTATTCCTTCTTAAGCATCATAGAAAGTCTATTATTTACACAAAAAAACCACCATAAAAGTGGTTTTTATCTATTTACTATTCAGTTTAAGCAACCAACCTGTCGGTTCACGTTTCCTGACAAGTTTCGTTGAACTGGTATGAATCCCTAATTTCTTTAATTGTAAAATTTAAATCATAATAGCTGCTGTTTATTTTGTCCCCGATTTCCTTCCTGGTAAATCCACATCGTGCCATTTAAATTGTAACTGCTACGGATCGAGCACCTTTAATACCTTCATCGTGATTATGTGTTACTACAGAAATCGATTTAGACAGCTTTTTTGCTTCATTTTCTGTTTTTGCCACTAATCCGGCCGGACTTATGCGCATAGCTGCACCATTCCCAAAACTGTTGTACGGCTTTGGATTATTACTGAAGATCCATTGTGAAAACATCTCACCATAACCACAATAAGGATACTTACGACCAATTTTTTGCAAATACTTTATAGCCATAGTTTCCACTACTGTATAGTAATTATTGTCCAATTCATGCTCGCCAATTACTTTTTTGCTTCCATAATTGCCTTGGCAATAGCAAGGGTCATTATGCTATCGTCTGTCACATGACATTCATCTGTAAATAGCTCAAAATCCTTACTTTTATAGTTATTGAACTCAAAGCGAGAACCTACGATAGCACCGATAATCGCACCTATCATCGGCATACCTCCTTATATTTTTCTGGCGTTTATTTGTATAAGATAAATGCTAATCATAAAATTATTTTTTCTCTTTTAATATACCATAACACGGAATAGTAATATAATCTCATTTTATAAACTCAATTCATAAAAGATATAAAATCTCCTCTCAATTTTGAGTAACAATCTTCAATTTCTTTATATCGGCATATTTTATTAATAACCCTCTTAACATACAAAACCCCTGGGTCAGGGGGTTTTTGGTCAGGGTTTGTTTTATGTGCATAATAGATTATAAAATAGTATTTTCTTTAATTCAATTATTACTTCTAATTCTAATTCTTATACTATACTTTAATACCTTCCAGCTTATGCTAAACAAATCTTAGAGTACAGATTTATACAAAGATTTCTCAATACAGTGTGATACAATAAACTAAAAATGGTTACAACTATATACGAATAAAAATATTATTATCAAAAGGAGTGCTTCCTATGTCACCTAAAACCTTAACCTTTAGGCATACCCGAATATCCTGTAATGTAGGGAGTTTTGCCCAAGGTTTAAGTATGAATCTTACTCCTTTTTTATTTGTACCGCTCAAGTCCCTTTATGGTATTAGTTATACAGAACTAGGATTTTTGGTGCTGGTCAATTTCATCGCACAATTCGTGGCTGATATGAGTTTTGGCTATTTAGTTAATAAATATGGCTATCGTTTCTTTTGTATCCTCTCGCAGCTGGCCATTACTATCGGTTTAGTGCTTTTTGCGCTCACACCTTGGATTGCGCCAAATGCTATCTATCCTTTGCTGGTAGTCAGTACGGTGATCTTCTCCGCAGCTATCGGCCTTAATGAAGTAATACTGGCACCCGTCATCAACACTATTCCCGCTCAAAGAAAAGGCTCCAATCTCTCTTTTATGCATGCCTGCTTTGCGGGAGGAATCTTCTCTGCAGCATTGTTCACAACATTATTTCTATATGTCTTTGGTAATGAGATGTGGTTTATTATTGTGATTTTATGGTCGCTAATACCACTTTTCAATAGTATTTTGTTTATCAAAGTCCCTTTGCCGGAAATCACGCCTGAGAATAAGCGTATGAAATTAGCATCGCTTATACGCCATCCTATGTTCATTATCAGTTTCTTTGCGATTTTCTTCGGCGGAGCCACCGAACTACTGATCGTGCAATGGGGTTCATCCTACCTGGAAAAAGGCATTGGGTTAGCCAAAGCTGTCGGTGATGTGGGAGGTCTTTGTTCACTGGCAATAATGTTGGGTATAGGCCGTATTATCTTTGCTAAAGCCGGAAATAAAATCAATTTAAACAATCTGATGATTGGCGGTTCTTTTGCCTGTATCATTTGTTATATCATTCTAGCATTGACACCTTATGCCTGGTTGGTATTTTTAGCCTTTGGTTTGATCGGTTTGTTCTCATGTATGTTGTGGACTGGAACGCTGCTGGTAGCATCAAACCATTTGCCTTACACAGGAGTAATAATCTATGCATTGCTGGCAGGCGGAGGTGACTTAGGCACAGCCTTTACTGGCCAATTGGTGGGCTGGCTATCAGACTTTTTCGCCTTGCGGTCACCCACCGGCCTCACAATAACAGCTGAACAGTATGGTCTACGCATGGCTATTGCCATAGCAATAATAGTACCTGTTCTTTCCATGATTTTCCAGATGATATTGAAAAAGCTTGCTCCTTACAAAAATAAATAAATTAAGGCATTAAACTGGTTATTGAAAACAGCAAATATTATAAGGGGTGTTCAATTTCACCCCTTACAATAATCATGAATGGCTTTGTTGGTATAATATTTATCTTCTCAATATTCTTAAATAATGATTAGCTTCTCTTAATACATGATCGCCTAATAGTGGCAGAATGATAGATTTGATCCTGCATTCCAATAAACCCTTTACTCCAGCAGTTTTAAAATCTCTTAAACGCATGGTAAGACTGATATTTTCATTAATCAGATTAGGCATAGCCATTTCCCTTGCCGGTCTCAATCTGGCTAATAAATTCTCATAATCATTGGCAAAATCATTAGCTGTTTTAATCAATTGCTCTTCGGATGGGTCTAACAGGCCTCTGATAAAAAGAGCATGTTCCATCATAATTTGATCCCAGAATAATTTATCCTGCTTTATATTATCGAAATCAATTAATCGCCCACTCTCTAAATAAGTTAAATTATTACGATATCTCTGGGCTTCGCGAAGAATATGTTCAATTAAAGTAGGATAATTAGTAGTAAACAATTCACACTTGCTTACTTCTGCTAAAATTTGCTCTTTGAAATCAATCAGACCATCAACAAGTCTTATGGCATTCCTGTTGAGCCG
The DNA here is from genome assembly GCA_050942825.1 of Bacillota bacterium. GTDB lineage: Bacteria > Bacillota > Dehalobacteriia > UBA4068 > UBA4068 > CAYRML01. The sequence continues at coordinate 4,586 of JBMNOA010000031.1, forward strand.
TTTCACTTCATTAACCAATTGCGGTGTAATACGAGGATTAGTACTGCCTCTAAGATTCAATTCCTTGGTAGTAATGGATTGATCGATTCTGATACCGGTATATTGCTGAGTTTTTTTCTCTGCATCAAGAGTGTATTGAGTAACAATCTCTCCAGAATTAAGTACAGCCGGGCTGACAATCCCATTACTTAATTCCACATACATTAATAATAACTTTTCAAATTCCGCTTTAAATTGATCTGCCCTTTTTGCATAAGCCATTGCAGCCGGGGTAAAACCTGCCTCTAAAAAAAATGAATGCTCTTTCATTATTCTCCCAAAAAACAGGTTTAACTCTAGAGACAAAACTACATATTTTTGATTATTTTCCATATATCTTTTATCTCCTTTAACTGTTTATAATAATTAAATTTATATGCAAAAAGCGTAAAGTATATGAAAAAATTAGGCATCCTTCCGGTACTTATTTAATTTTTTGTATCTAATAAAGCTGGTACTAGAGATCAGCTTTTGACAGATTTATTGTGAAAACTCGTACTGTTAATAAAATAATAATCTCAAAAAAGGTCGACAAAATGTCGACCTTTTTTATTGAAGCCACTTCTAACAAAATGTTACATATTTTGTACCGATAGCATTGATATTATTTCATTAATGAAAGTAACCTTTTAATAGTCCAAACCATAAAATAGTATTAAGGAGATAGCTCCTTTAAGATAAAAAAAGTAACAAAGTAATTAATGAATGGGAAGGGAGAAATAAATGGATTATATGGTCAAATCAGAAAATCTTAACGATAATTTAATGGAAAATAAAGTCTACAGAGGAGAAGATAATATGACAATAGAAGCTCACCCTATTCCTTGTACAGGAACAACCCACAATTGTGGTGAATGTTGTGCTATTTTTACAAATCAAGCTAAAAGAAATGCTTTTGGCTACCAAATGGAATCCGCTCCTTGTGAATGCCATGACATTTGTGTAGAGGATGTAAGAGACATTTGTGTGGAAAGAAGAACATTAAGGTCTGTCGTACCTTGTACACCCGATACAACAAACGGCTGCCGAGGTGGATTTTCACCTGATGGACCGCCTGTAGTTCAAAGCTGGCGTGTTTTATGTGCAGAAGAATGTTTGAGTCCTGCTACAGGCTGTGACCGCATCATTAATGAAGTGGAATTCCAAGTAGTTTTAAGATATAGTTCAGGAACCCTTGCAGTATTGACACCGAAAGATACTTTTGAATGTTTCTACTTTGAATTTGCTAGATTCCCCAGCGGAACCTTTTTCCCCAATAACCAAACCGGGCTTAATGATTTCAGAAACGAATTAGCATTTATTGATGGCTCTTGCAAAGTGATCATCATAGAAAATGTTAGAGTTGTGGTAGAAGGAAATGATTGCGTATTGATAATTGACTATAAAGTTATCGATAAATTATGGAAACATGAAAATCTTCTCGTATCAGCTATTAAACCTTATCCAACTAATGTTACTGTTAAACAAAAATTTGCTCAAGGACAAAATATCGGTCCTTGTCCTGGTGGCCCTTGTAATAGTACCACACAATAATTTAATATTTTATTAATTAAAAAGGCAATATATCAATTTTGATTTAAATTGCCTAGCAAATAAAAACATTCTATATTTAATTATAGAATGTTTTTATTATATATTATTATTATATTAATTTCTTAAGTAAACTTTCCATGTTAATTAGTATATTTTCGATTCTTGCCAGAGAGCCAATGACTTCTTGTAAAAGTGCTTTTTGTTGTATACTATCTTGAGTTGTATTTTGCTGGTGCCAATATCTTGATTTTCTGTATGTTTTATAGTTTTGATTACTAAGCTGTTGTTCAATATTTTGCATTTCTGTAATTAAATCTAAATCTTGAGTATTTATTTTGTGTTTTATCGATGTAGATTCAATATCTTTAATATATATAGTATCTTGATTAGTTTCCGTATCTCGCTCCTCCGGTAAATCTGTTGATTTATCATCAAGATTTGTCGGGTCTGTATTTAGATCTTTTATATCCATTTTCCTCTCCGTAATTTTATATTATATTTTATAAATAATATTCAAGAAGTTTTAGTATTGTGACTAAAAAGTATAAAGTATATTCTTAATGAATAGTGAACTGCAGCATAAAGTAGGTTTTTAACATAAAAGGCACCTAGTTTTTTAACTAAGTGCCAGCTTAATATTTGATACCTGGAAGGGATATAAATATAATCATACTTGATATTAGTTAACAACAGACCTTTACATCTTTTGTTCAATTTCAGTCACACATTCGGTTTTAATCTTTTCAACCAGAAATTGCAAGGCATCAACAACATGCGGTCTGATATCGCCTCCAATTAAAACATACATGATGTCATCACCGACCTCAAGAAAACCTTCATTTAGCCAGACTTTAATATAGAAGATCCCTGGCATTTTAAAAGTTTCTCCAATCGCTGCACCAACTTTTACAGCATCATAAGCAAACTGCATGCCTTTTACCAAAGATCCATCATCCACTCCAAAGCGAACTTTAGCCTTAGGTGACTGACGAACTACCCCATTGTGGACTAAGAACATCCCAACCTGTGGGGCATTAGGATCGGCTTTTGCTTCTCTAAGCCATTCATCCATAGAGGGTGGAGCTTTTTTTTCTTTAATCACAATCAATACACTCCTCTTTTTGTTATTGGATTAAGTATATAATTTCTAGTGATATGTACTTTGCCGAAAGCTGCAGTTGAATAAAAGACTTACCCGCCATTAATCTTAACTCTCTGTTATTATTGGTTGCCTTCAGATATTATAATCCGCATCGCTTCTTCTAATTCCACATCTTCTCCGTTAGCAGTTCGTATAGCATTCTGAGCAGTGATTGGAATCCTTATTGACGGACTGATCCCACCAACCTCATCACGGCTATCTAATTGAATTTTTTTGTTCTCATCAAGTGATTGTCCCGACGGCCATCGGACTGTAAGACCCCCAGGCATGAGAGCTTCGGGACCGGATAATCCAAAGGAGCCGTTCGTTCCATAATAACCTAAAGTGTCACCGTTTGGAAGATTGCGAATACCCATTGCTACCCCTTCACCGGAACTGACGCATTTTGTATTTACCAAAGCTATGATTCTGCCGCTGTAAACATGCTCTGCTGGGTATATGTACAAAGCCTGCGCATTAGATTTAGTGTCAGCCATCAGTATTTCACGCTGACCTGTATTGGGATTATATTCGTTTTGATATTCATAGAATGTTTTTTCTGAATAAAAAGATCCTAGAATATCCGCGGCCATTTCATCCAGACCACCCAAATTGTTACGAAGATCAAGAATGGTCCCCTTTGATTTTTCATCTATAGCATCTTTTACATACTGACGAAGCAAGTCCAACGTAGAGGGCATTTTACCGGTCTGCTGCAGGTCGGCATCAAACTCACCCCATACCTTAATATAGCTGATATTTCCTTCCAATGTTTTCTTCTCTACCATAGCCTCAGGCATAGGATTAACATTTACTGCTTATTTAATTCACTGATATATAAATGAGAAAAACTCGATACTTTTTTAGCAGGTGATTTTAGGCTTAATCAGCCCCTTTATTAGGTTCAGATAGGATAATTTTTTAATTATAGCATGTAATAATAACTTTTGTCTATGCATTTGTATGAACATAACTTTCTTGTTCGTCTCATGTATTTTAGTAATTCCTTAAAAAAGATACTCATCACTCACTCTAGGCCCACCGAAAACCAATCGGGCCGTAAATAGAAGTGATCAATCTCCAGGGTAAAGTTATCCTAGCGGGTGCCCATGATCACATTGCCACGGTACTATGTTTGGACTACAATCTTTTACCTTTGATTGCAGCTTTACGCAAGTAAAAATATTCCTGACCTGCATACTTCATTGGCTGAAAAAGTTAGCCAGACTGAGAGTGGCAAATGGATCCGCGGTGAAAGCCTGGATCCGGAAAACTTTAAGGAATTCAAAGCCGCCGGCAGGTTTATCAACGGATATGTTTTTGACCAAGCCTCTCCTGATCACCCCGTGATTATTTGCTATTGGAGTAAGTATGGTATTCTTTAATTGCGAGATGATAGATCAATTACCCTCTCGCCAAAAATAGTTTGCATATCAAATAAAAGATAAATATTAGAAAAAACCCCTTGAAAAGGGAGTTTTTTAATTTATATCTATTCAGGACTATGCAAGTTGTAAATGGAGCTCAAATTTTAGTTAATGAGGGAATTTTGGTATTCTTTATTAATAATTGTCTAAAATAAAAGCTCTGGTATGACTCAGAGCTTTGTTCTAACTTTAATAACCGCTGGCCAGAAATTTATCGCCTATGACAGTATCAACTACTTCTTGGATATATGCATAATCAAAGCGGCTGTCATATTTGCGTACGCCATGATTTTGGGCCTGCTCTTGGGAATATTCGTTTAAAGGATAGATGGTGATATTCTTCATTCCGCTGGCGTAATGCGTGATAGTGGGCACAAAATCCACAGCCATTATAGATGTTTTACTATCATTTTGATAATCCTTTTTGATCTGGAGGCGTAAAATACCGCCGATCATGTTTTCTGCCCCTTGCTGCGCAGAAATAAAATTGCCCAAGGAATAGATCACCAGCGTAGGATCGGCGTTTTCCCTGCTTATATATTCTATGGGCTGCAAGGTATGGGAATGATGCCCCAGAATAATATCGGCTCCCGCGGCAGCCATTTCCTGAGCCAAACTCTTTTGCCGGTCAGTGGGACTATGGGTATTTTCATTGCCCCAATGAGCGGAAACGATCACCAAATCAGCCAGTTGCTTGGCTTGTACTATCTGCTGTTTTATTACGTCTAGATCTTCAGTCAACAGATATCTCATGCTGCTTTCATCCGGTAAATATAAGCCATTGGTCATTTCCGTACAGGCGATGAAGGCCAAACGTATATCATTAGCCTCTACCACTCGTATATCAGCCAGATCTTCATCATTACGATAGGCCCCGATGACCGTAACATTTTCCTTTTGGTCCCAATAGTCCAAAGTTGCTAAAAGCCCCTGCTCCCCTTGATCAAACATATGATTGTTGGCATGGCTGACGACATCAAAACCCATCTCAGTGATAGCATCGCCCACCTCAGTGGGAGAATTGAAACGAGGATAGCCGGAAAGCGCAAAAACGGCGGAGGCCAGAGGAGTTTCTTGATTGATAAAAGCCACATCAGCGTCTTTAACCAAAGGCACGACATTTTGGTAAGCATCAATAAAATCATAGCCTTGACCGCCTGCCCGAGCTGCAGCCTGCTTGTAGACGGTATTATGAATGAGATTATCGCCCACGGCTACTAATTCGATTTCGGCGGCAGGAATTGGCATTGGCTGCGGTGTTTCAGCTCGGCCCTGCTGCCCATCCGATGCTATACAGGCATAAAACATCATAGGCATGAGCACTAACAGTATCAAAAAAAGAATTTTAACGGGCTTTAACATAAGCTCCTCCCTTATTAATTAATATTAATAAAATTTCGACAGAGAAAGAGCTTTTCCTGTTTATTTTGCCTTTATAGCTCCTCTTTTATGAGTTTTTCTTTTCCCTTATTGAAAATCTCTACTCTTTATGATAAAATGGTTTAATATCATCATGATATAAACTTAGTTAAGGAGGGATAAGCTATGAAATATATAGTTATTTTAGGCGATGGGATGGGCGACTATCCATTAAAAGAATTGGGAGGAAAAACTCCTCTGATGGTAGCAAATAAACCTAACATGAACCAATTGGCAGCCCAAGGCCAATCAGGAATGATGTGTACGCTCTATGAGGATCTGCCCACAGGTAGTGATATTGCCAATCTCTCCGTATTGGGATATGATCCCAGAAAATACTATACAGGACGTTCTCCCATCGAAGCATTGGGAGTCAATATACCCCTGGATGAAACAGATACCGTGTTTCGCTGCAATCTCGTAACCTTGACCACCGAAGAACCCTTCGAGCAAAAAACCATACTCGATCACAGTTCAGGCAAGATCTCCAACGAAGAAGCTTATGATCTGCTTGACACTATCAGGGCGGTTTTTGAAAAAGACGGTCGCCGCTTCTATCCGGGAGTCAGCTACCGTCATATCATGATCTGGAAAAACATTGATTATGATTATACCATGATGCCCCCGCACGATATATTAGGCCAAAAAATCACCTCCTACCTGCCTAAAGGTCCTTATGGACCCACTGTTTTGGAGATGATGAAAAAAAGCTATGACATCTTGATGGCTCACCCCGTCAATCAAAAGCGTATCGCAGCAGGCAAAAGCCCCGCTAACTGCATCTGGCTTTGGGGAGAAGGCAAAAAACCGACCTTCGATTCCTTCTTCGGCCGCCATCAACTGCAAGGCTCGGTCATCACAGCCGTACCGCTGATCAAAGGCCTGGCTGCCGGCATGGGCCTAAAATCCATCGAGGTGGAGGGAGCAACCGGTGAATATGATACCAATTACGGGGGCAAAGCGGAGGCGGCTTTAAAAGCTTTGGCGCAAGGCGACGACTTTGTGTTCATACATGTTGAAGCACCCGATGAATGCGGACATGACGGAGATATCGATCTCAAGGTCAAATCTATTGAAAAGATCGATGAGGAAGTAGTGAAAACTATCAAAATGGCGCTGGACGCCACTCATGAAGACTACAAAATACTACTAACTCCCGATCATGCCACACCGATCGTAAGGCGTACTCATACCATAGACCCCATCCCCTTTGTCATTTATGACAGCCGCAAAAAAGCCAATAACCCTGCTCTTTATGATGAGGAAGCGGCCAAAGCTTCGGGATTATACTTTGCCGATGGCTACAAGTTAATGGATTATTTCTTACAAGACTAAATCCATACAGAGGGAAGAAAAAATGAACAATAAAATATCGCTTCTCTGTCAGAGGCTGCAAGAAGAGAATATTGACGCTTTGTTGATCACGCGAGGGACCAACATCAGATACCTAACGGGTTATACCGGGGATGAAGCCTATTTATTAGTTCCTACCCATCACAAGGCTGCTTTTATTACAGATTTTCGCAATTTGGAACAAGCGGAAAAAGAGACAGACGGCCTTCCTCTCGATTTTATCCGCCGCAGTACCGATTATCCGCTGACCAAAATAGTCAAAGATTATTGTCTCCGCTATTCTTGCGATAATTTAGCCATAGAAAAAGATTATATTACTTATGGGTTATATGAAAAATTATCGGCAGAGCTGGGAAAAATCAAGATACTTCCTTGTGAGGATTTTATCGGTCTTTCCAGGATGATCAAAACCGAACAGGAGATAGAATATCTGAAACAGGCCGCCGCCATAGCCGATGCCGCCTTTGAAAAACTACTCTCAGATATAGTTCCGGGCATCACAGAAAAACGCCTGGCCGCTAATTTAGAATACTATATGCTTTGTCTGGGCGCACAATCCCCCGCTTTTGACACTATTGTAGCCTCAGGTCTCAATGGCAGCCAGTGCCATGCCCGCCCCACCGAAAAAATCCTGATCCCTGGCGAGTTCATCATCATAGATTTTGGCGCCAATTATCAAGGCTATTGTTCCGACTGCACCAGAACACTAATGATGGGCAAGCCCTCCTACCGCCAAAAGAACGTCTATGAGACAGTCCATCAAGTAAAAAACAATATGCAAGAAATGGCCAGGCCAGGCAGTGTCTGCAAATTATTACATCTGGAAGCGGTAAAACAATTGGAAAAAGCAGGCTACGCACAGTATTTCGGCCATGGTCTGGGTCATGGCATAGGGCTTGATATGCATGAAGCGCCCTACCTTAATCAAAGCAGCCGTTCCTTGTTAAAAACCAATAATGCCGTCACCATAGAGCCTGGCGTCTATATACCCAATTGGGGCGGCGTACGCATAGAGGACTCTCTGATCATTGGCAAAGAAGAAAATCTCATCTTAAGCAAACTGCCCACTGAGCTGATTTGCTTGTAATATAAAAACATTGAGATAATCTCAATGTTTTTTTTATATTCATTAACCAAAAAACCGTAAAAAGCATATTATAAAACAAGCCCAAACTACAAAACTTTGGAAAGGAGTTTTTTGCATGGCATGCCTATCATGTAATAACGATTCCGCCGATAGTTTATTAGGTTGCAACAGTAAATGCGACATAAAGTTTCTATTGGCACAACACCCGGATGTTAATTTTAAAAAAGTTTTCTTTCTTATTTTTTCTGGATTAAGAACCATTGATACCGATAACTGCCCCAATGGTGATCCTCAGTACCCTTGCAAAAAAAAGCAATATGAAGATGAAAATAATTATTGGGACAATATGGCACCCTAATCTATCTCCACCAAAAAGAGCGCGCAGCGCTCTTTTTTTATGGCCTGGTACGTCATATGGTAGCCAAAAACCCCAATTTTTGCTATAATAATTATGGTAATGCAACCAATAAGGGAGGAACTCACGCTGAAAAAGATATCCTTTAATAATATAGTAGAAAAAGTAGCAGAGATGGCTATAGCAAGTAACCGCTATTTACCACCGGACGTTACTGAGGCTTTAAAAAAATCACAAGTCCATGAAACCTCTGAACTGGGACGGGAGATACTGGCGGATTTGCTGCTCAATCAAGAGATCGCAGCCAGGGAAAAATTGCCGCTTTGCCAAGATACGGGCATGGCGGTGGTTTTTGTAGAGTTGGGACAAGATGTCCATATAGAAGGCGGTTTATTAGAAGATGCCATCAATCAGGGCATAGCCAAAGGTTATAGCGAAGGATACTTGCGCAAATCTATGCTTAATGACCCGCTGTTAAGACAAAATACTAATGATAATACCCCGGCCATCTTGCATATCAAGCTGGTGGCCGGTAGCAATCTCAAAATAACTTTGGCCCCCAAAGGCGGCGGCGCGGAGAATATGTCCGCTGTGGCCATGCTCAAGCCCTCCGCCGGCCGACAAGGTGTCAAGGATTTCGTGCTGCAAACAGTCAAAAAGGCCGGCGCTAACCCCTGTCCCCCACTGGTCGTGGGCATAGGCATTGGCGGCAATCTGGAAAAATCGGCCCTTTTAGCCAAAACGGCTCTCCTGCGACCTCTGAATCAAGCCCATCATCAATCAGAGCTGGCCCAACTGGAACAGGAAATCTTGACCGAAATCAACAACATGAATATCGGGCCTCTGGGTTTTGGCGGCACAACAGGTGCCTTAGCTGTGGCCATCGAAACCTATCCTTGCCATATCGCATGTTTGCCCGTAGCTGTCAATCTCAATTGCCATGTAGCCCGCCATCACAGTGTTGTTCTTTAAGGAGGATACCAGATGACCGAAAAATATAAAATCATTACTTACCCTGTCTCTTTACAGGATAACACCCTATCCGAACTGGTATGCGGCCAAAAAGTTTTTTTGTCGGGCATTGTATATACAGCGCGTGACGCAGCCCATAAAAGGCTGACACAAATGTTAGCAGCAGGAGAAGAACTGCCTTTTGACCTAAGAGGAGCCATGATCTATTATGCGGGCCCCGCACCGACACCTCCGGGGAAAATCATCGGCTCTATCGGACCTACCACATCAGCCAGAATGGATGCTTACGCTCCTACGCTGATTGCTCATGGATTGCGCGGTATGCTGGGCAAAGGACAGCATGATGCTAAGGTAGCCGCAGCCTGCCGCCAACACGGTGCTGTCTATTTCGCCACTTTTGGCGGCGCGGCGGCGCTCCTAGCACAAAAAGTCACAAAAAAAGACCTTATTGCCTGGCCGGAGCTGGGGACAGAAGCCATTTGCTGCCTAGAAATCAAGGAATTGCCGGCTGTAGTCGTTATAGATACCCAAGGCAATAATTTATTCCAGGAATAGCCATTGTTTTTAAGCAAAAAATGAGCCCTCAGGCTCATTTTTTTATACTATCAATGCGCCGATAATTTTTTTGATATCGGCCACCCCCTGCTCATCCAACCATTCTTTGACACCTGCTACTACCTTTGGCGCAGCGAAAGGATCATAAAAATTAGCCGAACCAATCTGAACAGCACTAGCGCCCGCCAATAAGAATTGCAGAGCATCCTCACTGTTCATAATGCCACCAATGCCGATTACAGGGATCTTGACGGCCCGGGCTACCTGCCACACCATACGCAGAGCCACCGGCTTGACAGCGGGGCCGGAAAGGCCACCTACCACATTAGCAATAATCGGGCGTCTGGTTTTGATATCTATGGCCATGCCCAAAAGCGTATTAATCAAGGAAACTGCATCGGCTCCGGCCTCCTCCACCGCCTGTGCAATGGAGACTATATCCGTCACATTGGGAGAAAGCTTCACGATCAGAGGCACTGTGCTGATTTCACGCAGAGCTTTGGTGATTTGTGCAGCCATCTGTGGATCTGTGCCAAAAGCCATGCCGCCACATTTGACATTAGGACAGGATATATTGACCTCCAAAGCGGAGATATGAGGGTTATCAGCTAATTTTTGTGCTACGGCACAATAGCTTGGCAGATCATGGCCGGAAATATTGACAATGACTCGGGTATTATATTGTGCCAGCCAAGGTAGCTCATCTTTGATGACCTTGTCCACTCCGGGATTTTGCAGACCCACGCTATTTAACATGCCGGCGGGAGTTTCCGCTATGCGAGGAGGTAGGTTGCCCTCTCGGGGCTCAATAGTAGTACCTTTGACAACGATACCACCTAACAGAGAAAGATCATAAAGCTCAGCAAATTCCCGGCCATAGCCAAAAGTGCCGGAGGCCGTTAAAACGGGATTTTTAAAATCTATCCCGGCTATCTTTACTCGTAGATCAGCCATTAAAAAAACACCTCCCGGCTATCAAATACAGGCCCGTCACAGCAAATTCGTTTATAGCTAAGCTTCTCATCGGCCGCTTTTGTCATACAGACACAACCCATGCAGGTGCCGATGCCACAGCCCATACGCTCCTCCAGCGAGACCTGACAAGGCAGATCATATTGGTGTGCCCAAGCGGCCACAGCTGCCATCAAAGCCCGCGGCCCGCAACAATACACCATATCAAAAGCTGGCTTTGGCGGCAAAAGCATCGTCACATTGCCTTGTTGCCCCTGACTGCCGTCCTCAGTGGTTACTTGGAGATTACCCAAGTAGCGAAGCCGATCATAACCAAAAAGCTGCCCCTTGTGGGCCGCTCCCAGCAAGATATGGCTTTTTATATGACGAGCATGCAAGCACTCGGCTAAAGGCAGCAAAGGCGTGATGCCTACTCCCCCGCCCACTAAAAGCACTTTTTCAGAAGCCCCATCAATGTGCCAGCCATTGCCGATGGGACCGCTTATTTCCAGCGCAGCGCCAGCCACTATTTCTGACAACAGGGCAGTACCTCTGCCCTTGACTTGATAAATATAGCTGATGCGGCCCCGCTCTTGATCAATAAGACTGATGCACATCGGTCTTTTCAAAAAGGGATCATAATTTTGGCCCGTTTTGACCATGATAAATTGGCCCGGCAACGCTTTAGAGGCAATGTGCTGGGCCTCTAAATCCATTTGATAAAAATGAGGAAATAATTGCCGGTTCTCAATAATAAGGCACTTTTCTATCATCATACAGACACCTACTCGTATTTTTTCCTATTTGCATTATATCGTATCAGCATATCTTTTGGCAAACGACAAAAAGGAACGATGGATCGTCCCTTTTGTCACTTTATAATTTTTCTTCTACTATGCTCATAGTTTCTTTGACCAATGATGCGCCTTCGCCTAAAATAAATTGCAGCCTTTCTCGTACGTGCTCAGCGAAATCATCATCAGTGATCAAAGGCAAATTGATCAATATATTTAATCTGGCCGCGCCTAAAGCAGCATGTAAAAAAAGGATGGCACAACCGGCATCAGAGATGGCTAAACGGCTGCCGATATTAGCAATGCGCCTAGTCAAAAGCATAGCCTGATAAGTTTTTTCCGCTATTTCCAAAGGTACTTGAGTAGCGGCTTTAGAGGCTTCGCTCAAAACAATGGCCTTATGGGCCTTTTCTTCTTCGCTAGCGGCAGCCAATCCATAAGCTGCGGCCAGAGGTGCAAAAGCCTCCGCATCGGCCTTAACCAAAGCCAATAAACGCTCCTGCAGTGCCAAGCCTTGTTGCAATAGCTGCTGCATTTCCTCATCGAAAGCGGCATATTTTTTCTTACCAACGGTCAGGCTGGCCACCATATTAGCCAAACCCATACCCAAAGCACCACCGAAAGCGGCAGCTCCGCCACCACCTGGTACAGGTTCTTTGCTGGATAAAAGTGACATAAATTGCCGACAGCTTTGCTCCATTATTTCTTTTTCAGGCATCAGTTGCACCTCTTTTTATTAGAATAAACCTTTGACTTTTCCCGTTTGGGTATCAATATCGATCTTGCGATAAGCCGGGTCGGAGGCTGTCCCGGGCATCAATCTAATATCGCCCGTTACAGGACAGATAAACCTGGCTCCTCCATAGATCAAGACATCGCTTACAGGCAGACGCCAACCTTGAGGCACACCCTTCAAATTGGGGTCATGGCTCAGGCTCAATTGCGTTTTTACCATCATCAGATTAAAATCCTTGAAGGCGGGGTCTTTATCTATGGCAGTAATCTTTCTTTCTGCACCATTGAGCCAGTTGACACTGCTGGCTCCATAGACTTCTTTAGCTACTATTTCTACTTTTTCCACAAAGGACAAATCATGTTCATAAAGCGGCCGGAAATCATGCGGCTCATCGCAAGCCTCTTTGACCATAAGCGCCAATTCCAAAGCTCCTTCGCCGCCTTTGAGCCAAGACTCGGAAACAGCAAAACGCACTCCCATAGCCTCGACTGCTTTCTTCACCACAGCCACTTCTTCGGGCGTATCGCTGGCAAAACTGTTAAGGCAGACAATGGGATGAATGCCTGTCCTCTGGATCACCTTGAGATGGTGCAAAAGATTAGGTAAACCGGCCTCTACCAGTTGAGGGTTATTTTCCCTGTATTCGGCAGGCAGAGGATTGCCGGGCGCCACCCGGGAACCTCCGCCATGCATTTTTAAAGCTCTAATGGTAGCCACCAAAACACTAACGTCAGGAATCAAACCACTTAAGCGGCATTTGACATCCACAAATTTTTCAAAACCGATATCAGCCCCAAAGCCACTTTCCGTAACATTATAATCAAACATCTTCAAGGCCAGTTTATCGGCAATAATAGAAGATTGTCCGATAGCGATATTGGCAAAAGGACCGGCATGGATCAGGCATGGTTGTCCCTCCGAAGTAGAACAAAGTGTTGGATTGATGGTATTACGCATCCAGGCAGCCATAGCGCCGTCAACTTCCAGATCAGCAGCAGTAACGGGCCGGCCTTTTTTATCATAAGCTAAAATCATCTTTCCGATACGCTGACGCAGATCAGCTAAATCAGTAGCAATAGCTAAAATAGCCATCAGCTCGGAGCTAGCTGTGATATCAAAACGGGATTTCATGGTAAAGCCATCTTGCTTACCGCCCAAACCGATTATGATCTCACGTAGGCATTGCGCGGAAAAATCCATGACCCAGCCGATTTCCACTCTTTTGGCATCAATATCCAGACGCCGCAGATTTTTTGCCGCCAGAGTCTTATCATCATAATTATATTCATGCTGCATACGCGCATTTAGAGCCACCATTGCCAAATTATGGGCATTGGCAATATCATTGATATCGCCTGTCAAGCCCAGAGAAAATTCCGTCATAGGGACTAAAAGTGAATTACCGCCGCCTGCGGCCGTACCTTTTACATTCATGGTAGGACCGCCGGAAGGCTGACGAAAACAGCCGCCTGCATTCAAACCTAATTTACCCAAGCCTTGAATCAGCCCCAGAGAGGTGGTTGATTTACCCTCACCTAAAGGAGTGGGAGTTATGGCTGTAACTTCTATATATTTACCATTAGGCCGATCGGCCAAACGCTTCATTATTGCCGCATAATTTAATTTTGCAACTTTACCGTAATTAAGAACTTCTTCATCTCGCAAACCAAGCTTTTCTTGCCACTGACTAGGAGTCATCATAGTTTTTTCCGCTGCTTCGGCGATCTCCCAGTCTTTATAAACCCTCGGATCCAATTTGTTGCCCCCGCTTTCATCAATTTCTTATATATGAGTCATAGAATAAACAAGCTTGCATACGCTTCATATGATATTATAGATTGCACAAAAAAACAAGCATCAAAAAGAGATTGGCTGATTCTGATGATATATTTCAGAATCATATCCCCGTCTGCTTGTTTTTGGCATATATCTTAGCGATGTCGGATGGTTGATCGCCCATATTGCGTTTGACAAAACGCCAAATAGCCTTTTCACCACGCCGGGAAATATTGCGGGTACTCCATAATTCACAGACATCGATAGGTTTGACTAAAATCGTTAAAATACCGACACGGTTACCCCCCCAAATATCAGTAAACAATTGATCGCCAATCATAGCCGTCTCTCTCGGGCCCGTGCCCATAACTTCGAAGGCACGATAAAACCCCCTCCTACTGGGTTTTCTAGCCCGAGGGACAAAATCTATACCCAATTTTTGAGCAGCATCTTCCACGCGCACGCCGCTGTTATTGGACAAAAGACAGGCTTTAAACCCCATGGATTTTAAAGATCTGAACCATTCCAAAGCAGTAAGGGGTATCTCCCGGCAATCATGCTTGGTGATGGTATTATCAAGATCAAAAATCAGACCCCTAATTCCTAGATGCTTTAAATGGGGCAATGGGATTTCATAGATACTTTCCAAACATAATTGAGGTGTGAATCTTCTAAATTTAAACATTTGTTCTCCTAATACCATTTAAAAATATTTTTCCAGCCGAAAGACAGTCTCGGCCCCGCCGACCTTTTGGCCGCGGCAATTTATATTATCCCAGGCGGCAAAAGGTGCCAGAGCTTCCTGCTCATTTTTACTCAGCAATTCTAATTGCTTATATATACTCATCATCACAGGATATAATGCCCTCATATTACCATCCTCTATTTTGACGGCTATGGCCGGCCCGCCGAGGCAAGCGCTGCAATAGATACCGTCCGAGCCTTTTTTGCCGATGATACGGCCTTGGGTAGCTGTCATCAAAGCAGTGCAGAATTCTCCCGTACCTGCTATCATATGCGGATATGAGGTCATAGCCTTGACAATTTTTTTTGCAGCCGCCGCCTCTTGGAGGCACATCTGAGCGGGATTGGCCAGCTTGGCATAAGCCATCGCCATATTAACTAGCGGCATGGCAAAGACCGGCACGCCGCAGCCGTCCACTCCTATGGTGATTTGCTGCTTGTCTACTCCGGTATAATAAGCGATCTTAGCCAGTATTGATTGCTGCAAGGGATGATCGGGTAAATAATAATCCTCGATACTCCAACCTTTTTTCTGACAAACTGCCAGCATAAGGGTGTGTTTACCGGAGCAATTATTAAATAGGGTGCTTTTTTTGAGGCCTTTTTTTATCATCTCTGCTTTAATCTTAGAGTTATAGGAATAATCCGCCCCACAACGCAGATCATGCTCGGTGAGGCCGATTTTATGCAGGACAGAACGTACTGCAGCAACATGAAAAGACTCACCGTTATGAGAAGCGCAAAAAACAGCCAATTCCTCTTCTGTGATGTCATAGGCCTCTACAATGCCCGCGTCAAGGCCCACCAAGGCTTGTATAGGCTTAGCTGCACTGCGCATATAAGCCAATTTATCTGTTTGGCCACAACACGCTATAGTGCGGCCGTTCTGATCGGTAACAACCAGATCGCCGCGGATGATATTTTCTACTACCGAGCCTCGGTGGATATTTAATAAGATTTCAGACATATTTTCTCCATTTCCCAGAATCACGTCGTTTTAGTGGGCGGATTTGCTTTTTTCTAATTCCTTGGTCAATTTCTGAATAGCCTTTTTCTCTATTCTTGAGACCTAGGAACCTAATTATTGTAAATAAGATCACATATGATACTGGCTAATCCACATTTAAGGGGATTTTCTAAACAAATTTATTGTAAACATCTAATAAACATTCATATTTTATTAATTAGCTCTGCGAATTTAAAATATATGATAACCTTTTTA
>JBMNOA010000096.1:0-3796 GCA_050942825.1 Bacillota bacterium
TTAACGTTCCGCAATCAACAGAAACATATTGTGCTGCCGCCGTATTCATAGAAACGCCCGTTGAAATGTTTCCAACCGTAACCGTCCGTGAACCGCCGTTCGGAACCGCAACCGGGACAATGGATAAACCTAAAATAGCGTCCATAGGGTCGGCAAAAATCTTTTTCCATGTGTCAAGGTCGAACAAATCCCCCCACATATAATTAGCAAGGTTCCGCAATTCACCCGCCGAGGGATTGAACAAAGTTATAAAACCCGTGTCAACCGCTGAAAGGGTAGGCAAACCGGGTCTGTCAATATCGTCCCCGGTTTCGTCAAAATTTCCGGTTCCCCCGCCTGTTCCGCTTTCCCCGCCCTGTTCATAAGGGTCGGTTATAAACGGCTCTAAATTATTGTTAAGAAAATCAATAAGTGCGGTATCGGTTATTCGTACGTTAAAAACTAACTGCCCGGACGATTTGCGCGTTAAAACATAGTAACCCGCTTTACCGTCCGTTGGTTCGGACAATTCATAATCATAAAAATTTGGAACGTTTGATTGATAAATCGCGGTTCGCCAAATATAATAATTGCCGTTACCGTCAATTCCGAGCGCACCAGGGCAAAAACCGTTACCCGCATACGATAACCCGAATACAGTACCTGGACCAGAAGTGCCGTTATAAATACCCCAACCGTTGTTGTAGTCTTCTATAGGGCGTAAATATTGCCCGTTTTCAAGTTGGGTATTCATTCCCATACTTGAATAAACATTGTCTTTTCTACAACAAACTAATGAACCCTCTTGCGTGTAACCGCTATCATAATCAAAAGCGTCCCCCGAACCGCTAACAGAAAATAACGGAATTGCAAATTTGCCGCCATTATAGGGAATTGTGCAAATGCCTAAAAATCCCGCCATATTGCTATTCCTTTCATATTTTAGTAAACCGGGGACGCAAGCGAACCCACGCCCTCGGCGATTTCCGGTCAACCGGAATTAGGCAACAAAGAAAACAACAAAGTTTTCATTCGTGTCGTTGAAATATCCCGCGTCGAACTTATACCAGTTATTGTAAAATTCAGCTTTCGGGTTGTAGTTGGTGGTAACACGGCGGTCGAGGTTGGTAACGCCGAGAGCATCCCGGTCAAACATTACGCCGATAATACCGCCCGCGTCAATCGTCGCGCCGCTTGCCGTCTTGATTTTTACCGCCGAAATATCCGCGAAATCGTACCCTTTCCCGGAACCCTGCCAATAGGGCACAACGTCCGCGTTCGGCAGTTCGGTGAAACTGTCATGGAATACGTCGGACTGTAAGAACACGTTCGCCGCCTTTTTGAAATCGGCAAGCATAACCACGTGGAGCATGTCGGCGGGGGTGAATCTGTCCTTTCCCCCGATATTGAACAAGGAGGAAATTTTGGACATTCGGGACATATACACGCCCATTTCATAGGACGCGAACCGAATAAAATCGGGTTCGGTGATAGCATTCGCCGCCGTGAGAGTCGTTCCATAACGCTGATTGTAGAGATAGAGCAGATTAACCGCTTTCACCCCGGAACCGCCGCTATAAACGCCGCCCGCAAAATCCGCGTTAAGAGTTTCCCCAATCATGTTATTGATTGTACGCATGACAAGCGCGTCAATCTTGACGGTCATGGACTTGTCAATTTCATTGTAAAGCATACTGATAAATCCATTGAGTTGTGCGGCACTGCTAAAACTTTCCTTTACCTGCCGTTCGGTAAACGACATCGGAACCTCAAAAGTAACGCGCTTGTTAAAAAACTTTGCGCTGACCTTTGGCTGATAGAAAATATTCGGATCATAAGATGTACCGTCTTTCAGATCCCATGTTTCATTTTCGGTCGCCTCAGGCATGTCAGCACTGATTTTTTCGCAAATGCTGCCATACTCCCAACCATCCATTAACACAGACGGAACGGAACCGCTATACGGACGGTTTACAAAAACTACCTTGCCGATGTGGTCCACCAGGGAACGCACATAATTATCTACCGCGTTAGCGTTGATAATTTCCGTCCCGATATCAACGACATTAGACAGATCCTCAGTAACAAGATCCCCTTTCCCAAGAACCTCATTTGTGACTGCGTTCATAAGTTCGTAAATCTGTTTTACTTCCATTTTGGATTCCTCCTTTTATGCAATAGTTACTTTATCTGCACCTTAATATACACTAATGGTAAGAAACTTGTCAATATCAGAAAAAATATAAGTATAAAAATACCAGTTCCATAATTTTCTTTCCTCCTCCAACATTTGCTGATTTGTGGTAACTCCAATATTTCCGTGTCTGTGTGTTTCGTGTGTGATAGTTCCTGTTACTTTTTCGGATCCCGTCTGCCCTGTTTTCAGATCTCGCGTTTCCGTGTTTGTCGTGTCGTGCGCTATTGTGTCGGTAGTATCCCGTGTTTCAGTGTCTGTCGTGTTGTGTGTGACTTTATCGGTAGTATCTCGCGTTTCCGTCTGATTTGCATCTATAGTACCATTGCGGGATTGCGAATTGGCATCCGATGCAGAACTAGAATTAAACCCGTAAATAGAACTTGCATCGGTACTACTTTCGGTAGACTGTCCGCCTGTCGTTACTGTCCCGGTTTGCTCTGTAGTATCGTCTCCGGTTGTTGTATGGGAAACGGTCCCTGTCCCTTTTGTAGTATCCGTTCCGGTTTGCTTATGGGTTACCGTCCCGCTGTCCGTTCCGTTGTTACTGCTATTCGTGTTCTGTTCCGTGTTGGTTGTTTCCGTAATATAAGCATCTGTATTATCTAACAGATTATATTCCTGCACGGTGGTATTCCACAACTTAATCCAGTTTTCGCCGTACACCGCAAAAAGAGCGGATGCAATTTTATTACGATTCTCCTGCGATATAGTGCCGTCATCACTCAGTAACTTATCAATTAATACTGATACAATTTTGTCTCCGGAGTGATTGCCATGGTATGCGATATCTAAATCGTGATTAATATTTTTATCTTTCCATGGCACATCAAAATTCTGTAGATCAGAAAAAATTCCGGACATTAACCAATTAGAATAAACGTCATTCAGTGTCTTGTACTCTCCCATCGTCTCCCTTACCTCCCTGTTTTGGTTCTGTGGTTCCATCATCCGGATTCAGAATGGATTCTGCATTGGATTCCCAACTAGAATTTAGTTCTACTGTGATATTTGTTCCATATTTCTTATTTACCTTATCAAATCCATCCTGCCGACATTTCAACATATTATCGACAAGCGGGAGCAATGCATCATTGTTTAATTGTGATTCGTTACTATTGATCGATTCACGTTTCATATTATAATTCGCGTTTAATCCAAGATCATTATACCATGTCGCGCGTAAATACTGCTCTAGTTCAATAATGTTCTGAATTGTAGTGTGCGCACCTGTCGTGGCATACGGTGTGACTTTTAGACAATTATCCATAAATTGATTTTCTGCGATAACTCCAAGCTTGCCAGCTACAATATCATTTAAGTACTTCTCTGCGGACTTTTTGGTATTATCATCGGAGGCACTGATAAGTGCTTGCAGACGCAATACTATTGTAGCAATGTTCATTGATAGCTCATTTTCTGTTAACGCGGTAGAGTACTTCTGGAACATGGGTAAAAGTCCATAATACATACTGTCGGACGGGATAACAATGCAATCCTCATTGATTTTCAAATTCTTACTAAAATTCAAATATGGATTTGCTACTGTATAAATAGTAGGCATGTAATAGACATCGTATTCTCCACCCATTCCACCGGTAAAAGCATATAATCCAGATTTTA
>JBMNOA010000097.1:0-3791 GCA_050942825.1 Bacillota bacterium
ATCTTTATAGCCTTTACCAACGATATTGGGTAAATATACCTCTCTATTCTTCAAGCTTATCCTCTCCCGATATGATGACTGGCAGAGCGCCCGTTACGTTATTATCTGTTTTTGTCGTATAGCCATAGTTTGACATCCAAAGCCCGGCCAACTGAGAAGGAATTATTTGCAATTCAAATTTCTTACGGGCGTCTACCTCGCATTCTTCTTTCATGCGCGTGACCGTGTCAATAAATCTTTCATCCTCACCATAATATTCGTAAAACGCTTGCCTTGAAATATTCGCAAAAACACAAAAACCCTCTATGGTGTAGGTAATTGACCGTTTGAGTTCTTTGCTAACAAACTCACTATTTTTTGAGCTGAAACCATGAGTAAGCACTGATTGATTATCGCAATACTCTTTATATGCTTCCCATAGTTCTTCAAGCTGTTTTACTGATTTTATTTTTCGTGGCCTGCCCATGTTTTCACCACCTTTTTATCTTAACTTATCTAAAAATTCTGCTGCCAACTCTAAATTTCTAACTGGTATCATTTCATGCCTATCCGGCATTAGTATCACCACTGGCACACCATACGCACCTTCATATCCCGCTAGCTTTTGTCCAAACTCATCGTACTGCTTATATGTACCGGATCTGAGATATATTGTTTCTTCTCCCATTCTTCTGGTGTGCTGTAATTCTGCAAAATGCTTATGTGCCACAGCAACTATATCACAATGACCAAATTCATTAATAAAGTTTCTTTGTGTATTTGTGGTATTCAAGCCACTTTCATTTTTGTATTTGTGTCTGGCCCCTATTCGATATTCCTCCTGGCCTACTGTTAAATTGATAATTCCACCATGCCATAAATTGACAGCGCCGGTTATATCACAAAGTGATTGAACAAAGTCTTTATTACTATTACGCTTGTCCCAATCATCATGACAGCCTCTTATCGTAACAATGTGTTTATCTGCAGTTCTATCAAATATCCGCTGGACAATTTTATCTTGCATATCCGTTGTAGCTATATCTTCGTATGTACTGGCAGGATGTACAAAAGCATTGGCATTATCTTTATAATCGCCCATGCCGATTACATAAAGTCCATCTGTTTTAGCAATAAGTTCTGTGTCTATATCATGCTGTTCATAATCAACACCTTTTGCGCCCAAATGCCAATCGCCCCAAAATGCTAAACCTATTGGTTTAGTATCATCTATACTAATATTAGCAACCGTCTGCTTGCTTTCCAGTTGCATGATTACTTTATTCATTCTTTTTAGCTGGTTATAGTATTCGTCTATATCTTCTATAGTTGGCTCTTTTTTATCCTCAAAGGTTATCTTGCCTTTTGTTTCGTATCTTTTGCTTCTTCTCAAAGCTGTTCTAACTTTTTCCCAAACCTGTTTTTCATCTAGATCAGGAAAATAATGAGATAGTTTTCTGGCTACCTCTGTCCAACTAAGACCTTTATCAAATTTTAGCTTTTCTGCTTCTTGTTTCCAGTTCAAATTCTCACCACCTCGTAATTTAAATGTAACCCTAACTTGCTATTCTAACCTTAAAATTAATTTATTTTTTATCAAAACCCCTTGACATTATGCGTATTAGTGTGTATAATATAGTCAAGAGGTGGAAATAATGAAACGTAAAGATTTGATTAAATTATTAGAAAAAAATGGGTGGTGGTTGTTGCGGCTAGGTGGTAATCATGATACCTATACAAACGGAACCGCAAACGAACCAATCTCCCGACAAACAGAAATCAATGATATACTAGCAAAGAAAATAATTAAGAGGCGAGGCCTGAAATAAAGGCCTGGCCTAAATCATAAGGAGTGAATAAAAATGATAAAAGTATATCCAATCATTCTTGAACAAACAAAAGACGGTTATGTTGTTACCGTCCCCGACCTTGATATAAATACACAAGGTAAAGACCTCGCAGAGGCCATTTATATGGCTCGTGATGCTATCGGTATTTGGGGAATTTGTGAACAAGATGCAGGCCGCAAGATTCCCGAACCATCTACCGTTGAACCACCTCATAAAGATAATAAGCTTATCTCATGGGTTGATATTGATTTTGATGATTACCGTAAAAAGACAGATATGGCCGCAGTCCGAACTAATGTTACTATTCCACGCTACCTAAAAACACTTGCAGAAGAAGCAGGCGTTAATTTCTCTCAGATTTTGCAGGAAGGCTTAAAGCAACACCTTAATATCAGATAACCACTAGGAGCCGCTATGAGCGGCTCTTTTTTTTAATACGTCAGCAGTCCCCGCCCCGACTAAATATTTTGACGTATATACCGCCCACAAACAAAAGACAACCTACCCACTCCCAAAGGTAGATTGTCTTTTATAAAATTTATAGAAAGGAGGTTGCTTTTTGGCATTTTCTTACAATACTATTTTAGCATATTCAGTACTCTCATAATCTCTCATCTTTTTCAAAATAATTCCATGCAGCCGCCAAACATGCTGTATCGAGTAGTGCATCTCTACTGCAATTTCCTCCCACCTTTTGCCGTCTATATATCTTAATCTCATTAAATGCCTCTCTGAGGGTTCCAGGTTAGCTATAGCCTGCTCAATTTCTTGCCTGAGATCTATAAGCTTGTCCAGCTGGGTATCGATCATATTGCTTATCTTAACAAGTTTAACTGCTGCGTTCCCAACAGGGTCAGATACTTGCCCTTTACCGCATAATAGCTTTTCAGGCAAGGGCGGGGCTTGAAGTTTTGCGAGTATTTGCATTTTTTCTGCTTCTAAGCGGTCGATCTCTCTCACCAGATTTATGTATTGTTTTAGCTTTGATTTTTTTATGACCAACCCCTCCTCTTTTCTAAAAATTCCCTATCTCTTATTAGCAGGCCCGTACTTATTCCATTCTTCTTCCGTCATTTTGCGTGTATAGCAAGGATATATCGGCACATCTATTTTTCTACCTACACCTAGTAAACTAGGGTCAAAAGGTCTGGGATTCGCTCCTGGCTCCCTTACAGGCATATATATTATTCCTCTCATTTTCAGCCTCCTATCCTACAAAACACATGACAACCAATTTTTGTATATACTCTCGGATTTTGCGCCCCCATACTGAAATAAACTACATCAGCAGGCAATATACGCTGACTCGTCCACAGTACATGGTACACATTGCGATATTCCTTGCTCGTGGCCGTTGTGGTTGGTATTCTCTTGGCAGGGCTGAATTGATTCTTGGCATATACCATTTGGCTAATGCTATCAGAAAAACTGCTATGCATTACCCTGTTGAACACAACCTCAACAACAGCCCTCTGCCCCTCGTCGCTCTCGCCTCTAGCCTCCAGCCATACCAACCTTGCGACTGTGTTAATATCTGACGCTGTTATATTCTCTTTTATCGGCTGATATCGCTCGGCTGCACAAGAGGGAATAGGCATAAGCAGGATAATTAGGGCTATTGCTATTATAAGTAATCTAGCCATTAGCTACCTCCGTCATATAGTAAAATCTACTCATTCCTTTACCTCCTTAATCAGCCTTTTTATGTACCACTCGGCCTTCCTTAAATCCTCAACACTGCCCTTCTCCTCATACCGCCATATATACTTAATGATATTGCCTTTGAGGTAGCCCTTGTACTGCCCAATAGGCATACTTGCCTTGATAGCGTCTATACATTCGATTTCGCCTTGCCGATAATGGATAGGGTTTATATTGTCTTTATCCATTATTCTACCTCCTTAATCTCTGCCATCCACTCATACCATACATCATCCCTACATTGTACTGGCGCTGTAAATA
>JBMNOA010000098.1:0-3763 GCA_050942825.1 Bacillota bacterium
CGCTCATGCCCTCCTGAATGGCAATGCGGTTTTCTACATGAGAGAAGTAGCCTTTTGCGCCATCGGTGATGTTTTCAAAGGCAATGGGGGCCGGAGACAGCTCTTTGAGAGCATCAAAAAAGGCGGCGTAGTTTTCCACGCTGCCTGTCAGCTCGTCTACGGCAATATCGGGAAGCGCTTTGCCGTCCGTCTGGGACACATCGAAGACGCTCACCACCTTGAAGGCGGGGCGGGTCACTTCAACCGTCTCAGTGACCGGCTTGCCGTCCTTGTCGAGAACGGGCTTCTGCGTTGCCGGGTCGAGTTTTTCCCGCTCTTCCTGCACCTTGTAGGGCGCAGGAGCAAGGATTTTGATGCCCTTTTCGCCCTTCATCACATGGCGGTCGAAGTTGCGCTGCCATGCCGTGTAACCGGCGATCAGCGTTGCATCCGGCTTCTGCATGGCGATGAGAAGCGTATTGTTAAACGAGTAGTTGTAGAACTTGGACATCGTTTTCAGATACTCTTTGAAGCGTTCGGATTCAAACAGCTCCTTGAGTCCCTGTTCCAGCTTATCGGTAATTTCCCGGACTTGCTGGGCGTTTTTGTTTTCAGCCATTTCTAACCTCCAATCTTACTGATTTGAAATAGAAAACTCCGGCTGAGATTTGCCCGAAAGACGGGCTTTGATCTCAGACGGAGTTTCCGTTCTGGTCAATCTGCGATGATACAAATTATCTGTATGTTCCCATTCAATCAACTTCTCAAATAAGTCTGGGTGACGGTTGACCATGTGGGAAAGCTCAGAAGTTGATGCGTTCGGGCAGAACCAACAACCGTTGCGTTTGGAATGTTGGTAACAGGGCGAGAGCATATCGTATTTCTCGCACAGCCGCCAAGCATCCGCTTCCGTCATGCCATACTTTGCAAGAAGGCTGATGTCCTTCTCCTTATTCAGTCTGGCAAGACGCTTTGGCTCGTCCAATGCAATACCTACATAGCTGCGGGTGTCATCAGGTTGAGCCTTGTGGTACTTGCGGAGTGGAGGCATTTTACAGTCCCGATTTACCGCGCACTTTCCCGGCCAGACAAAACCTCGGAGCAGCCCTTCATAAGGTCCTCTTGTGATAATGTGATGGAACACATCATCGTAAGTTTTGTCACTTCGCAGAACCGTGAATTTGCATCCGAGTTCATTTTCAACGAACGGTTTGAGCTTTTGGTGGATAAAGTCCCGATGCTCCGGGACTTCTCCACTGATCTCCTGATCGAACATCACCTCACTGTAAATGACCTCATCCAACGGCTCGTTTTTCTCCGCAGCAAGGAGAATGGTTGCTACGCTGTCCTTGCCTCCGCTGCATGAGGCAATGTATCGCGGGCGCGTCATCGGTCAAACTCCATCTTGAAGCTGACATACTTGCCGCCGGTATCGTCTAACCGGATCACCGCGTCATAAAGCTGCGGGCGTTTCGGCGTATAAAGCCCGGTCACTCTGCACCAACCCTTGTCCAGCAGTTCGGCGGCGATCTTCTTGGTCAGCTTCTTTTTCTTGCTCGTAAAGAACTTATTGTCCTCCCACATACAGAAGGAACATTCCCTGTTGGAGCAATAGTAATTTCCCTTTCCCACATAGACCGGCGAGCCGCAGCGCGGACACTTCCCGATGGACTCTCTGCCGGTATCGAAGCGGTTTGCCTCGGCGTCAGAGAGGAATGGATAGGCTTTGACCAACTCGGAGGTCATCCCCACAATGCCGGAAAGGAACTTGTCCGCATCCGCATTGCCACGCTCGATCTGCATCAGAGTATTTTCCCATTCCGCCGTCATGGAGGGAGAAGTGATCTGCTCCGGCAAGACGCACACGAGATTGTTACCGTCCTTTGTCGGCACAAGGGATTTGCCCTTGCGCTCAACAAAGCCGCCTTTGACCAGCTTTTCGATAATACCGGCGCGGGTGGCGGGAGTGCCAAGCCCTTTCTTCTCAGTATCATCGTCGAACTCAGCGTTTCCCGCAGTCTCCATCGCAGACAGGAGGGAGTCTTCGGTGTAGGGCTTCGGCGGGGATGTATAGTGCTCGGTTACGCTGGCCGAAACAGAAGAGAAAATATCATTCTCATTCAGGGTAGGCAGCGAGCGCTCCGGCTCATCCTTTTCCTTGCTCTTGAGTGTTTCCTTGAAGCGGCGCTCAACTGCTTTCCATCCATCCTGCACAACCGTTTTGCCCTTTGCCTTGAACTCATAGCCCTCACAGGTGAGCGTGACCGAAGTCTCATCGTAAGTGTGCTTCTCACCGGTAGCGCACAGAAGACGCATGGCGACAAGCCGGATGATTTTCTGCTCCGACTCCGGCAGCTCGGCGAGATCCTGCTTTTCAAGCTGGGCGGTGGGGATGATAGCGTGATGGTCAGTGACTTTGGCGTTGTTGGTAATTCGCCCGATGTCCGGCTCATGGGCGATGCCTTCAAAGAGCGGCAGCTTACGGCAGACAATGCCGATCACCTGACGGGCAGTGCCCTCCATGTCCTCGGTGATGAACTGGCTGTCCGTCCGGGGATAGGTCAACATCTTTTTCTCATAGAGGGACTGCACCAGATCGAGCGTCTGCTGGGCGGTAAAGCCGTAGTAACGGTTGGCTTCCCGCTGCAAAGTGGTCAGATCATAGAGCTTCGGCGGGTTGACGGTCTTTGTCTCCTTCTTGAGAGAAGAAACGACGGCTTGCTTTTTATCGCAAGCCGCCGCAATCGCCTTCGCCTCGTCTTCGGTTTTGACCTTTTCCAGGTCCGCCGTCAGGTTGTCTTTACCGATATGGACATTGAAGTATTTCTCCTTGTGGAAGGTGGAGATTTTGCCTTCACGCTCCACCAGCATTGCCAGCGTAGGCGTTTGGACGCGCCCGACCACCAGCTTTTTATGATAGAGTGTCGAGAACAGCCTTGTACCGTTGATGCCGACAATCCAATCTGCCTTGGAACGGGCAAGCGCGGCTTCGTAGAGCCGGTCATAGTCGCCGCTGTCTCGCAGATGGGCAAAGCCCTCTCGGATTGCGCTGTCTTCCAACGAGCTGATCCACAGGCGCTTGAAAGGCTTCGTGCAACCGGCTTTCTTGTAGACCAACCGGAAAATCAGCTCGCCCTCGCGTCCTGCATCGGTGGCGCAGACAAGCTCGGTCACACGCTTATCACGCATAAGGTCACGCAGCACCTTGAACTGCTTCTGCTTGTCCTTCGGGACTTCAAACAACCATTCCTCCGGGACAATGGGGAGATCGCTGTACCGCCACTTGGCAAAGCGCTCATCGTAGGAGCTTGCGTCCGCAAGCCCCACAAGATGACCAACGCACCATGAGACAATGTAGTTGTTTCCTTCGAGATAACCGTCCTTACGGGAGGAAGCGCCCAGCACCTTCCCGATAGCGGCTCCAACACTTGGTTTTTCCGCAATCACTAAGATCAAATCGTTTCCTCCGTTTCTCTGGTTTCAGCCTCGTCATCCTCATCATCTGCAATGACAGGCTCTTCGTCCTCGTTGATATACGGCTCTTCCTCATAACCCTCGTCATCGAAGAAATCCAGATCCTCGTCCTTCTGCTTCTTGCCGCGCACGAACTTGAAGTAGTAATATGCACCACCGCCGATGCCGACCAGCGCGATGATACCGATGATCAGGGCAATGTTCGGGGAAGCGTTTTCCGGCTCTTCGGGCACCTCGGTTTCCTCGCCCTCGACCGGCTCTTCCGGCTCAGGTACAGCGCCGGTACACTCGCTCATGTTTGTTTTGCAGA
>JBMNOA010000099.1:0-3728 GCA_050942825.1 Bacillota bacterium
AACTAGCGCAGCTTTGCGATATTTTCTATATTGGTGGTACCAAGTGCGGTGCATTGATTGGGGAAGCTGTTGTCATGCCCAATCCGCATTTGATTCCTCATTTTTTCACGATCATGAAACAAAATGGAGCATTGCTAGCGAAAGGTAGACTGTTAGGTATTCAATTCGATGAATTGTTTAAAGATAATTTGTATATGCATATTGGAGATACAGCGATTCAATATGCCCAAAAGATTACGCAGACATTAAAAGAAAATGGGTATCCATTGTATTTAGAAACCGTCACCAATCCAATTTTCTTCTATGTGGATCAACCTCTATTGGATCGATTATCCGAAAACGTTGATTTGAGTTTCTGGGAAAAAGCCGATGAAACGCATAGTATTGTGCGGATTGCGACGAGCTGGGCTACCCAAGCCAAAGATGTGGATGCATTGTGTAAGCTTCTAAAAGAAGCAAAACAGAATTTAATGTAAGGAACAGTTCAGCTGTTCTTTTTTTCTATGTCACCATGATGCACACGAAGCATTGTGATGCCTGCAAGTATCATAAAGAATGCAGCATACGGAAATAAGGTTTGATAGCCTACGTGTTCGAGTAAAAATCCACTGGCAATCGGTGTAAAGACTTGAGCAGCCATAGAAAAGGTATAATACAAACCCGTAAACATACCAATATCACCAACCTGACTCATCTCTACGACCATCGGATAACTGTTCACATTGATGGAGGCCCACCCAATACCAACTAGTGCAAAGAGAATCGATATCATGGTTGTATATTGATTCACAAAACAAACCAGACCATAGGCCAGGATCATACAGCCAATTCCGAATAAGATTGTTTTTTTACGTCCGATTTTCTGGGATACATGTCCGACTGGCAAATACGATACAACAGCGGCCACGGTTCCAACCATCAAACAATCGGCATAGGCACCGTTTTGAAGCTGCCAGACTTGTTCCACATAGCGCGAAAAAGCTGTCGTTACGGCATTATACGCACAATACCAAAAGAAGACAGCCAACAAGATGGCTAGTAAAGAGTGTTGTACAGCTTTGGGCATCTTCTTACCTTTGGAAGCTTCGATGGCTTTTTCTTCTTCCGTTTGAGATGGAGTTCCCATCTCATCTTCGAGCTTTTTTTCAGGAACCGTTTTAAAAAGCAAAAGGATACTAGCCAACATCAATATCACTAAGGCATAGATCAATGGTAGATATTGATCATTTTTTAAGAGCACTTTGATCAAAATCAGCGTACAAATACATCCCAAAGCACCCATTAAATTGATGATAGCATTGCCTTGAGAACGAAGGGGTGCTGGGGTCAAATCCGCCATTAAAGATACAGCGGGTGATCGATAGATACCCATCGCCACCAACAACAATAATAAACAGAAAATAAAAGGGCCTAGTTTTGTGATATGACCTAAAAGGATCAATAAACCACAGGCAAGGAAGGTTCCCACTAGAATGAATGGCATACGTTTTCCAATCTTTGTATTGGTTTTATCCGACCATCGGCCAAAAAGCGGCAAGAGAAAAAGCGCCAAAATATTATCCAAAGACATGATAAAACCCGTCATGGTTTCTTTCATGCCAAAGGTATTTTTTAAGATCTTGGGAATTTCATTGTCATAAAATTGCCAGAAGGCACAAATAGAAAAAAAAGCGAGACCAATCAAGATGGTACGTTTGGTGTTGAATTTCATAATACATCCACCATTTCTTTTAACACAGGTAAAAAGCGTTTTGCTGCTGGGGTCAAATCATCTAAATACGCAATCCCAATTTCAATTGTTTGGGTGGGTGTCACCGGAAGGATCTTCACATTGGGACTTTGAAAGACACAATTTTCTTCTTCATTTAAGACCATACCGAATCCGGCTTCGACCATCGCAAAGGCGGTATAGGAATCGGTGGCATGCATTTGTATATTGGGTTGTACGTGATTTTGTTTTAATATGCGTTTATTATCGGTATCGGTACTGGCATAGATTTCAATATAGGGTTCTTGTGCAAAGGATTGTATAGGAATTGTATGCTGATTGGCTAAATCAAAATGAGCAGGAACCCAAGCCATCATTGGACTTTCTTTGATGGGATGCCATTGCCACTGACCTAAGCGCTTGCCAATCAAAATAAAATCCAAAGTATGGGCCAACAATTGATCACAAAGATCATTACTGAAACCACTTGTTATATGAAAGGTGATTCCTGGATAAGTTTGTTGGAAGGATTGAATGCGTTTTTGTAGAGGTCCACAAAAACGACTATATGCTGTACCAATCGTAATACTACCAATGGATAAGCCATTGATTTCTTGAGCTTTTTGAAATAGCAGATCCTCATGATGTAAGATCTCATGTATTTCAGGCAATAAAGCCAGACAAGCTGCCGTTGGTTTGACACCATTGGCTTTGCGAATCAATAAGGGAAAACCAAAGGTATCTTCTAATGCAGTGATGGCTCGACTGATGCCAGAGGGTGTATAGCCTAATTTTTGTGCGGTTGCTGAAAAACTCTGATCTTCAAGAACTTGAAGTAAAATGCGTAATTTATCTTTTTCCATATCTTACCTTTTGAATAATAATCAAAACTAATTTAACTTATTTTCGTTTGTATCAATACTCTTTTCATTATAGCATGTACGTATGAAAAATAAATATGCGAAAAACCTATGGTTATTAATGTTGCCTCTGATTGGCAGCAATATACTTCAACAACTTTACAACACCATCGACAGCATCATTATCAGTCGCTTTACCAATGCACTGAATTTTGCAGCTGTCGGTGTTGCCTCCTCTGTAATGAATCTTTTTTTCTTTCTTTTGATTGGAGCTTGTACCGGTATTTCGGTGCTCTTCTCACAAAGTTATGGAAAAAAAGATATGGATACCTTTCATCGTATTTTCTTTCAATCCCTTGTTTTTGGCACATTGGCTTCTGTCCTTTTAGCCATCTTCGGTATTGTTGGTTTACCAATGATCCTTTCTTTGATTGATGTTCCGACTCATTTGGTTCCCTTGACAAAAACCTATCTGATCGTGATCTTCATCGCTTTGCCAGCTACGTATTTATACAATATTTGTAGCGCTCTAATGCGAAGCATTGGTCATTCGAAAACGGTATTGATCATTTTAATGATCAGTGTATTGGCCAATACGGGTTTGGATTTATTCTTGGTTGCCTATTGGAAACAAGGTATCTTTGGTGCCGCTTTCGCCACTGCTTTATCCCAATGTGTATCGGCTATCCTAAGTCTATGGACCATCAAACATCGTTTCTCTTGGTTGATGTTTACCCGCAAAGATTGTATCTTTGATCGAAAGATGTTGTATTTGATCCTATCCATGGCCAGTGTAACGGCCTTGCATCAATCGAGCTTATATATTGGTAAGCTAATGGTCCAAGGCATCGTCAATGGACAAGGGGCTATGACCATTGCAGGATTTACGGCGGCCACACGAATCGAAGGTTTTGCGAATTCGTTTGGCGATAGTGGATGTGCTGCCACGTCTGTTTTCATTGCCCAATCGTTTGGCGCCAAGAAAATGGATGATGCCCAAAACTATTATAAAAACAGTTTCCATTCCATGATGGCACTGGGGCTTGTTTGTAGTGCTATCATGTATGTATTTGCTTCACCTCTTTGTGGATTGATGACTTCGGGTGTTGCCCTCCAGAGTGCGGTATCCTACCTGCAGATGATTTCTTTATTCTATATTT
>JBMNOA010000100.1:0-3662 GCA_050942825.1 Bacillota bacterium
AAAATATCCTGAATAAGCTGTTGGAAAAGAAGCTGAATGAAATAACGTCAATGGTGATGTGTTTTGAGGATGCGATTCAGGAACAGGATGTTGAAAATGCTGAATTAAATGTGCTCAATCATCTTGAAAAAATGGCAGATGCCATTGACAGCGGGGTGATTTCCTTGAATGATATCCCACTTATTTTTTTAAGAGTCAGAAATCTGCTACAATTTGAAAATTTCATAAAAAGACTATCGGCCAAACAAGCCAAAGTTTTATCCGGTTTTGTGTTTCCCAAATTCAATAGCAAGAATGCCGGGCATTACCTTAAAGTACTTGATTTTACTGCAAATAAGCTTGAAACAACTCTTTATGGGATGCCGATATTGGAAGGCAAAGAAATTGCCTACCTTGAAACCAGGATTACGGAATTGGCAAATTTAAAAAACATTTTGGACCCATATAAAGATATTATTTTAAACATCAGGGTTGGGGGGACTGATTTTTCATCTTTGTTTGGTGTAAGGAGAGGGATCAATTATTCAATCTATGATATTTTTTCCGTCAGAGACTGCCTTGCGGATATACTCAATTTCTTTTCAAGAGCAGAAGATGAGTATTCGGTTTCAGCTCCGGTTTGGGAGTATTTCCTGGCCGACAAGGAACACAATATCGACAATGTAATCAATAAAGATATTCACAAATCATTAATAAACCGTACACCGATTATCGATGAAGCTATTGATGGATTGTTACGTGAAGTAATCATTGATAAAGCAAATGGATTTATTGGGAAAACAATAATTCATCCATCTCATGCACGTTTTGTAAACGCAATGCAGACTGTCACGAGTGAGGAATATGAAGATGCTTTGCAGATTTTAAACACGACGGGAGGGGTTGTAAAAAGTAAAAATGCAAACAAAATGAATGAAATAAACCCTCACCGCAGTTGGGCAAAAAAAATCAATTACCGGGCTAAAGCCTATGGGGTTGTGGAAAATGAACTCTCTTTCCTAAAGCTTATATCGGGAAAATAAGAATTGATTTATTACTTCAAAATGGAAAACAAGATAAAACTGATATTAGGGACAATGAATTTTGGACCACAGGTTAGTGAGGAAGACAGCCTGAAAATGGTAAAACAGTTCTTGACCAGTGGAAACAAAGAGCTTGATGCTGCCTATGTTTATAATAATGGCGATACGGAAATGATACTAGGTTCAGTTTTATCGAACTTAACCACCAAGGATTTTTCCATTGCAACAAAAGTTCATCCCCGTATTACAGGTAAACTCGATGGTACAGCTGTTAATTTACAGTTTTCCGAGTCTCTTAAACGACTTGGGTCAGACAAAGTTGATATTTTATATTTTCACTTTCCTGATGCGGTTACTCCTGTAGAAGATGCTTTAAAATCAATGAATACCTTATATGAGGAAGGCAAGTTCAAAGAATTTGGCTTGAGTAATTTCCCGGCATGGATGGTAGTGGATATTTGGCATAAATGTAAAAGAAATGGGTGGCTTTGCCCCTCAGTGTATCAAGGAAGGTATAATGCGTTAAGCAGAAATGTAGAACCTGAGCTTATACCGGCTCTTAGACAATTAAATATGCGCTTCTATGCCTATAACCCGTTAGCAGGAGGAATGCTCACCGCTAAGCACATGAGTTTTGACGAACAACCCCAGCAAGGCAGGTTTGCAAGACTTCAAAGCTATCGGAAAAGATATTGGAAAAAAACATATTTTGATGCAGTAAATATTGTAACCAATAAATGCAAGGAATACAATATAGCACCAGTTGAAGCTGCTTACAGGTGGTTGGGCAATCATAGTTTATTGGATTGTGGTAAAAACGATGGTATTATTGTAGGTGCATCTTCAATGATACAACTCGAACAAAATATGGCGGCTTGCCATAAAGTTGAGTTGCCACAGCAAATTGTAGATGCTCTTGACCAAGCCTGGACAGAGGCTAAGTGTGAGAGTCCCGAGTATTTTGAATTTTTTTAAATATAATTACGTCATGTACAATAAGACAGATAAACTAATAGACTATCTTTTAGAGTTGAAAAACTCATCTCTCTCTGATGATATTATTCATCAGGTAAAGAGATGTTTATTAGACTATCTGGGGGTAACTTTCGCCGGCACCAAATTATTGGATCAGAAAGTAAATAACATACTTAATTTTTCTAATAATCAAACAAATTATATAACAGCTGTAGGTTTAAATAAAAAGACAGACATCTACACGGCAACATTAGTTAATGGTCTTAATTCACATGTTTCGGAACTTGATGATGGATCACGTTATGGTGCGATTCATCCTGGTTCTCCAATTTTTTCTGCACTTTTACCAATTGCTGAGAAAGAGAAGGTGTGTGCAAATGTTTTTATAAATGCAGTTGTCATTGCTTATGAAACTGCAATACTATTATCAAGTGCTATACAACCATCACATTATAACATGGGATTCCATCCTACAGCAACTTGTGGATCCATTGGTGCAGCCGTAGGAGTGGCAACATTACTTGGCTTTAGTAGAAATCAGCTAAAAGACACATTTTCAGCAGCAGCTATCACAGCTTCTGGATCTTTAAAAGTGATAGAGGATGGCTCGGAGTTAAAGCCATATAATGCAGGAAATGCAGCCCTTAATGGTCTAATGGCTGCAATTACAGCAGGTAGCAATTTTGCCGGTCCTGAAGATGTGTTGAGTGGTGACACAGGTTTTTTAGCCATGATGTCGCACGATAATCGTTTTTTTGATTGTTTTAACCATGAAACTCTATTGATCAACAAAGTTTATGTCAAACCATATGCTGCTTGCAGACATGCTCACCCTTCTATTGAAGCGGCTTTGAAAATTAAAAATTCTGTTCAATTTAATGTAAATGAGATTAAGAGAATCTCCATTAAAACATATAAAGGAGTTATTGGAAAACACGATACAAAAAGTGTCTCAAATCCCTATTCGGCAAAAATGAGTATACCATTCTCAGTTGCAGTTGCTCTAATAAAAGGCAGTGCAGATATAAATGTTTTTACAACTGAAAATATAAGCGACTCAAAAATTATATCTTTAACTAACAAGATATTTATTGAAGCTGACAATGAACTTTCTGCACTTGTCCCTGATAAAAGAGTGGCTATAGTGGAAATTGATTTTGGGAATAATGTGATTTTAACAGAAAGAGTAGATTATCCTAAAGGTGAGCCTGAGAATCCAATGACGGACATTGAAATACAAGAGAAATTTCAGAGCCTTTTAAACTTTTCAGGGAAATCACAAATTACTTCTGATAATATCATTGATAAAGTCTGGAATATTGAAAGGGAATTTAGTAATTTATTCGAACATTTATAAAGATACAACATGATAGATATTGCATCATTTTCTAACAAACTACATGATTCAGGTATTGAGTTTATTACAGGGGTTCCTGATACCCTGCTAAATGATTTTTGTCTACACATAGAAGACTCTTGGTCAAAAGACAGGCATGTCATTGCAGCTAACGAAGGTAATGCCATTGGTTTAGCTGCAGGATACCATCTTGCAACAGGAACCATACCCTTGGTGTATATGCAAAACTCTGGCATCGGAAATACTGTAAACCCGTTGCTATCGCTTACTCATAAACTTGTTTACTGTATACCCATGATTTTGCTCAT
>JBMNOA010000101.1:0-3622 GCA_050942825.1 Bacillota bacterium
ATACTGGAACGGAAAGATAGGAACCAAAGCCAATACAATAACATATACGATCACGGACGATGCTTCGGTATCGGCAACCGTACCGACGATATCCGGAACAGCATGGACGATAAGCCAATCGGTATCCAATGTTCCATATCAATCAAGCTTCCACTTCACGGTAACGATCAAGGACGCTTTCGGCCAGTCGGAGACACGTACCATCGTACTGCCACCGACGACACCGGTACTGTGGATAGGCAAGCAGACGGTAAAGGTCGGAGGCAAGTCGATCAACTCGTACATGGGCCAAGTGGACGCTCTGCAAAAGTGGAAGCAATCGGTACTGGCCGGAGAAACTACGGTAATGATCTTCGAGGAGGAATCTTAATGATAATTGCAAAAATGAATAGCATGATCCACAATCTGGTGGAGCAGAAAGACATCAAAGAGACGGTGATCGGCGCCAGTACATCGGAAGGGTACAACCACACAATCACTTGTACAGTTGATCCAACTACCTTTGACTACTTGATTTTATATTTGTATGGTAGCGGATCAAAAGTTAACAATGTTGTGATTGCCAAGTACTATAACGGCGCTTGGTATACGACCGGCGCCGTGGCGGACTATAGATACATCGCGGTCAAATTAAGCTCTAGTGGGAAGACCTTGACCGCAAATGTATGTGACTGGATAGATTCAAAATCAAATGCCGGCGGAAAAATTACAAGAATCGTTGGAGTAAATCGGGGGGGGTCACTGGCTAAGATCTTTAATTGGCTGGCGCCTCGCAGAAAGGTGGTGCTAGCGTGCTAAAGACCAAGACACAGTCGACCGCCTACAATCTAGTGACTGACAAAGATATGACTTACTCATACGCAGAAACCAAGACCGGGTCCACATGGGTGGATGGAAAGCCGATATACAGACGCGTTTTTAAGGTGACCAATAAAGCGCTATCTAATGGCGCCGTAGTACAAAGCTTCGCAAGATCAAGCTTTAGCGAGATCACAAGAATCTACGCTTGTCTTTGCGGATCAGATGGCGGGCACATACCCTTTACGCGTGTCGGAGGTTCGGGTAAGGGATCAGGTATCGAGTACTCATCAGCTAATAACGGCTTTATATATATGGGTAACGACACCTGGAGTGCACAGTCGTCCAGATGGCTTATGATCATCGCAGAATACACTAAATAGAAAGGAAATCATATGTCTACAACTATCTATATAAATAAGGACGATACAGGCCACGTACAGGCCGTATCGACTACCTATACAAGTGCAACCAACAACGAAGCATCACTTGACGATGATGCTTTTTATTTTGACAAGATCGAGGGATATAAGGCTACCTATGATACAGAAGGCAAGCTCCACGTAGCCTTTGATCAGGCCCAATACGACGCTTATACCAAGGCGCAAGCCGAGGCCGAAGCGAAAGCAAAAGAAGAAGAAAAGAAGCAAGACAAACAGGACGAGATCTTAAATCAGATCATGGCTCTTAATATCGATATCGGACAGATGAAAGCGGATATCGACTTTTTAAAAGCCATGTCCGGTGTAGACTCGACCACGGAAGAAGGTGCCTAGTATGACCGTATATCAGATGGCTAAACTATACTATCCAAAATACTGGACGCTTCGTATGCTCCGCATGCTTGTCAAGGCCGGACGACTTACTCAGACCGAGATGGATGAGATCGTGAACGGCGCCAAGGAGGGATAGCATGAACAAATTACAATCAAAAAAGTGGTGGGATGCGGCACTTATCCGTGCCGTAAAGACAGTATGTCAAACGGCAGTTGGTACCATTGGAGCTAGTACTATGATCGAGGCCGTGGACTGGAAAGTGGTGCTATCAGCAAGTTTATTGGCCGGACTGGTATCACTGCTTACAAGCCTTGGCGGCTTGCCTGAGGTGGAAGATGATCACTCCTAAGGATGGCATGACCTTCGAGTTCTTGTTTTCTTTGGCCGCCTTTGTCGTCTTGATCATAAACGTCGTGGTCATGATCAGAAACAATAGTAAGCAAGACGCAGAAGGTGTTGTCAAAGCAAATCTCAAATTAGATGCACTTTGTCGGGATTCGAGCGAAACAAGACTTGATCTCAAAAGCATGAAATCAGATATCGAAAAAATGACCAAAAAACAGATCGAGCACGACTTCCGTTTGGAAAAGATCGAGGAAGATCTAGACAGTGCATGCGGAAGAATCACCAAATTAGAAGAGAAAGAAGGGTAATAACATGGTTGAAAAAGACGAATTTGAAAAATTAAGCAACGAAGCAAAAGAAGAACTTTCTAACAATAAAGAAGCAGAAAAGAAAGAAGGTAAGTAGTATGCATAGCAGTCTAACTAACAAGATCATCCTATCCCCAAATCACAGCGGTCAACGTGTCTGCAAGGTAAGCAAGGTTACCATCCATCACATGGCTGGCAATTTATCCATCGAGCAGTGCGGTGCGGTCTTCCAAAATACTGCACGTCAAGCATCGAGCAACTACGGCATTGGCTCAGACGGCCGTGTCGGATGCTACGTAGATGAAAACTGTCGAGCATGGACAAGCTCGAGCAACTGGAACGACCAACGTGCAATCACTATCGAAGTAGCCGATAACAATCTATCCACATGGTCAATTTCAAACGCAGCATATACTAAGCTTATCGAGCTATGTGCCGATATCTGTCGACGCTACGGTATCACACCAAGCTATGACGGTACGCCTAATGCAACTTTTACGGAGCACAGAATGTTTGCGGCCACTTCATGTCCAGGCCCTTGGATCCATGCCCGTATGCCTCAGATCGTGAAAGACGTCAAAGCCATGATGGCCGGATCTAAGCCAACTACCAACCAAGTACAAGGTAACTTGCCTGATCAGATCTTGACAGTTGGAAGCAAGGTACGCTCTATCGGTATGTTGGTCGAGAAAATTGATGTGGCCAATCAGATGGTCTATAACTCCGTGGCCGGTGGTTGGATCCCGTCAAAAGACGTGGATGAAGTGGATGCCCGTGACGGAAAGAAAGACCAGATCCTTAATGTTGGATCGGGTTTTGCCTTCCCACATGAAATGACGGTTGGAAAAGTAGACGTACCAAGCGATTCCGTATACATCAATGAGCTCGGTTACTGGTTAAAAGCTAGATGCCTGAATGAGACCAAGGAAGGCCAGTAGATGGCACTCCATTACCGCAAGAAGCCGATCGTGATCGAGGCGATGCAATTGAATTTTAAAAATCGTGACAAGATCGTCGAATTTGCAGAAGGGAATCTTACGTTGGTTTGGAGAGATGGCTATCTTGAAGGTGCTTATGTTAACACCTTGGAAGGAGGGATTTACGCAACTTACGGTGATTACATTATCAAGGGCGTGGATGGCGAATACTATCCTTGCAAGCCCGGTGTTTTTGAGAAGACTTACGAGCTTGTGGAAGATATTTTTTAATGCTTGTTTTTGACCGTTTCTAAAAACGGCATAGTTGTATCAACTAATTTCTATCGAGTAAAAAAGGGATGCCATTGATGGTCATCCCAATTTTTTTATGTTATAATTTAATTGCAATATCGCTTTGTCTAGAAAAAGGATGTAAATTGACCTAGGGTCGGAAGAAAGCCTATGCCAAATTTTGAC
>JBMNOA010000032.1:0-19558 GCA_050942825.1 Bacillota bacterium
TTCCTGGTGATTATGGCGAAGAGGCCACACCTGTTCCCATTCCGAACACAGTAGTTAAGCTCTTCAGCGCCGATGGTACTTGGGTCGCTGGACCCTGGGAGAGTAGGTCATTGCCAGGTTTAAATTTATTCCTCGATAGCTCAATAGGTAGAGCATGCGGCTGTTAACCGCAGGGTTGTTGGTTCGAGTCCAACTCGGGGAGCCAAGAAAAGTTGCTATATAGCAACTTTTCTTTTTTTGAAAAAATAAAGAAATTAGTAAATTATTTAAGATAATAATAGGAAATATTATTAAAATGTAAAAAAATAAGAAAATATAGTCTTATTTCCCTTTTTTTACTGCTTGAATAGATAAGGGGTTTTGGGTTTATAATTAATAAAGGTCAGGGAAAATCAAAAAGTCAATAATGGTCAGCCCGGGTAAAATGTTTATCAGGTGGTGAAGATATTTTGAGTACCTTAGCGGATCAAATAGAAAAATATTTAAAAAATTTATTGGACAATAAAGACACAGGTGTATTGGAACTAAGACGAGTTGATCTGGCGGAAATCTTTATGTGTGTTCCTTCGCAAATCAATTATGTATTAGAAACTCGTTTTACCAATGATCATGGTTATCATGTAGAGAGCCGTCGAGGCGGGGGTGGATATTTGCGCATCATAAGACTTTCACTTGATCCTTCTAAGAGATTAAATGATGCCATCCAATCGATTGCCGGCCAACAAGTAACTCATCAAGCAGGTGTTGGTTTGATTAATCGCTTGAAAGAAGAAAAATTTTTAACTAAAAGAGAAGCTATGCTTATACAAGCAATTATTGAAAATTCTTTATTGAAAAATTGTTATGAAGGACCGGATTTTTTAAGAGGTAGAATTTTACAAACTGTTTTAGTTAATATTTTACGCAAAGATTTTGAAAAGGAGGGAGAATAAATGTTATGTAATAAATGCCAAAGCCGCACAGCCACGGTTCACATAATCGTGTCGGAAAACGG
The DNA here is from genome assembly GCA_050942825.1 of Bacillota bacterium. Classification (GTDB taxonomy): domain Bacteria; phylum Bacillota; class Dehalobacteriia; order UBA4068; family UBA4068; genus CAYRML01. The sequence goes on from JBMNOA010000032.1 coordinate 995, forward strand.
GCAAAAGCAAGAACAACATCTTTGTGATATCTGTGCTGCCGATGCAGGTCACTTTAATATTGGTTCGGAACTTGCTTTGCATAAATTTTTCCCTAGCTTCTTTTTAAATGAAAAAATATCGGAATTATCCCAAGTAACACCGGCCAAAGCCTGCTCTAATTGTGGATTAACTTATCAGCAATTAGTTAAACATGGTAAGCTAGGATGTAATAAATGTTATGATGTCTTTTCTTTACAATTGCAGCCTTTGTTGTTAAAGATCCATTCTGCTGACCGTCATCATGGCAAGTCTCCTATGCCCTCCAATTTAGCAATAAAACCCCTACAGAAAAAAAATGCCCTCTTGGAATCTTTGCGGCATCAAATGGCGGAATTAGTGATGGAGGAAAAATTTGAAGAAGCTGCTATTATTAGGGATAAAATAAGAGCTATAGAAAAGAAAGAGGAGGCGGATAAGAATGGATGAAATGATTTTTCAGCCAAAAAGCAAATGGACATCCGGGTTAGATGATATTATCATCAGCAGCCGTATCCGCTTGGCCCGTAATTTACAAGATTTTTCTTTTCCGCAAAGAATAAATAGTGAAAAAGCCAAGGAGATTTTGGATAAAAGCGAAAAGGCAATTGCACATTTAAGTAAAAAAAACGGTCATCGTTATTATTTTTACCGCCTGCAGGAATTAAATGAGCAAAAAAAAGGCATTTTGCTGGAAAAGCATTTGATCAGCCCGCCTTTACTGGAAACTAAAATTCCCGCTGCGGTAGCTATAAGAGAAGACCAAGCAGTTGCCATTATGTTTAATGAAGAGGATCATTTACGTATTCAATGTTTTTTGCCTGCCGCACAGTTGGAGGAAGCTTGGCTCCTAGCCAGCAAAACAGATGATATTTTGTCTGAATTTCTTCATTACGCCTTTGATAGTAAATTAGGCTATTTAACGTCCTGTCCCACCAATATCGGCACGGGACTGAGAGCCTCTTTAATGTTGCATTTGCCGGGGTTGGTTATGTCTAAGCAAGCAGCTGCCATCTTTGATAGTATGCCAAGATTCGGCCTTACGGTCCGTGGTATCTATGGTGAAAGAACTCAGGGGCTCGGTAATTTGTTTCAGATATCTAACCAGGTTACCTTAGGTCAAAAAGAAGAGGATATAATCAATAAACTGAATTCTGTTGTAAATCAAGTAATGGAGCAGGAAAGACAATGCAGGCGGCAATTGCAAAAAAAATATGCTAATGAACTTTATGATAGTATTTGGCGCTCTTATGGCATATTAGCTAATGCTAGAACCATCACTAGTGAAGAGATGATGGAGAAATTATCCCATTTAAGGTTAGGGGTAGATATGGGTATCATTGTCGGTATTACTACCCAGCAGATAAATGAACTGATGCTGGCGGGACAGCCTAATTTTATCAATGAAAGTTGTCACAAGAAACTCTCTTTCTCGCAAAGGGATTGGGAAAGAGCAAAATTAATTAGAAAAAATCTAAAAAATATAAATGTAAAGGAGGAATGATGCATGTTAAATAGATTTACAGAAAAAGCGCAAAAAGTATTAATTTATGCCGAACAATTAGCTCAACAGTTAGGAGTTGAGCAAATAGAGGCGCAGCATATATTGTGGGCTATATTAAAAGAAGGCACAGGCGTAGCAGCTCAGGTGCTTGCCAAGGCCGGAGTTAGGTTGGAGGATGTAGAAGCAGCTATAAATCCTGAGAATACCGGAAAGGGTCCGACTATCGAGCGTAAAGAACTTTCCCCCGGGGTTAAGCAAGTTATCAATATAGCGAATAATCTGTCAAATCAGATGGGCGTTAGTTATATCGGAACGGAGCATTTGCTCTTAGGAGTATTGGAAGCACCGGCTTCTTCCATGGATGTCTGGATTGAAGATGCTTGTGGAGTTAAGGCAGATGATATTTTGAACAGTACTCTTAAAGCCTTGGGTTATCAAATGATTCCCGGTAGTGGGGCAAATGAAGGTAAAAACTATGCAAATACCGGCAGAGCCAGCAAAAAAGGTAAAAGCAGTACTCCTACGCTGGATGAATTTGGACGTGATCTAACTGTTGCCGCCAAAGAGGCAGAATTAGATCCTGTGATCGGCAGGGAAAAAGAGATCGAAAGGGTTGTTCAAATCCTCTCTCGTCGTACTAAGAATAACCCGGTCTTAATTGGTGAACCCGGTGTTGGTAAAACTGCGATAGTGGAAGGCTTAGCTCAAATGATCATTGAGGGCAAAGTTCCGGAGACCTTAGTTAACAAGAGAGTAGTTACCCTGGATATGTCTTCTTTGGTAGCTGGCTCTAAATACCGTGGTGAATTCGAGGAAAGACTGAAAAAAGTGGTGGAAGAGGTTCGCGGATCAAGGAATGTGATACTCTTTATTGATGAATTGCATACTTTGGTGGGTGCCGGAGCGGCTGAAGGAGCAATCGATGCTGCCAATATCTTAAAACCTGCGCTTTCTCGCGGTGAATTGCAATGTATCGGCGCAACAACTCTTGATGAATACCGTAAGCATATTGAGAAGGATGCCGCTTTGGAAAGACGTTTCCAACCTATTACCGTTGGCGAACCTACCGAAGAGGATTCCGTAGATATTCTGCTGGGATTACGCGATAAATATGAGGCTCATCATGGTGTGGAAATTACCGATGAAGCTATAAAAGCATCTGTTAAGCTCTCTATCCGTTATTTGCCAGATCGTTTCTTGCCGGACAAGGCCATCGACTTGATTGACGAGGCTGCCTCTAAAGTACGCCTGGCCAGTCATACGGCACCCTCCGATTTGAAAGCAAGAGAAGAAAAATTAGCTGCTATCCAAAAAGAAAAAGAAGCTGCCATTGCGGGTGAGGAATTTGAAAAGGCTGCTCAATTACGTGACCAAGAACATGCTTTAAAAGAGGAAATAAATAAGGAAAGAGAATCCTGGAAAAAAGGTAAAATCAGTGAAAAAATGGTTGTAGACAAAGAAGAAATTGCGCAGGTTCTGGCTAATTGGACAGGCATACCGGTAGCCAAATTGCAAGAAGAGGAGAGCCAACGCTTGCTTAATTTGGAGGAAATGCTGCATGAAAGAGTAATTGGTCAAGATCAAGCTGTAATAAGTCTCTCTAAAGCAGTCAGAAGGGCCAGAGCAGGCTTGAAAGACGCTAAAAGGCCAGTCGGTTCCTTCATCTTCTTAGGTCCTACTGGGGTTGGTAAAACTGAATTAGCCAAGGCTTTGGCCAGCATCCTTTTTGGCTCCGAAGAAAATATGGTGCGTTTGGATATGAGCGAATATATGGAAAAACACACTGTCAGCAGATTGGTTGGTGCGCCCCCTGGATATATTGGTTATGATGAAGGCGGACAATTAACTGAAGCTGTACGTAGACGCCCCTATTGTGTAGTATTGCTGGACGAGATAGAAAAAGCCCATCCCGATGTTTTTAATATGTTATTACAGGTCTTGGAAGACGGACGTTTAACAGATTCCACAGGACGAACAGTCGATTTCCGTAACACTGTAATCATTATGACATCGAATTTAGGATCTTCAGTATTGCATAAAGAAGCCGTTTTAGGTTTTGATGTCAGTGGAAACAAAGGTAAAGAACAAGAAGATTATGAAGTTAAAAAGAATAAAATGATGACTGTTCTCAAAAAAACCTTCCGTCCAGAGTTTTTGAATCGTATTGATGATATTATTATCTTTGATTCTTTGACTAATGAAAATATCCAAGAAATCTCTAAGCTGATGGTTAAGGATATTCAAAAACGCTTGCAGGAACAAGATTTGTCACTGTTCTTAGATCAAGATGTCTATGCTCATCTTTCTGAAGAAGGCTTTGATCCTGAATATGGGGCCAGGCCCTTGAGAAGAGCGATTCTGCGTCTTATCGAAGATCCTCTTTCCGAAGCTTTGCTTAAAGGCGAATTTGCCGCCGGAGATAAAATTCACGGCTCTTTAAAAGATGGTCAGTTATATTTTGTCAAAGAGAAACAAACTGCTGAAATAAATGATTCCAAGGAAGAAAATACCCCACAAGAGGATTAAGCCGAGCAGGAAAATGAACAAAATCAGCTAATTATATGCATTAGGCGGCGTTAGCGCCGCCTAAATGCTTTATCTATTTCAAACGAAAATCATGGCCAAGAATCTATCTAAGGAGAGGACAATGAAAGAAAAGACTATCTTTGTCTGCAACTCTTGCGGTGCTACATCAGTCAAATGGTATGGGAAGTGTCCCAGTTGTAATGATTGGAATACTTTGGTTGAAGAAAGAATAGTTGTGGAAAAATCCGCCCAGGGTAAAATCCGTAAAGAGATCGCTTTAGCCAAACCCATTAACCAAGTAGAATCTTTGGCTAACCCCCGTTATCTTTTGGGTATGACGGAGCTTGATTCTGTGTTGGGTGGAGGCTTAATGCCTGGATCCTCGGTACTTTTAGGGGGTGAACCAGGCATTGGTAAATCAACCATATTATTGCAGGCCGCCAAGCTGATGGCACAAAATCATGGGCAAGTACTCTATATTACAGGAGAAGAGTCTATGCAACAGGTGCATTTGCGGGCACAAAGGTTGGATGCTTTAGATAATAATTTGTTGCTGCTGGCTGAAACTAATTTGCTGCTGGCTCTCGAGGAAGCAAGGCGCCATGAAATAAAGCTGTTAATAGTTGATTCAGTACAAGCACTTTTTATAGAGCATTTATCCAGCGCCCCAGGCAGTGTTTCTCAGGTGCGTGCTGTAGCAGCTTATTGTCTAGAATACGCCAGAGAAAAGCAGGTTTCTGTAATTCTAGTAGGACATGTAACAAAAGAAGGCATGTTGGCCGGACCCAGAGTTTTGGAACATATGGTAGATACCGTGCTATATTTTGAGGGAGAAAGATATAATTCTTTACGTCTTTTACGAGCAGTAAAAAACCGCTTTGGTTCTACTAATGAAATTGGAGTTTTTGAAATGGGTGAAAAAGGCTTGCTGGCCTTTTCTGATCCTTCCTTGTTTTTTTTGAATCAGAGGCCAAAAAATGTTCCGGGAAGCGTCGTTACTTGTTTGATGCAAGGCAGCAGACCCATGCTTTTAGAAGTGCAGGCTTTGGTTTGCCCGAGCAGTTTTGGTAATCCACGCCGGTTGGCCAGCGGTTTTGATTATAACAGATTGCTTTTGATCATTGCTGTATTAGAAAAAAGACTAGGATTATCTCTGGGAACAAAGGATGTTTACCTCAATATAGCCGGAGGATTGAAGGTGGAAGACCGGGCGGCTGATTTGGCCATTGCTGCAGCTATTGCCTCATCTTTGAAAGAAGTTGCTTTGGCTGATAATTTATGCCTGTTAGGAGAGCTAGGCCTTTTAGGGGAGATCCGTTCCATTTCGCAAGTAACAAGAAGAGCCAAGGAAGCGCAGGCCTTCGGCTTCAATAATGTGTTTATCCCTCAGTCCGCTAGTAAGGAATTGCAAGATGCTAAAGATCTAAAAAACCTCAATACAGTGGTCTTTTATGATTTGCCGCAAGCATTAGTTTTATTAAATTTAGCATAGAGGACCGGGATTTTCATAAAAATATAATTATTTTAAAACTTATATTGACAGGCTTTTATCATTATGATAAAATAATTTTTTCATAAATTGACAATTCCCCCTGAATTTGCTAAAATAAAATTAGCATTACAAATGTTTTATAAAATGGGGGAGAACAATGTTTGCTGTTGGTGACAAAGTTGTTTATCCTGTGCATGGCGCCGGGGTTATACAGGCTATAGAACAAAGGGAAATATTAGGCCAGGAACACAACTATTATGTTTTGCACATTCCTTTTGGTGATATGACTTTATTGGTTCCCGTTGAGATGGTCAATAAACTAGGCATGAGAGAGGTTATACCTCAGGAACGCGTAAGTGAGATCTTTGATATATTAAGGTCCCAACCAGATGAGTTTGATGATAATTGGAACAGGCGCTATCGTCAACATATGGATAAAATAAAGAGCGGTGATATCATAGATGTTGCACAAGTAGTTCGTAATTTGATGTCACGTAATATGTCTAAAGGACTTTCTACCGGCGAAAAAAAACTTTTGGATCAAGCCAGACAAATATTAGTCAGTGAGTTGATGTTGGCGGAAGAAAAGAGTGAAAATGTGGTCATGGATGCTATTGATCAGGTTTTTATCAGTTAAATATTAGATATGTTGGTTTTATTGTCATCAATAAGATGTTTCATCTTGTTGATGACATTTGTCTAAAAATCTATTAAAGGAGGTGAAAAGAGTTGAAAAAGTTTATTTATGGCGGTATAGGCTTGTTTTTTGCAATTATAGTTTTTATTATTTCTTATTCTTTTTTGGCAGATCTACTGTTCGATTATCGCGGCATAGGCTATACGGTGTTTTTGATCGGAGTATCTATTGCTGCAGCTATTATTGGTGTATTAGTTGCTCCTCTGATAGTCAAATCAGTAGAAAAATTTGCCGATAAGTCTTTATCCTTTTTATTCAAGATGTCATTATTTGATATTTTATGTAGTGTTTTTGGTTTAATTATTGGTCTAGTCATTGCCAGTTTGATCGGTACGGCTGTCAAAGATATTAATTTAATAGGGCCTTATCTTGCCATTATCTTAACATTTTTCTTTGGGTATATCGGTGCAGTAGTCGGCTATAAAAAGCGAGAGGATTTTCATCAGTGGATTAATAATGCCCGCATTGAAAGAAGCGAAAAGATCCATCGCATGGATAGAAAAGATAAAAAGGATAAAAATAGCCAAAAAATACCACCAAAAATATTGGATACCAGTGTTATTATCGATGGTAGAATTGCCGACATTTATAAAACCGGCTTTATTGAAGGTCAATTGATAGTAGCTAATTTTGTTTTAGAAGAACTGCGCCATATTGCTGATTCCAGCGATCAACTGAAAAGGAATCGTGGCCGCAGGGGTTTGGATATTTTGAATAAAATGCGCCAGGATTTTGAAGGCAAAGTAATCGTAGATGAGACTGATTATAACAATATAGCAGAGGTGGATTCTAAATTGATTAAATTGACTCAGGATCTTAAGGGCATAATCTTGACTAATGATTTTAATCTCAATAAAGTTGCCCAAATGCAAGGAGTCAAAGTATTGAACATCAATGAATTGAGTAATGCTGTTAAACCAGTTATGTTGCCTGGTGAAGAAATGGTTGCCCATGTGGTTAAAGATGGTAAAGAGCCCGGTCAGGGCATTGCTTATTTGGATGATGGCACCATGGTGGTTATCGAAAATGGCAAAATTTATCTCGATAAAACGATTTATGTTGTAGTAACCAGCGTATTGCAAACAGCGGCAGGCAGGATGGTTTTTGCCCGCCCCAAATATGGGAAAGATGGAGAAGTAGGCCAATTGAATGAAGGAGTGAGCTGATGCCTTGCGTAACAGCTATCATACTTGCTGCTGGCAAGGGCAGCCGTATGGGTTTGGATCATAATAAAATGTTTGCCTGCCTTGCCGACAAACCTGTTTTGCAATGGTCTTTAGCCGCTTTTTCTGCGGTTGAGGATGTAGCAGAGATTATAGTGGTGGCTTCTTCTTCAGAACTTGATCTTTGTAGGGAAATTACTCGGGATTATTCTAAAGTAAATAAAATAGTTGTCGGCGGTAATAGCCGTCAAGAGTCTGTTTTTAATGCTTTGTCTGTCTTAGATAATAAGTGTGAATTCGTGGCTGTTCATGACGGAGCCAGACCATTTATTAAACCTAAACAGATAAAAAAAATTATCTCTGATGCCTATCTTTATGGTTCAGCGGTGCCCGCTGTGCCTGTAAAAGATACTATAAAAGAAGCTAATGGCTGTAAAGTAATTAATACTCTTGTCCGAGACAAGCTTTTTGCTGTGCAGACTCCGCAAGTATTTAATAAAGATGCTTTACTTGCTTCTCATCAAAAGGCCCAGGCGGAAAAATATCTAGTGAGTGATGATGCATCATTATTGGAATATTATGGATTTGATGTCTATCTAACGGACGGCGATTATGGCAATTTTAAGCTAACCACCAAAGAGGACCTCATAATTGCTGATTTTGTGGCGAGGGGTAATATGCGAAAAAATAGCATAAATATAGGTACAGGTTTCGATGTTCATCAACTGGTATCTGGACGCAAACTAATTATCGGTGGAGTGGACATCCCCCATCATAAAGGGCTTTTAGGCCATAGTGATGCTGATGTGCTTTGCCATGCTATAGCTGATGCTCTTTTGGGTGCTGCTGCACTGGGCGATATCGGCCAACATTTCCCGGATCATGATCCCCGCTACAAAGATATCAGCAGTTTATGCCTATTATCTTCAGTAACCGATAAAATAGCCAAAAAAAATTATACTATCAATAATATCGATAGTATAATTATTGCTCAAAAACCCAAACTAGCTCCCTATATCAATGAGATGAGAAAAAATATTGCAGAGGCATTATTTCTTAGTATCGAACAAGTAAGTATTAAAGCAACTACTACGGAAAATCTGGGATTTTGCGGCAGGGAAGAAGGCATTGCTGCACAGGCTACCGTCCTAATTGAACAAGGTGAATCATGGAAAAGCATTGTATTATAAAAATACTACCACAAAATATAAATATAACGGCTGCTCAAGGTGATAATATTTATCGTGTATTAGCCGAGAGCGGATTGTTGCTGGATGGAGATTGCGGCGGTAGGGCTACCTGCCGCCGTTGTCGCATTCAAATCAAGTCTAGAAATATCTTGCCGCCTAAAGAGCAAGAAAAATCTATTTTTAGTCCCGAGCAACTGCAAAACGGCTGGCGCTTGGCCTGCCTGCACCAAGTATCTGAGGATTTGATATTAGAAATGCCCTCTTATGATGCTGCCTCTTCTCAAACGGAGTTTGTTTGTTATCCAGATAAGTTATCTGCTGACAGTGAATTAGCAGTGGCAGTTGATATAGGGACAACCAGTATAGCAGGCGGCTTGATAGATTTGCACACAGGCGCTATCTTAGCCTTGTCAAGCTTGCCTAATTCGCAGCGCAGTTTTGGCGCTGATATTATTACCCGCATTGCTTATTGCAGTGAAAACGCATATGGATTGGATCGCTTGCATCAAGCAGTCTGGTGTAATATTGCCGATTTGATAAAAAAACTCATAGCGGAGGTTAAGGCCGATGCCAGTAAGATCAAGATTATAACATTGGTAGCCAACAGCGCTATGAGCCATATTGCCTGGGGCCTCTCTCCTGAAAGCCTGGCACAAGCACCCTACGAGCCCTTATTCTATCACGGTCAGGAGAAAAGAGCCGATCAGTTGCCGTTAGCCCGTTATTATCCAGCTATTACAGCACAAGTTTGCTTGTTGCCTAATATTGGCGGTTTTCTAGGTTCGGATACAGTGGCTGCGGCTTTATCCTGTGGTATGCAAGATAAAAAAGATTGGGATTGCTGGACACTTTTATTAGATATTGGTACCAATGGCGAGGTTGTATTGGCAGGCAAGGGTCGTATCTTGGCAGCCTCTGCTGCTGCCGGCCCGGCTTTTGAGGGTGCACATATTGTTTGCGGCATGAGGGCAACTGCCGGGGCTTTGCAGTCTGTCAGTTGGGAAAAAGGCGATATTAAATGGCATACTATCGCTGATGCACCGCTGATAGGAATTTGTGGCAGTGGCTTGCTATCTTTGATAGCATTTCTTAGACGGCAAAACATAATTAATAAAAATGGGCGTTTGCAGTTTCAAGAAAGTGCAGAACATCTTTTATCTGGCCGTCTGCAAGGAGAGGGACCAAACCGCAGATTTGTATTGCAAGACGGCATAGCACTTTATCAAGAAGATATTCGCCAATTTCAGCTGGCCAAAGGAGCTATAGCTGCTTGTTGTCAAATTCTTTTAAAAGAGGTAGACGCTAATATAAAGGATGTACAGCAGGTTCTTTTGGCAGGTGCTTTTGGTAATAAATTAGCTAGAACAGATGCTATTGATGTAGGATTATTATTGCCCATAGATGAAAGCAAAGTCCATTATGTTGGTAATGCTGCCTGGCAGGGAGCTTATCTGGCTGCCATTGACCCTATGCAAAGACAAGCCGCCCAAGCTTTAGCTAAGGAGGTTTGCCATATTGCTACATCAAGGCAAGCAGGCTTTCAAGATGTTTTTGTCAAATCACTGTTATTTTAAGTCCTTTGCCGGCGAATTTTGTTTATGCCGAAGAGCAGAAGGATAATAGCCGCTATTATTGGTATGACTATTGATAATTGGCCAAGTATTTGATACATACCCATAGCACGATCTTCTATTATCATATCTAATGCAGTGTGTAAAAGCACCGCTCCTCCCAGCCAAAGAAAGATAGGATATTTGATCATCAGATTAGAAAGCCATGTAGAGGCAAAAATCAGTATCGGAATAGATACCAGTAGCCCAAATATCACCAGAACAGGTTCTCCATGTGATGCCCCTGCTACCGCCAGTACATTATCTATGGCCATGGAAAAATCCGCCAATACTATGATGCCCACCGCTTTCCAAAAGCTGTCTTTGACAGATATTGACTTGTTGTTGTTATCTTTAGGTTTTAAGAGCTGCCAGGTTATAATTATTAGAAGTATCCCGCCGCAAAAAGAAAAATAAGGTATAGATAATAATATAGTAGCGAATATTGTACAGATGATTCTTAACGCAATAGCAAAAAAAGCCCCTATAGCGGCTGCTCTTTTTTTTGTTTTTTTCGGCAGATGGCAAATAGCTAACCCAATAACAGCGGCATTATCGCCGGATAATACTAAATCCAAAATTATAATTGATATTATGGTAATGATCAATTGAGAGGGTGTTTGCAAGGCTAAATTTTCCAGCAAAGCTATTCCTCCTTATATATTTGTTTTAAATCTATGTTTTAACTGGGGCTTTTATGACATTTTCTGTTTGTGTAAAAACCTAAACTATAAGGTTTTATAGAGGAGAAATTTTCATTTTGTATTATTAAAATAACATAAAAAGGATTATTTAAATAGTATCTTATTAAATATTAGTTAGATATTGATGGTTAATTTTTTTTGAGGTTTTTGTCACATTGCTGAGATATACAATTGATTTTTTGTAACGGGATTTTTATTGCTCTAAAGTATACTAAAATGTTATAATAAAACGATAAATAAGTTATTATAATAAAGATATCTAAATATAAGATGGAGGAAAAGTTAAAGTGAGAGTTCGTTTTGCTCCCAGCCCAACCGGACCGTTGCATATAGGTGGTGCACGTTCCGCGCTTTTTAATTTTCTTTTGGCTAAGAAAAATGGCGGAGATTTTATCGTTCGTATGGAAGATACTGATCAAGACCGCTCTACTACCGAATCTGAGGAGGATATCAAGTCATCTTTAAGATGGCTGGGTATTGAGTGGAATGAAGGGGTTGATGTGGGTGGTCCCTTTGCTCCTTACCGGCAAATGCAAAGACTTGCTACTTATGCTGAGACTGCCCAAAAATTATTGGATTCGGGACATGCTTATTATTGTTATTGTTCACCCGAAGAGATAGAAGAGCAACGCCAAATTCTGATAACTCAAGGGCAAACCCCTCATTATACGGGAAATTGTGCAAAACTGACTGCCGAGGAAAGAGCGGCAAAAGAAGCTCAAGGTATCAGGCCGGTTATCCGCTTCAAAGTGCCACAGGAGGGCTCTTTAGTGATAGATGATTTGGTGCGTGGACAAGTTATTTTTTCCACCAAGGAAATCGGCGGCGACTTTATAATTATGAAATCGGATGGTATTCCCACCTATAATTTTGCTGTTGTGGTTGATGATTATTTAATGCAGATCAGTCATGTGGTTAGAGGTGAGGAGCATCTTTCCAATACTCCCCGTCAAATTTTGATTTTAGATGCTTTAGGCTGGCCATATCCTCAATATGCTCATATCTCTTTGATTTTGGGAGAAGACCGTAGCAAAATGAGCAAAAGGCATGGTTCGGTTTCGGTTACAAACTACCAGAATGAGGGTTATCTGCCACAGGCCCTGATTAATTTTTTGGCCCTTTTGGGTTGGACTCCCGCTAAAGAGCAGGAATTTTTAACTCTTAGTCAACTAGAAGGGGAGTTTTCTTTAGAGAGGGTTTCAAAAAGCCCTGCTGTATTTGATATAAATAAATTACGCTGGCTCAATGGTCAATATTTACGTAAATTGCCTATAGAAGAAATCGCCCAAGGAATCAAACCTTACTTAAGTGACGATTGGAGTAAAGAAAAATTGTTGCTCTTAGCAGAAACTTTGAACAATCATTTAGAAACTTTTTCCGATGTAAAAAAATATCTTGCTCTTATAGAAGGCGATCAGGTTATCATAGAAAATGATGAGTCCAGGCAAGTTTTACAAGGTGAGCAAGTGCCAGCTTTACTGTCTCTTTTTAGACAAAAAATCACACAATTGCAGGAAATGGACGCTGCTGCCGTTAAGGGTATTATTAAATCTTGCGGCAAAGAATTATCTATCAAGGGGGCCGCTTTGTTTATGCCTTTACGTGTGGCGCTGACAGGTTGTCAGCATGGACCCGATCTGGATAAATTAGTTGCCCTGATGGGTAAAGATATTGTTTTGGCCCGTTTGGCCGTATATTAAATAAGGAGGAAATAAGATGGCAATTAGGCTTTATAATACCCTGAACAACCAAAAAGAAGATTTTGTCCCTCTCAAAGAAGGCCAGGTGAGTATGTATTGTTGCGGCCCTACCACGTATAATTATATACATCTGGGAAATGCCCGCCCTTTGGTTGTTTTTGACACTATTCGCCGTTATTTTATCTTCCGCGGCTATGATGTGACCTATGTGCAAAATTTCACTGATGTTGATGATAAAATTATTAAAAGAGCAGCTGAAGAAAATTCCACAGCTCAAGCTATAGCGGAAAAATATATTGCTGCCTATAAAGAAGATGCGGCAAGGCTCAATGTACTGCCTGCCGATGTCCACCCCAGGGTCATGGAGCATATAGACGATATTATCGCTATGGTAGAGAAAATCATCAACAATGGCCATGCTTATCAAGCCGGTGGTGATGTGTATTTTGATGTGCGTTCTTTTGCCCGTTACGGTCAATTATCCGGTAAGGATATAGATGACCTACAATCCGGTGCACGTGTGAGCCCGGGGGAACAAAAACGTAATCCGCTGGATTTTGCTTTATGGAAGGAAGCTAAACCGGGGGAACCCGCTTGGGATAGTCCCTGGGGTCAGGGAAGGCCCGGTTGGCATATAGAATGCTCCGCTATGAGCTGTAAATATTTGGGGGCTGATTTTGATATTCATGGCGGTGGAGCTGATTTGATCTTTCCTCACCACGAAAATGAGATCGCACAATCCCAAGCTGCTACATGTGGTAGTTTTGCTCATTACTGGCTGCATAACGGTTTTATCACCATCAATTCGGAAAAAATGTCCAAGTCCTTAGGCAATTTCTTTCTGCTGAGAGATATCCTGGATAAATTCCCCGGTGATGTGGTACGTTATTATCTTTTGTCTACTCATTATCGCAGTCCCATCGATTTTGCCGATGATAAGCTGGAAATGGCGCAAAAGAGCTTGGAGCGTATCCGCAATAGCTGGCAATTATTGCTGGCAGGGCTCAAAAGAGCCCAGAATGTGCCAAATGAAGATTTTATAGCTAAAATATCAGCTGCTAGAGCAGATTTTATAACTGCTATGGATGATGATTTTAATACAGCATTGGCCATTGCCGGTATTTTTGACTTTTGTCGTGAACTTAATTCCTATCTGCAACAAGAGGAATTATCCCATCCTGCTTTAGAAGCAGCTATGAGACTGTTTAATGATTTTGATCAAGTATTGGGTATGGTTATCCCACAAACAGAAGAAGACAGTGGGTTAGTAGAGGCTTTGATGAGTCTGATTATCAAGATCCGTCAAGAGGCTAGGGTAAAAAAAGACTGGGCAACCTCTGATGCCATCCGTGATGGACTTAAAGAACTGAATATTATATTGGAAGATACTCCTCAAGGCACGCAGTGGAAAAAGAAATAAGGTTTTAGATCAAGAGGGAAATTATGCCTGAAAAAATGTACAAAATAACTACGGAGCCGAAACTCTTACCTCCTTTAGCCTTGGCATATATAGGTGATGGGGTTTATGAACTACGGGTCCGTGAATATTTCATTGCACATGGTTTGCAAAAAGTAGGCCATTTGCACAGTCAGACCGTGGCTAAAGTGCGTGCTGAGGAACAAGCTAAATTAGCCTCTCAAATAGAGCCTTATTTGACAAAAGATGAGATGGATATATTTAAAAGAGGTCGTAATGCCAAGAGCGGACACCAACCGCCTAATGTTAAGGTAGGCGATTATCGTCGAGCTACAGGGCTGGAGGCTTTGGTAGGATATTGGTATCTGATGGGTGATGAAAATCGATTGGATTGGCTCTTTTCTATTTTATTGTCCGAGCGAGATGCCAATGATTCTTAAGATATCAGAGGAGGTTGATGATGGAAGTAAAACTTTTGACTTATACTCCGGCGCCGGAACAGGTTGTGGCGGCAGCGGCGCGCTTATGTTATTCCACCAAAAAAGCCGTACAAGTCATGGATGACTTTAATGAAACTAATACTGATGAATTTATTAGTAAATTGGTCAGCATGGGGCACTTTTCTCCTTTTGAGCATGTTTCCTTTACATTTGCCATAGACGGTGTTTCTAGAGCCTTATCGCATCAGTTGGTAAGACATCGTATCGGTTCTTCCTTCAGCCAGAAGTCACAACGTTATGTCAAAGAAAGTGACCAGGGACAGATCGTTAAGCCGAATTCTATTACCGGCAATTCCCGAGCCAATGAGATATTTGACCAAACTATCGAGCAGATTTATACAGCCTATAGTCAATTATTGCACATGGATATTCCTGCTGAGGATGCTAGATATCTTTTGCCTAATGCCACAGTGACCAATTTGGTTTTGACCATGAATGCGCGTAGTTTATTGCATTTTTTTGAACTGCGTTGCTGCAGGCGAGCTCAGTGGGAAATTAGGGCTTTAGCTGAACGGATGCTCGAATTGGTTCAAGGGGTTGCGCCTATAATTTTTTCTTCTGCCGGTGCCACTTGTGATACACAGGGAATTTGCTATGAAGGAAAAATGAGTTGCGGTAAAGTTCCCGCAGAAAAGGTGATAGCAAGATCTTGAATAAACAGGAGAAGATATGAGTGAATTTATTTGTGGCCGCAATAGTGTGATAGCGGCTTTGAAATCAGAAAGAGAAATCAATCGTGTTTTGATTGCTCAAGGGGTGGATAGGTCATTTAGCGCTCAGGTAGTGGCTTTATGCAAAAAAAGAGGTATTCCCTATGTTATAACGAACAGACTTCAACTTGAAAAAATAGCCGGAGCTGATAACAGAGGAATAGTGGCTCAGGTTGCCGCCATTAAATATGTAGAAATTGAGGATATACTGGCTTTAGCTGCCGAAAGAAAAGAGCATCCCTTAGTTATTGTTTTGTCTGAGGTAGAGGATCCTCATAATCTAGGTGCTATTATTCGTACGGCTTGCTGCGCTGGAGCACATGGCATAATCATACCTAAAAGGAGAGCAGCCTCCGTCAACCATACCGTAGATAAAGTATCTGCGGGGGCTGTAGCTTATATGCCGGTTGCCAGGGTGGCAAATCTTACTCAAGCTGTCAGAGAGCTTAAAAAAGCCGGCCTGTGGGTAGTGGCCGCAGATATGATGGGAGGGGATTATCGAGATGTTGATTTGAGCGGTCCTTTAGCTATTGTTATGGGCGGAGAAGATAAAGCAATTGGTCCGTTATTACTGAAAGAGTGTGATTTTGTTGCAAGAATCCCTATCACAGGAGAAATCTCATCGCTAAATGTATCTGCAGCGGCCGCTATTTTGATTTTTGAGGCTATTAACAGAAGGAGGGGAAGTAAATAATTATTTTCTTGACTAATAAGCGCAGGTAGATATTATTATATTACTAATAATTGTCTATTATTGCTATTGACTTATTGATTTTATGTCGAGTATAATCTACTTGTAGTAAGTAATTATCAATGTGTGTAGCTAAAGATAAAACAGGATGTGAAGAATATGAGCCTTCATCCGCAGAGATCGATGCCAGAAAATTTTTCTTTAATGCCGGATGAACAGATTGTGGAAATTGCCAGAGAAGGCGATTCGGTAGCGCAGGAGTATCTGATTAATAAATATAAAAACTTTGTACGGGCTAAAGCCAGGTCGTACTTTTTGATTGGTGCAGATAAAGAAGATATTATTCAAGAAGGGATGATTGGTCTTTATAAGGCAATCCGAGATTTTCGCAGTGATAAACTTTCATCTTTTCGTGCCTTTGCCGAACTGTGTATTACCAGACAGATCATTACAGCTATAAAAACTGCCACCAGGCAAAAACATATACCACTTAACTCATATGTTTCTTTAAATAAGCCAATTTATGATGAGGATTCTGATCGTACTTTGCTGGATATTATCTCCGGAACCAGAATTACAGATCCTGAAGAACTAATTATAAGCCGTGAAGAATTCGATGATATAGAAGAAAAAATGGGAGAAATCCTCAGTTCTCTAGAGTGGAAAGTGTTGATGTATTACTTGGAAGGTAAATCTTATCAGGAAATTGCTGCTGATTTGCAAAGACATGTCAAATCCATAGATAATGCTCTACAACGAGTTAAACGGAAATTAGAAAGATATTTGGAAAACCGTGAGTTGGGAAACTAAATTTTTAGTCTAAAATAAATAAATCTTACTATTAGCTGTTTTTTTTATTGACAAGCACTTAAGTAATTGATATAATAGATTTTGTCAGCCTTGCCGACGTAGCTCAATTGGCAGAGCAGCTGATTTGTAATCAGCAGGTTGCGGGTTCGAGTCCCATCGTCGGCTCCACCCTTATTTACTAGGTCGGTTTGGTAAATAATTTTATATGGAGGGGTTCCCGAGTGGCCAAAGGGAGCAGACTGTAAATCTGTTGGCACCGCCTTCGATGGTTCGAATCCGTCCCCCTCCACCAATTATATCGCGGAGTGGAGCAGTTGGTAGCTCGTCGGGCTCATAACCCGAAGGTCAGAGGTTCAAGTCCTCTCTCCGCAACCATATATAGCAGGCGCTTAGTCGAAAGACTAGGCGCTTTTTTTGTTTTATACCTACAAGCTGTTGTTTATTTGATGTTTAGACAGGCTTGAGATTGTATGAGAATATTTGAAATAACTGCAGTATAGATCAGATATCGAGTAGATGTTTGCATGATGTTTATGAGATGTTTGTGGGTAAATGTATTAATTTTTGCAAGAAAAGTGGTATAATATATTCAATAAGGGAATGGGTAAGATCTTAAAAAATTAAATATGTTTAGAACCCGGTAAACGTGTCGTTAGCATTATGATTGTGCAGGAAAATAAAAAACAATAGGGTATATAGTTTGTGTTCCAGTAATATGCTTTATATTCTGTATATACATTGGTGCATATTATGAATTCAGGGATGAATATCTTTACTGTAGGAATGGTCCGTTCGTTGAAAAAATAGTCTGCTAGAATTTATATAGGTATAGGTTTTTACAGATGCTATCTTTAAAGGCATTATTAATGAAACGCATCAAAATACGATAGCATGGCAAGGGTTATATTACTGGTACGATAACTATATCACCTGTGAACCGTGAAGAGTTTATAATTGAACTAACAAGACTGTCTAGAACATAGAATATAAAATCAAGGTATTGCCAAAAAAATAGAAAGAGAGATTAAAATGAACAAATTTTTTAAGCCAAAGGTTATTCTGCCTATCATTCTGGGGATTACAATTGGCGGACTGCTCTTTGCCTTAGGTGAATACGATGATGCACCGGGAATGTGTGCTATTGGATTGTCAGTAGGTTTTATCCTAATTATGCTTGGCGTCAATAAAACAGGCGTCATTAAAAAAGGACTGCTAGCGCCAATTTTGCTGTTGTTTTTCGCTGTTTTTATCGCATTGATCACCACATCAATCCTACTTGATGGCGAGTTTGGGGACAAACCGTGGTATTCCACTTTCGGGTTCGTGTCAGCCATCGTGTTGTTACTCGTGGGATTATTAAGAATAAGAATATTTCGTAAGTCAAATTAAGAAGGACGTAAATGTAATGGGAAATGTCCGAAATGCAGTCGTGAATTCAAAAACACGGAACAAGATTACTTTTGCTTGAAACTGAACAACATTGACGGATGTCAGTTTAAGTTTGGCCTCCGCAACCATGTATATCAGGCGCTTAGTTGAAAAACAATTACTGGATAATGGAGTAATCACACAGGAGATTTCGATACAGCCAAATCAAAACTGTTAGATTCCTTATAATCATAACCACAAGTTAAAATGGTGGTAAGGGCTCTTTGATCATAGTGCTTATAATTACCACCCTAATTTTTCTGTCCAATCAAGTGTACCCTATCCAACAAACTTCACATCTACGTTGATGACTTATGGGGGCAATATATTAAGACCCGATCTAAGTAATATGACAATCTAAAACTATGGTTATGTAAATATTCAATAAGAAAATGGACTTCCGTAT
>JBMNOA010000125.1:0-2680 GCA_050942825.1 Bacillota bacterium
TATCTGTAGATTCTTTTATTAGGGCAGCTATTTTAGGATATGAAGCATCAATTAGGTTAGGTAGATCACTTCAACCATATCTTAAAGACAAAGGATTTCACGGAACCGGTATATGTGGCATTTTCGGAGCAGCAATTGCTTCAGGTGTTGCTCTGAGTTTTTCTAAACAGGAACTAAAAGACACATTATCTGCAGCTGCAACTTTCTCTTCAGGCCTGTTGAAAGTTATCAAAGGCCGCTCAGAAATGAAACCTTTTAATGTAGCAAATGCAGCAAAAAATGGTCTTAATGCTGCATTATTAGTTAAATCAGGATTTACCGGTCCTGATGATGTATTTGATGGTAAAATGGGATTTTTAAATGCTTTTACCGGTTTTTTTGATAAAGAAATGTTATTGGAGGAAAGAGAATCCTTTTCAATAATGCAGATTTATATGAAACCATATGCAGCGTGCCGTCATTGCCACCCGGCTATTGAAGCTGCTTTAAATATCAAAAGAAAACATAGACTCACAGTTAATTCAATCAGATCAGTTACTGTAGAGACCTATTTTTGGGCTGTAGATGGCCATGAGCATACCAAAATTGAAGGAGTAAGTTCTGCAAAAATGAGCACTCCCTTTAGTGTCGCAGTTGCATTACATAAAGATAAGGCAGGAATCAATGAATTTACTGATTCAAATATTGATGATGACAGTATTAAAACATTGACACAAAAAGTAAGTGTAATTACAAATGATAATCTCACAGCTCTTGTTCCCCAAAAAAGAGGCGCAATTGTGAGTGTGGAGACAAATGATAATGAAATCTTTACAGAGAGGATCGATTATCCAAAGGGAGAGCCGGAGAGTCCTCTTACATTAATGGATATCAAAGAAAAATTTATGGCGCTTACTCAATTTGGAGGATTAGAGTTGGAATATAGCTTGAGTTTATATGAGTGTATTATCGATATCGAAAATAGATTTAAAGAGTTATTAAATGCAATATAGTAAAGTCTGAATGAGAGTTTATATTGAAAATATTAAAATAGTCGCTGAGAATATTCTGAAAAAAATCGGAGTACCGGTTGAACAGGCAAAAATAATTGTTGATACAATAGAATATGCTCATCTTACTAATAAAGGGACTCATGGTATTGGACGACTGCCAATATATGTAAGAAAAATAAAAGAAGGTTTAATGTCTGCAGAAACCATAATGGACCTAATTAATGAAACCTCAGTTATCAGTCATTATAATGCAAATAATGGATTTGGTCAAGTTGCAGCATATATCGGTATGAACACCGCAATAAAAAAAGCAAAAGAAAATGGCATTGCTGCTGTGGGTATAAGATGCAGTAATAACTTTGGAACTGCGGGATATTTTGTTAAAATGGCAGCAAAAGAAAATATGATTGGTTTTATATTTTCCAATTCTTCACCTGCAATTGCACCTACTGGTGGCTCTAAACCAATTTTTGGAACAAACCCGATTGCGATTGGATTTCCGGGAGGTAATAACAAGCCTTTGGTAATATTAGATTTAGCAACTTCTAATGCTGCAAGAGGGAAAATAAGGTTGGCTGCAGCTAATGGTCAAAGTATTCCTGCTAATTGGGCACTGGATGCCGGTGGCCAACCTACAACCGATCCCAACGAGGCATTAAAAGGTACAATGATTCCGATCGGTGGCTACAAAGGATATGGGCTATCGTTGGTTGTAGATGTAATTGCCGGGCTTTTAACTGGAGCTGCTTTTGGTGGTAATGTTAAACCACTTAATCATAAAGACGAAATATCCAACTATGGACACTTAATGATTGCATTAGACATTGAGAAGTTTCAGGACTTAAATACTTTCTTGAATAATATGGATGAGCTAACTCAAAATGTAAAAGCTTGCGGAGAAGAAGGCAAGATATTTATGCCTGGGGAGAAAGCGTACATATTTAATAAGAACACACAAGGTATAGTTAATGTATCTGATAAACAAATAGAAGAGATAAACACATTATCAAAAAATATGGGTTTATTGTATAAAATTAAATCAGTATTGTAAATTAATACAGTATTCAAAAATATTGAATTATGAATAAACCAATTGCTATTGTTTTAGGAGGAACAAATCCACATAAAGCTTTAATTGAGAACCTGAGGACCAGAGGGTATTATACACTGTTAATTGATTATAATGAAAATCCTCCTGCAAAAGAAATAGCTGATAATCACATAAAATTTAGCACCTTAGACCAAGAAGGTGTTTTGTCAATAGCAAAATCTGTAAATGCTGAATTAGTCATTAGTACGTGCGTTGATCAGGCAAATGTAACTGCATGTTATGTTGGGGAAAAACTTGAATTGCCTATCCCCTACAGTTATCAATGCGCTATTAACATCTCAAGTAAAGCTACAATGAAGGAGATGATGATGATTGGAAATATCCCTACTCCAAAGTTTGTATCAGTTAAAGAAGATGAACCATTTAATTTAGAAGAATTAAATTTCCCGTTGGTTGTGAAACCATCTGATAGTAATGGATCTAAAGGAGTTAGAAAAGTTGATAATCTTAATGAACTTAATCAATATATAAAAGTTGCATTTGATATAAGCAGAAATAAAAAAGTAATTATTGAAGAATTTATTGAGGGTGCTGAAATAGGGATAGACTGTTTTATTTCAGATGACAAGACTCATAT
>JBMNOA010000054.1:0-8497 GCA_050942825.1 Bacillota bacterium
CTGCCATCATCCACTAATATTAATTCAAAATCATCAAAATCTTGGCTTAATACACTTTCAACTGCATGTTTCAAATACTTTTCAGAATTGTATACTGGCATAATAATACTTACTTTTACCATGATGTTCTCCTCTAAACAATATTGCTCTTTTCCGCATTTTTATACAAATGATTAATTAGTTTAGCAATAGATGAAGGCCAAAATTTTTTTAGCATATCCAAATCTTCATTTGTTCGGGCATTATCTTCGATAATTTGAGTAGTTGTAGATTCTTCATGAACGCGATGCCCCATCAAAGAGTAATCAATAAAAATAAAACGACCAGGTAACCGACTTAATTTTTCCCATGCAAACCAATCTACATTACTTTTGTAATTGGAATCAAATATTTTATTATAAGATATCAATTTGTTATGATAAGTAACGGCTGGACAACAAATGGAATTTCCCAGTGAAATACTCCATCGCTTGCAATGAGCACTGGATAGTCTCAGACAAGATAAAAGTTTCCTCTTAATCTTTAGATTGGTATTTTCATACACTCGCTTATTATTGCGAATTTCAAAATAATTTGAAAATAATATGATAGCATCATGATTATTTTTATATGCATTCACTATGGTTTTTGCATAATCTTTTTCATATATATCATCCTGATGTGCAATCGTCACCAATTCGGAATCTACACAAGTTCGTGCAAAATCAAAATCATCACCAATTGTATGTTTTGCTTGTTCATTCACAATGATAGGTAAATAATATTGATTAGCAATTTTTTGAATGTATCTATTTGGTGTAGACGTTGCAATTACAACCTGACTGGGATACGATTGTTGAATCACTGATTGAATACAAGACTCTAAATATGGTGACTCTTTATATGCAAGCACTACAAATGTGTGTATAGTGTTTGGCAATCCCTTCACCTCCATAAAAAAACAAAAGCCAGTAAATGACTTTTATTTACTGACTTTATTATACATGAATGCAATTTTCATTCAATCATTCAGTTCTTTTAAATATCTAGCCAATGCATCATGCCAATCTGGTAAACGATTAAATCCATGTTTATCCAATTCTGTTTGATTCATACGACTATTCTTAGGACGTTTCGCTTTTGCTGGAAATGCACTACTATCAACAGGTGTTACCGGTACATCCATGCCGGCTTGTTTAAAGATTTCTTTGGCGAAATCATACCAACTAATGAAATCTCCTGAATTGGTAGCATGATACGTTCCATACTCTTTGGTTTGAATCATATCAACTACCAAACGAGCTAAATCATATGTATAAGTAACCATACCAATTTGGTCATTGACAACACTTACGGCACCACGTTCTTTACCTAAACGAAGCATCGTTTTAATGAAGTTATTTCCATTCTTACCAAATACCCAAGAAATACGAATAATGAAATGCTTTGGATAACTTTCAACAGCTAATTCTCCTTCATATTTGGTTTGTCCATATACATTCAATGGTTCTCTATGACCATATTCCATCCAAGGATCCGTTCCTTCTCCATTGAATACATAATCGGTTGAAAAGTACATAACTGGAATATCATGTTTTTTACAAGCTTCAACAATATTCTTTGTACCGTCAGCATTGACTTTACGAACTACATCTGGCATGTCCTCCGCTTTATCAACTGCTGTCCATGCTGCACAATGCACAACGGCGTCTGGATTCACTTCATCCATCACTTTTTGAACGGCTTGTGCATCCGTAATATCTAATGATACATATGGTGCACTACAAACATAAGTTTCATCTTTAATACCTGCATAAGTTTCTGCTAAATCCGTTCCATATCCTTCTAAATTGCGAGATGCCAATTCATTCATGACATCATGGCCTAATTGACCTGCTACTCCTGTTACTAATACTTTCATTATTCAGTCGCTCTTCCTTTATCTACATACATCTTTTGGAAATAATTTTGATATTCACCACTAATGATATTCTGCCACCATTCTTTATTATCTAGATACCATTGAATCGTTTGAGGAATTCCTGTATCAAATGTATATTTTGGTTTCCATCCTAATTCTGTTTCTAGTTTTGTCGGATCCATTGCATAACGAAGGTCATGTCCTTTACGATCCGCTACAAATGTAATTAAGCTTTCTGGTTTATTTAATGCATGTAACACTGTTTTAACAACTTGCAAGTTCGTACGTTCATTGTGTCCACCTACATTGTATACTTCGCCATCTCTTCCTTTACGAACGATTAAATCGATAGCTGTACAATGATCATATACATGTAGCCAGTCACGAACATTTTCTCCTGTTCCATATACAGGAATCGTTTCATCATTTAAAGCACGAGAAATGATCAATGGAATCAATTTTTCTGGGAAATGATAAGGTCCATAGTTATTGGAACAACGACTAATGGTTACAGGTAAACCATATGTACGATGATAAGCCAATACGAATAAGTCCGCACTTGCTTTAGCTGAAGAATATGGACTAGATGTATGGATTGGCGTATCTTCTGTAAAGAATAAGTCTGGACGATCAAGAGGTAAATCTCCATATACTTCATCTGTCGATACTTGATGATATCGTTTGATTCCATATTTCACACAAGCATCCAATAAAGTTGTCGTTCCTAATACATTCGTTTTAACAAAGATTTCAGGATCTTCAATACTACGATCCACATGAGATTCAGCTGCAAAATTAACAACTACATCAAAATGTTCTTTTTCAAATAATTGAAAAATAAAATCACGATCAGCAATATCCCCTTTTACAAACTTATAGTTTGGTTTATCTTCAATTGGTTTACAAGTTTCCAAATTACCTGCATAAGTCAACTTATCTAAATTCACAAATTCATCATCTGGATATGTATTGACCATATAATGCATAAAGTTTCCACCAATAAATCCAGCACCACCGGTTACTAAAAATTTCATTTGTTTTCCTCCTACTTCTTATATATAAATTGATTATTGGAATCCTCTAAAGTAGGACCCACTTGATCTTTTTCACTTAATACTGGTTCAATACCGTTTAATAATGTTCCCCAATCCACAGCGCAAGTTGGATCATCATAACGCATACCACCTTCACTTGCTTTGTTGTAAACATTATCGACTTTATACATGAACTTTACATCATCCGTTAATGTCAGGAAGCCATGAGCAAATCCTTGTGGAATAAAGAATTGACGATGATTGTCTTCACTTAGCTCTACACTCACCCATTGAGCAAACGTAGGACTACCCTTACGAATATCAACCGCAACATCAATGACTTTTCCTTTAATGCAACTGACTAATTTTGATTGTGCATAAGGTGGATTCTGCCAATGTAAACCACGAAGCGTTCCCTTCTTGGCACTAAAAGACATATTATCTTGCACGAATGTTACATCCACACCAATTTTTTCATATTTTGGCTTTTCATATGTTTCTGTAAACCATCCACGATGATCACCAAATACATCTGTATCAATAATTAAAACACCAGGGATTTTTGTTTCTGTTACTTTCATTATTCTGTCCACTCCTGTTCTACATATTCTTGATTCATAATTTTCTTCAAGTAAGCACCATACTGGTTCTTCTTATAAATTTCATAGATTTCTTCTAATTGCTTACGATCGATCCATCCATTTTTGAAAGCAATTTCTTCCAAACAAGCAATCTTACGATGTTGATGATCTTCAATCGTCTTTACAAAGTTGGTTGCATCAACTAATGATTCATGTGTACCAGTATCCAACCAAGTAAATCCATCACCCAATAAAGTGACATTCAATTCATTATTTTCTAAATAAATACGATTCAAATCGGTAATCTCTAATTCCCCACGGGCACTTGGTTTCAAGTTTTTCGCATATTCTACAACTTTATTATCATAGAAATATAGACCTGTAACCGCATAATTTGATTTTGGATGGGCTGGTTTTTCTTCTAAAGAAATTGCCTTACCTTCTTTATCAAATTCGACGACACCAAATCGTTCTGGATCTTCGACATAATATCCAAACACGGTAGCACCCACTTCTTTTTTAGCAGCGGCACGCAAACGTTTTGTCAAACCATGTCCATGGAAAATGTTGTCACCTAAGATCATAGCGACACTGTCATCCCCAATAAATTTTTCACCTAAGATAAAAGCTTGTGCCAAACCATCCGGAGAAGGTTGTACTTTATAAGATAATTCCACACCAAAATCATGACCATCCCCTAATAATTCTTGAAAACGAGGCGTATCATCTGGCGTTGAAATAATTAAAATTTCACGAATACCTGCATTCATTAAAATGCTCATTGGATAATAAATCATTGGTTTATCATAAATAGGTAGTAATTGTTTACTTGTTACTTTGGTCAATGGATACAATCTTGTTCCACTACCACCAGCTAGAATAATGCCTTTCATAAGAAGACCTCCTCAACAAAATAATAATAAACCCTTACGTTACGTAAGGGTCAAG
Organism: Bacillota bacterium; assembly: GCA_050942825.1. Lineage (GTDB taxonomy): Bacteria > Bacillota > Dehalobacteriia > UBA4068 > UBA4068 > CAYRML01. The sequence goes on from JBMNOA010000054.1 coordinate 4,464, forward strand.
TACTATTTCTTACAAATGAATACGCCAGCTTCTTTTGTGACATGAATTGGTAATTGTTTTTGAATAAATTCCTTAAATTCAACTAATTGAGGACCAATTATCTCACTTTGATTACCATGACAACTCATAATATAATCCACCAAGGGTTGTGCTTCATCCACTATCAATTCATCCGGATAATATGAAACATCAATTGATGAAAAATACGGATCTAGAATATCTTTTCCATTATCCAATCCAAATACATCATATAAATTAGAATGAGATAATGTAACTCTAGAGTCAAATGCTTGTACCAAGGAAGTAATTTCTTTCATGTGATTTGGTCCATAGGTACTGCAATACAACATGCCATGCGGCTTTAATACCCGACAAATTTCAGAAAGTCCTTTATTCAAATCCTGAAGATAAAATAAAACATGATTCGCAATCACACAATCAAAATAACTATCTTTAAAAGGGATTTTTTCACAATCTACCACAATACAGTTAAATTCTGAGCCATACTTTCTACGTACTTCCGAAACCATGCCTTCCGAACTATCCGATAAGAAAAATTCCCGATTTCGAAGATTCAATATATTATTTTTCCATAATTCACCAGAACCACAACCGATTTCCAACAAACGATTGACACCATTAAAATCAATTTTCGAATATAGCCAAGGAAACCATCCCAATGGATTGACGGAATACTGATTATGCAAAGCAATGCGGACATCTAAATTCTTTGATGTCATATATTGATCAACGATGGATGAATTATCTTGACTCATCTGTACTAATGAAATCAAATTGGACCAATCAAAAGAATCATTATCCAAGGAAGAAGAAGCAATATCTAACGCCTCTTTTAAATTTTGTAGATTTTTAATTTTGGCCTGCACCAAACTAGACTGTAAATGTAATGAATCTTTCAATGTCTCTTCTGAAGACATCATAGAAAAGATTTCTTCAATCGAAAAATCCAAATTTCGTAACGTAACAATCTTCTGTAAACGGATAAAATCTGTTTCACTATATTGTCGATATCCATTATCTGAGATACAAGAAGGTTTCAATAAGCCAATCTTGTCATAATATCGAATCGTTCGTTGACTAACATTAGCTAGTTTCGCAAATTGGCCTGTAGTATAGTAATTATTCATATTCATTTGTTAAGTTCAAAAAGAAAATAGGTATTATCATCATAACCTTTATTAGACAAAACCATATCATAACCTGCTTTTGATAGTTCTTGCTTTGATTTTATATTTGTCACTAGTATATAATCAATTTTATACTTTTGAAACAAAGACTGTATTCGATAAAATGAAACATCCTTTTTTCCATCGCAGAAATCATTTAGTAAAATCTCATTATGTATTTTCAAATTTCCAAATCCACCTCTACTATGAATTTGTATACGATTTGATACAACATTGAATGCTGTATCAGGTATTTTCACATTATCATATGGAACAACATTTGAAATATATAATCGATAGTTTCCATAAGGTAATGAATCAAAATAATTACCAACTCGTACTGTAATATCCGGAGCCATAGAAGTATTAAAATCGAGAACTCTACTAAAATCATACCCTTTCTTTGTCATACCAGATCCCAAAAAATCTTGTTGCTTTATAGAATTCATGTTTAATCCAATAATCAATAAAATAGCTGTTACAGTTGCTAAACTATAAATACCACAAATGATATTATAATATTTTTTAAAGCATTGAACTACTTGAACTAAGCAAATACCAAATATAAAAAGAATCATATATTGCATCGAGGAATAAACTCTTAATACAACAAAGAAAACATTCATAGATGAATAATAAACTAATTCTTTAAAATACATACTTCTAATTAATAAATAGAGTAGTAATATAAATAGAGGAAAATACAATTTATAACGATTTTTTTTATAAAAAAATATACTAATAATGCAAGGAACAAAACCGTATAAATACAATATGTCTTGACTATAATAAGCTATTATCCATTTATCGACTTCAAGAATCGCACTTGCAAACTTATCCTTTAAATCGCCAAATTGAAAATAATCCAGTCCTTTTGTTCCGAATAAAAACATTATATATAATATAAAACTGATAACGACTATTATCAATTGTTTACGATTTTTTTCTTTGAATGCTATGTACAGTAAATCTATCAATTTTGTTCCTAAAATAATAACGATGAATAACGTAATAATGGGCAAAGCAACAGTCGAAAAAGAAAATAAATATAAAATTATAAAACCCATACAAATGATTTTTTTCCATTCCATCTTTTTTAATAATGGCCAACTAAAAATCATCAATAATGGAAAGGATAAACTCCTTACCACACTGCCTCCATAAAACATTGCTGTTTGAAATTGCCATAAATCATAAGATCGAATATGAATATTTGTTAATCCATACATTAAATACCCCTGTGAAATAAGAAAGAAAAAAAATGGAACAATTGCATATTGTGAAAGATCTTTTCTAATAAGAAATTTTGCAGCTTCTTTATAAACAACGCAAAACATAATATAATTATGGAATGACATTGTAAGCCGTGTAAAAAACGTTACACGAATATGAAAAAGAGAGGAAAAATAAGCGTAACTAACTTCGTACGTATTTAAGATACGATCTAAACCAATAGTTGGATTTTTAAGTAATGAACCATTAAAATAATTTTCATTTTCCAACGCCGGTGTACCAATGGAATTAACCATTTTCCCGAGATAAAATCCGTCATCATAATTCATAAAATAATAAGGTAGTTGATTCGAGATAGCAAATGCAGTAAATAATATCACAAAGATGATAAGTATCCAATTTTCTTTAATACAGAGTTTACATACTGATTTAAAATGATATATCACATACGTATATTTTTCTATGATAAAATCATGCCTAATAATAACTAACGAAATAATCACAATCAAAAACAAAATACTTTGTGCTAGAAAATAAATGGACCAACTTATATGTAAAATTTGACATGGAAATACAATTAGAAAACAAAGAACAAAAGTAAAAACAAATCCTATAATCACCCGTTTTCCAGCATCTTTTTCATAACCAAAAAAATCTAGAAGGACATCTCCTAGAAAATAATAGAAATTAAACATGAAAAACCAAAATACCAATGATAGTAGCCAATACATATAAATCCCTTTCTCTACTTCTTTTCTTGTTCGTCCAAATATTCTTTGATACTTAACTTCTGGATCAATTCTTTATTCTTATCTTGTACTTTGGATAATTCACTGGATTGTGAAAATGTGATGATATATAGAAAGAAAATAAATAAAGAAAAGATAAAGTTACTTGCACTCATGAATCCCAGTTTATTGGATGCCCATAGGGCAAGGCCTGGAAATACGCTAAGAATCAATAATAAAATGGACCATAAAATCCATACAATGGATTGACTGATATTTAATCCTTGTTTGCGAATCTTATGAATCACAAAAATAAAGGTCAAGATACTAGCACAGATAAACACAAATTGTAAACGTAATGACATACTTACCTCTTTCGAAATGGTTGAATAAAGAAAATGGAAACCAACATACGGCTCATATACTTAATCGTATTGCTCAGATTTAAATAGGACTCGCCAAACTCTCTCTCACTCATTTGGACTTGGACTTCTTTCACTTTACAATGTTTCTTCAACATATACACCAATGTATCTGGTTCTGGTGGATTATTCATATCCAAGGCATATTCTTTAATGCAGGTTTTATCATAGGCACGAAAACCACTGGTTGGATCTTTGATTGTCTTTCCTGTGGTTAGTTTAATAGCACCAGCAATCAATCTTGAACCGGCCATACGTGCGGTCCAAGGCTTTTTTTCCGTCACAAACCGCGATCCAATCACAATTTGATTTCCTTTTTCAATTTCCTCAACTAAAACTGGAATATATGTAGCTGAATGTTGCCCATCCCCGTCAAATTGAATGGCAACATCATAGTTTTGTTCCATCGCTAATTTAAAGCCTGTCTGGACTGCTCCAAACAAACCCAAGTTACAAAACCCATC
>JBMNOA010000103.1:0-3453 GCA_050942825.1 Bacillota bacterium
AATATACATCCTGGTCTTCAGGAGGCTCCATGGCCAGTTCCATAAGTTCTTCTTTAGTTTTCTTCATAGTATTCTCTTGTTTTTATCAAAAAGCCCTTCATAACAGCATAAATTCTACCATATAAAACTGCAATTATTAAGAATTATTCTCTTCATTTGTACAGAAACATCATAAATCTGGTACTCAAAACACACAAGAAAAGCCCATCCCTGTCTGAAGGATGAGCTTTTCTGGAATCAATCAATAGTTATTCTCAACTATTTTTCGGATGTCCTCTTCCTAAGAACCATAACTGCTGCCAGTCCTGCAGCTGCTGCGGCCATAAGGATTACCAGTGGAACTGCGTTGAATTCATCACCCGTCTGAACTGCAGATGAAACAGTAATCACCTTGTCAGGTTCAGTCTTTGTGAGTTCTCTGCTCTTTGTGATGGTCTTCTTGTTCACAACCCACTTTGTTGCAGTAAGCTTAGCGTCGTAAATATTCAGCTCAGCTACATCTGCATCTCCGGTCTGTGTTTTTCCTGTAGTTACCTTTCCTCCTGAGGTGGCTTCGGATTCAACCTTGATGTTGCCATAATCGTCAATGGTGAAGATCACATCGTCAATTTTGCTGTAGCCTTCAGGAGCGGCTGTTTCCCTGAGGCGGTACTGTGTATTTACGTTCAGTGTTTTGTGAATTTTTTCATTACCGTCTTTTCCAGTAGTCCAGGATCCTATTACATCTCCGGTCTTTGCATCACAGATAGTAAACTGGGCGCCTTCTAGAGGACTGCCATCAGCAGCCATCTTATTGACCTTAAGGTCGGTAGTACGGTCAGCTACTCCCTGAGCAGTCACATTATAGCCGTCAGTTTTTGCTGCGTTCATATTCTTGACGCCCACTATGCCGAAGGTGGAGAAGGTGCTGCTGGTGAAGCTTGTCTCTACCAGTCTGCCGTTCTGGCTTGATACAGTACCGCTGATAAATTCAGCCTTGTTTCCATTGATGTGAACCAGTTTCACTGAATCTGCCTCAAGCTTTGAACCAGATGTGCCCTCTTTGTACTGAATTGTCACATCTACAGTTCCTGCTTCTGGCTCGATCTTCTTTCCGTCTTTGTTATAGAAAGATACGTCGAAGAGTACAGGTTCACCTGTCTCTGTTCCGTTTTTGCTGATGGCCTTCTCTGCGTCAGCGTATTCCTTGCTGCCCTTGTCCAGAGGCGTTACTTTCATTTCAGCATCCTCAGGAAGAGCTCCCTGAACAGAGGTGTTTGCAACTGCAACCAGGTCTCCGCCATCCCATGAATACTGGTAATCATCTGTATCAATGGTGGATCTGTCGTCTCTTACAAGCACTGTACCTTCGTCTTTGCTGACATCGTAAGCCTTTGCATCTTCGCCCGTAGGCTTGCCGTTCTTGTCACATGGAATTATTGCCACTGATTTCTCCGGATGTTCCGGATCAATGTTTCCGTTCCACTCCACCTTAAAGTATTTGGAATCCAGAGGATCTACTGTGTGGCCTCCTGGTGCTGCTACCTCTTTAAAGTAGTAAATGTATCCCGGCTGGATGTTGCCAAAGTACATATATCCGTTCTTGTCTGAGTTCTGAATACCTGCTACTACATCAGCTCCATTTTTATCTATCCTGTGGAGTGCATAGGTTGCATTATACAGGCCCTCAACTCCATTGCTGGTGTCCTTTGAAGTCTTGCGGACTTTCAGGGTAACAGGATGATATACGTTGGTTATCTCAGGGTAATCCAGCTGCTTTCCTGATGCATCAATGTGAATGACCTTGTTGCTGGTGTCGTAGCTGGTCTGTTCATCCTTGCCCTGTCTCTCCTTAAGGACGTAGCCCTCGCTGTTAAACGGGACCTCAGTGAAAACAATATTTCCGTTTTCGCCGTTCTTTGCAGTAGCTACCGGCTCCCCTGAAGGATTTCCGTTTTCGTCTGCCCTGTACAGGTCAAAGGTAAACTCATCGGCCTTGAGATTACCGTTTCTTAATACTTTTACTGCCTTGATGTTCACCGGACCAGGCTTATAGGTGTTGGTTACGGTGAATGATTTGCCTGCAGCAGTGCTCTGATCTTCCGTTACGGAACTCTTGTAAAGGGACTGCTGGCTGCTGTTTCCTTTTTCTTCCTTAACGGAATATACAATGTTTCCGTGGCTGTCGTTAACCGGCAGGTTTGTGAACTGTCCCTGCCATCCGTTCTCGCTGCTCAGAACTACTGCGGCTTCCTTCTTTCCGTCAGCCATCAGGTCTACAGTTACTGAATCTGGTCTTACGCCGGCTGCATTGTTGTTATCGTCCCAGACCTTCTTCACACTTACGCTGGTCATCTGCTGGTTGGTGAAGTTCAGGCTGTCTCCGCCGCTTACAGTGGCACTGTACTTGTTTTTGTCTTTCGTAACAACAATGGTGACCATTCTGTCTTCACTGTCGTATTTAACTCCGCCAACGTTCAGGCCCTTGTTTTCCTCAGAAACAGTGTATTTGTATGTTCCTTCCTTGTCGAAATACAGGTTGCCGAAATAGAACTTGCCCTGGCTGTTATTCTTTGCTGTATCTATGACCCTTCCGTTGCTGTCCTTAAGGAAGAATCTGAACTTACCTGTTGCTCCGCCAAGATCACCGTTCTTAAGGGCCTTGGTTCCGCTGAGACGAACTGCAACAGCCTTCATGTTGTTGAATACAGGTTTGTCTGCAGGATCAGTGCATCTCTCATCCTTGAAGTATTCAGGAGCAGATGCCTTGAGTGCTGTGAGTTTTACCTTCTTATCATCGTCCTTTGTGACGGTCTTTGTTACTACAACTTTTGCGTAGTATTTAGACTGATCGGCTACGTACTTGTTGCCGTTCTCGTCTGTGCTTCCCTTTGTCTCGCTGATCTGGTAGATGTGAGTCTGGGTATTTCCTCCCTCTTTATCAGGGGTGAATTTACTGTTCTTGTACTCCAGGGCCGGGAACTTGATTTCCGAATCCTTATTCTCGCTGGTGCTTACATCCTTCCACTGATCTCCAGATTTTTCCTTAAGAGCAAACTGGAATCCGCTTTCTGATGAATCCTTGCCATCAATGGTCTTCTCGGCTTTCAGTACTGCAGAAGCATCCTCTTCTTGATTTGTGTACTCCACAGTCTTGTTGTTGAACACAACCTTGTCTTCGTCCACCTTCTTTGTGCAGTCTTTATCACTGAAATATTCAGGCTTTCCTGCGGTGAATGCCGTTGTCTTCTTGTGATGCTCCTCATCCTTTATGGTTGTCTTCTTTACAACTACCTTTGCATAGTAATTGCCGGAATCAGCCTTGTACTTGTTTCCGTCAAAATCTCTTTCGCCCTGAGCCTCGGAAATCTTGTAGATGTGAGTCTGAACGTCTCCGCCCTCTTTGTCTGCCTTGAAATTCTTGTCGTTGTAGACGATTTCAGGGAATGTTACGCTGGAACCTTTGTTCTCTGC
>JBMNOA010000104.1:0-3446 GCA_050942825.1 Bacillota bacterium
ACCCGCTGATTGATATGTACAATGACAGTAACGAGAAAGAATTGGCACTTCGGAAAGACGGCCTGCACGTGGGCGAATACGGAAGAATGGTTAAATATGCAACGGGCGACGTAGCCGGTGTCGCAATCTTTGTGGAATAGGGGCTGGGCGTATGGCAACGAGCACATATTATGCGACCAACTCCGGGCGATGGCACAACGGCAGCGGGAATATGCAGCCGACCAATTACGCATACGGCTGGATATCCGGGAACGATCCTTGCACCGGTAGGTTTTACGCACACCCAGAATACCTAGGCAACTACGGCAACCGCTACGGCCTGATATGGTTTGATACTGCCGCCATATCGACCGCGATGGCGGACCGGAACATAACCGGGGTAACGCTGACACTGCGCCGGAACGATACGGGCGGAAGAAACCCTTCCGGCGCGGTCATGGGTACTGCGGACAAGTACCTGTATGTCTGGGGGCTGAAGCTGGCGGCAGCGGGCAAGGGTTCGACCGCGATAGGAAACACATACGGCGTATCCAAATCCTACGTTTCGACCGTCGGCGCGAAGTATGCGACATACGGCAGCCCGATATACCGGAACAGCACAATCACGGTCACGATCCCGGCCGCGCTGTTCACCGCATGGCTGGCGGACGGGATCACTGGCGTATTGCTGGTAGACGGCGACGACACCAACCTCACGCAGGGCGACGCAAACCATGTGTACGGCGACGGAATGAACGGGCGCGTGGACTATCCGCCACCGTACTATGACGAAGGCTCTACCTACGGCTACATGACGTTTGCCGGGTATGACAACGCGACATACAAGCCGTATTTGACCATCACACACACACCGAGCGTTCCGAACCCGACCCCGCCGCCGTGGATAACAACGCCCGGCACGATAACGGCGGCATCGCACAAATTTGACTGGGGCGACGCCTCTGATACGATTTTCCCGTCGAGCCAGCTTTCCTACGAAATGCAGAATTCGTACAACGGCGGGGCAAGCTGGAGCGCGACGTACACCAGTTCGCAGGGGACCAGCCAGTACACGCTTGACATTAAGACTGCGCTGGGGCTGGCGGACAAGCAGTATTACTACAACGCCAACTGTAAATTCCGGGTGCGCACGAAAACGCCGCTGTACAACGGCCAGCATTATTACTCTAGCTGGGTGTCCTCCGCAACGTTCAAGATCGACTACCGGATACCGCCGTCCGTGCCGACGAGCCTGACGCCGAGCAAGGCCAATCCCTACGAGGGCGAGAGCATCAGCTTCACGGTAGGCCGTCCGTCCAGCTACAACACGCACAACGCAGCGGGCGCGGTCATGCAAATGACGTACTACGTCAAACTGGCAAGCGGCGTAGCACTAGCGAACTCGACGGAGCCCGTCACATCATCCAGTGAAACCGTTTCGTACACCGTCGGCAACCTGACTAGCGGGAAATCCGACTTGTCAACGTATATCCGCGCTTACTGCAAGGATGCGCAGGGCCAGCAGGGGCCGGAAACCGGGAACGTCGCGTTCACTGTCCGGCGGTTCCGCGCTCCGGCGGTCATTGTTGAAAGCTATGACCGCACCGAAACCAGTGCAACCGTTTACCTTCTCGTCACCGATACCGGATACGGCGGGACGCAAAGCGGCAATCAGATCAGCAAGATCGAGTACCGGCTGAATGGTGGCTCGTGGAACGACGCGACGCTGCTCGGCTGGGACGGGCTGAAAAACAGCTTCGAGGTTACGGGCCTTTCCGCCGCGTCACGATACACGCTGGATGTACGGGTTGTCAACAACGCGCCTGCGGGTACGTCGCTGTCCAATAAAACCGGCTCGGCGCATCAAAGCCTGCTGTTGGAGTTTCTCCCGCAGGGCGGGTTCTACAAAAACAAGGCCACCGGCGTCGGCATGGTGTACGCGCAGGCTGGCATCATCGGCAGCGACCCGCTGAAGTCGGTAAACCCCGGTGATTACATTGTCGAGGGCGACATATACGCCAAAGGCGACAAAAAGGTCTGGCATGAGGGCAACGTTGGTTCCGGAAGCGGCCTAGATGCCGATACGTTGGATGGTGCTCACTTAAAGGATGTTTTCAATGGCGTCGTCGCAACACTGAACGATGACAGTGTTGTGACTATAACGCCGTTCAAAAACATCGGGGTGCTAATTGTACTCCCGCGACATCCCAACTACTCAAACGTTTGGGGCGGCTTTGCTTTTAGGGCTACCTCAAACATTTTCGTCAGCCCTATGTTTGCCAGCTCTATTATGGCGGGTGCGACCGGCGCATTAACCGGGACCACTGGAGCAGATGGTAAAGTTACTGTATCAGCGCACACGGACGGCAAGCTGTACATTGAGAACAGGCGCGGAATGGCCATAAGTATTTGCTACATACTTATGGGTAGTTAATTCATATCGACTGGAGGGCGACGGTCATGAACGGCGACTTTGAGAAAACTATGATTCGGGAACTGGGCGAAATATCCGGTACGGTGAAGCAAATGGACAAAAAATTGGATAGTTTGTCCGCTCGCGTCGCCGTTCTGGAAGGACGCCCACAGAAAACTCTCGACTGGTGGAAGCAGGCCATTATTGCGCTCATCGTGGGGATAATCGGCGGGCTGTTGTCGCCGTTTACCCGGAACTAAAGGAGAAAGATGTGATTCACTGGCTTTGGGTGTTGGCCGCCGGGATAGGCGGCATTTTTGTGGGTGTGGCGCTGACCATATGGGCGGCGCTGGCGAAGTTTCAGAAAATGTGAAAGGAGAAATGATTAATGGATATGACTTTGGTTGCTGATTTTATCCGTCCGGAACTACTGCTCGTGGGGGTCTTTCTCTACGCACTCGGTCTTTTTCTCAAACTGCTGCCCTCGTTCCGGGAGGAGTGGGCGATCCCGTTCATCCTGCTGGGCGTCGGCGTCGCTATGACCGTCCTGTACGTCGCGGTCGTACTGGGCCAGGGCTGGAGCGCCGCCGTGGTCATCACAGCGGTGATCCAGGGCGTGTTGCTGGCAGCTCTATGTGTATTCGCGAACCAGCTCATCAAGCAGCTAAAAACCGAGAAGGCAAAGGATAGGCAGAAGGCGCCCAGCGACATGACGCTGGAGGAATGACGATGTTATACGGGCTGAAAAAGATCGGCGTCATGGGCGGGCACGGCGACGGCGCGAATGCGATTCCGAAAGCGTACGCCGTGACGCCCGAGCTTGCCGCCTACCGCGAGGGAACGGCCATGCGGCAGCTGGCCATTGCTCTGGCCGAACTCCCGGGCGTAACCAACCTGCGGCCCGAGGCTAAAGATATATCATGGACCGAGCGCGCCCGACGGCTGAAAGACGCGGGTTGCGATCTGGGGGTGGAACTGCACACGAACTGGAGCCTGAACCGTGCGGGGCAGCCGAACAGCAACGTTTTCGTCGTCATCGTGCCGAAGTATAACC
>JBMNOA010000001.1:0-72376 GCA_050942825.1 Bacillota bacterium
CTATGCAAATTTAAGCTCAATCAGTGATTGGGGCAATACATATTTTAAACCTTTTTTTACCTTTTGTAAGCAGTTTTTATTTTATAAGGTTTAATTCGCTTTACAAAAAAAGAGCAGGAGTGTAATAAAATGAATATTATCAAAACAACTGATGCAGTAGGCCATGTCCTCTGTCACGACATTACGCAAATAATTCGCGGAGTTACCAAAGATGTCGCCTTCAAAAAAGGACATATTGTGCAAGAACAGGATATACCTATACTATTATCCCTGGGAAAAGATCATCTTTACATATGGGAAAAACAAGCTGACATGTTGCACGAAAATGAAGCGGCACAAATTTTATACGATATCTGTAAAAATGATAATATAAGCCCCACCCCTATAAAAGAAGGTAAAATCGAATTAATTGCAGATATTGACGGACTTTTAAAAGTCGATGTTGCGCTCTTAGAAAAAATCAATTCTTTAGATGAATTAATTATTGCTACACGCCATAATAATTTCCCTGTAAAAAAAGGAGACAAGCTAGCTGGAACCAGAATCATTCCTTTGGTAATAAAAAAAGAGAAAATGGAAATGGCAAGGCAAATAGTAGGTGATAAACCATTATTTTCCATTTGGCCATACAGCCACAAGAAAGTGGGCATTGTTACCACCGGCAGTGAAGTTTTTCATGGCCGCATCAAAGATACTTTTGGTCCTGTCATAATGCATAAATTATCCAAATACGATACAAAGATTCTCGGTCAAAAATTCGCTGATGATAATATCGAACATATCGTTTCAGCTATTCGTTCTTTTATAGATCAAGGTGCTACTATGGTAGTCTGTACCGGAGGTATGAGTGTTGATCCGGATGATTTGACACCTAGCGCCATTCGTGCCGTGGGGGCAGAGATTGTATCTTATGGAGCGCCTGTATTACCGGGGGCCATGTTCATGCTCTCCTATTATAATAATGATATTCCCATTATAGGACTGCCTGGTTGCGTTATGTATGCCAAAAGCACCATTTTTGATTTAGTACTTCCCCGCGTCATGGCCGGTGAAAAATTAACCAAAAAAGACCTGGCCAGACTGGGAAATGGCGGTTTATGCCTGGGCTGCGAACAATGCAACTATCCTAATTGTAGTTTCGGCAAAACCCTTTAAACAAATACCTGTATATATTATATATAATTTCTATATATTATGTATTTACTTGAATAATAATAAAAAAGAGGTGCTACTATGAAAAAATTGATTTCTGTTATTATGATATTGTTACTTTTCTTATTTGCCGGTTGCTCCAATACCGATGTCAGCAATGAATCCGCCAATCAAGCAAATCAAAATCACATCCCAGCCGAAATCACGGTTTCTGCGGCAGCCAGTCTGACTGATGCCTTGGAGGATTTAGTTACTGATTTCAACCAACAATATCCTAATGTCAAAGTTACATATAATTTCGGCTCTTCCGGCTCATTGCAACAACAGATCGAACAAGGTGCTCCCGCGGATGTCTTTTTCTCAGCCGGACAAAAGCAGATGACTGCTCTAAAAGATGCAGGACTGATGCTAGATACCTCTATCAAAAATATTTTACAAAACCAAGTTGTCTTGATCATGCCTAACGATGCTAAAGCAATTGATTCTTTTGAAAAAATCACTGATGCCAGCATTGGCAAAATCGCTGTCGGCGATCCGGACAGCGTTCCTGCCGGGCAATATGCTGCCGAGGTATTAAAAAGCCTAAACCTCACGGATATCATTGCCGATAAATTAGTTTTTGCTAAGGATGTACGTGAAGTTCTCACCTGGGTAGAAACTAAAAATGTTGATGTCGGCGTAGTCTATGCCACCGATGCTCTAATCAGCGATAAGGTATCCGTAGTCGCTACCGCACCGCAAGATTCCCATAAAGCTATAGTATATCCCGTAGGAATAGTAAAGGCCAGTGCCAATCAAGAAGCGGCTCAGTGTTTTGTAGATTTTCTTTACAGCGATACAGCGAAAGAAATATTTACCCAGTATGGTTTCCAAATCGTTGATTAATTGCAAAATAGAATTTAACCAAATAAAAGAATATTGCTAAAAGCAATATTCTTTTACTATGATTACATCAATATAAAAAGCGGTTAGGAGATATAATGGTATTTGATTTTTCACCTTTAATAATTTCTCTAAAAACATCTATTGTAGCCAGTGTTATCGTGTCCATATTAGGTATACTGATGGCAAGGCTTATTATCAACGCTAACGGCAAAATCAAATGGCTTATGGATGTCATATTTACACTGCCTTTAGTCTTGCCGCCAACGGTAGTGGGTTTTTTACTACTGATAATATTCGGTAAAAATAGCGTTATCGGCAGTTTTTTAGATTCCATCGGTATTCCGATTATCTTTACCTGGCAAGCAACATTGATTGCCGCCGTGGTCGTCTCTTTCCCTTTAATGTATCGAGCAGCCAAAGGGGCCATGGAACAAGTGGATAATGATTTGATCTGGGCCGGCAAAACACTCGGACTATCGGAGCTGAAAATCTTTATCAGCATTATCATCCCCCAAGCCTGGCCCGGTATAGCAGGCGGCCTCGTTTTATCATTTGCCAGAGCTCTAGGAGAATTTGGCGCTACTTTAATGATAGCCGGCAATATTCCCCAAGTCACTCAAACAATGCCCTTGGCTATCTATTTCGCCACTGCCGGAGGAAAAATGCATATTGCGGCCATCTGGGTAGTACTGATTATTTGTATATCCTGCTCCGTACTGGGCTTGATGAATTATTGGAGCAATCGTGAAAAGTTTCTTTATCAAAGGAATATTTAAAAATGAGTATTTACGTAGACATCAAAAAAAATCTGGGTAATTTTCATCTGCAAGTACAATTTGAAGCGGAAAATGAAATACTTGGCATATTGGGAAAATCGGGATGCGGCAAAAGTATGACTCTGCGCTGTATTGCCGGCATTGTCCAACCTGATGAGGGGCAAATCATTTTGAATGGCACCACACTGTTTGATTCCCATAGGAAAATTAACATTTCACCGCAAAAAAGAAATGTTGGTTTGATGTTTCAAAATTATGCACTCTTCCCTCATATGACTGTATTTGATAATATCAGCATTAGCATCAATGCCGATTTCAAAGAGAAAAAAAGATTTATCCAAACCTATCTTGATCTCTTAAGATTAGACGGCCTGATGGATCGCTATCCCAGGCAGCTTTCCGGCGGTCAGCAGCAAAGAGTCGCTTTGGCCCGCATGATGGCTAAACGGCCGGGGATTTATATGCTGGACGAACCTTTTTCAGCTCTAGACACTCACTTGCGCTTTTCTATCGGCAAAGAGTTTTCTGCCGCCTTGGAGGCTATTAACAGCACAGTACTCTATGTTTCGCATAGTATTGAGGAAGTTTATAAATATTGTGATAGAACCGCTGTGATGTCAAATGGACAAATAGTCGAAATCGGAGAAACCGAACAGATTTTTTGTCAACCGACTACCTTAGATGGCGCAAAGCTCACCGGATACAGAAATATCTCACCCATTGAAATACTCGATAAAGATCATTTTTTAGCAACAGCTTGGGATATGCACATCTTTCATGAGAATATCGCTCAACAACGAGATATGCATTATATTGCTATGCGCGAAACAGATATACAAATATCCCCTACTCCGCTAAGTCATAACAGCTTTCGCATGTTCGTCAAAGATCTTCAATATTCACCTACCAGCACCACATTGTTTCTATCAAGACCATCTGAAACTGCCGGGAAATTTCTTCTGTACTCCATAGACGGTGGCTATACAAAAAAAGACTGGCTCTTATTTATTAACGATGATCTATATGTTACTCTTGACTCACAAAAATACTTATTATTAAAATAATAATTTGATGTATCTGCCAAAGCACTAATACATAAAAAAAGTGCCGGACAACAGTATCCGGCACTTTTATTTATTATAAATTATCTAAACAGCAAAGGTGCGATAATCAAGGAAATGGTACCCATAACTTTGATCAAAGCATTAATGGAAGGACCTGCCGTATCTTTGAAGGGATCACCGACCGTATCGCCGACAACTGCAGCTTTATGAGTATCGCTGCCTTTACCGCCAAAGTGTCCTGATTCGATAAATTTCTTTGCATTATCCCAAGCACCGCCGGCATTAGCCATCATGATAGCCAGCATCAAACCACTTACCGTAGTACCCGCCAGCATACCGCCCATGGCATATTTTCCCAAGATAAAGCCAACTGCCAGAGGAGCACCAACAGCCAAGATGCCCGGTGCGATCATTTGTTTGATAGCGGCACGAGTACTAATATCCACGCATCTGGCATAATCGGGCTTGCCTGTTCCATCCATGATGCCAGGAATATCTCTGAATTGACGGCGAACTTCACCGATCATATCGAAAGCAGCTTTTCCAACTGCTTCCATGGCAAAAGAACAAAAGAGGAAAGGCACAGCGGCACCAATCAACACACCAACCATAACAGAGGGATTCAAAATATCAATGTTAGCTAAATTAGCTTCCTGACTAAAAGCATTAAAGAGTGCCAAAGCAGTTAAAGCAGCCGAGCCGATAGCAAAACCTTTGGCTACAGCAGCGGTAGTATTACCAACAGAATCCAATTGGTCAGTGACTTTGCGAACGGAAGGATCAAGTTCTGCCATTTCGGCAATACCGCCTGCATTGTCGGCGATGGGACCGAAGGAGTCGATAGCAACAACCATACCAGCTGTAGAAAGCATACCCATAGCGGCCATAGCGATACCGAAAATATCGGCAAAATAATAAGCAGCAAAAGTGGCTGCAGCAATTACCAATACAGGAAACATCGTACTGCCCAAACCAACGGCCAAACCACTGATGATATTGGTTGCAGCACCGGTTTCGGATGCTTTAGCAATTTTTTGGGCAGGTTTTTTGGTATTGGAGGTATAGTATTCTGTCAACAAACCGATGCAGATATTGGCAATCAAGCCCATCAAAACAGCTAGGAAGATCTTAAAGCCGGTGTCAGGGAACATATTAACCGCCATAAAATAAGCAGCTACTGCCGTAATGATATTAGTACCCCACAAACCTTTGTTTAAAGCCATTTGTGGATTGGCACCTTTACCTGTACGCACAAAGAAGCAGCTGATAATAGCAGCAATAACACCTGCGGCACCTACCAGTAACGGGAAAATAGCCCCAGTTGTGCCAAAGGCATAAACACCGATAACCATAGCAGCAATGGTAGAAGCAGCAAACGATTCAAACAAGTCAGCACCCATACCGGCGGTATCACCAACATTATCCCCTACATTGTCAGCAATAACAGCGGGATTTCTGGGGTCATCTTCAGGAATACCAGCTTCAACTTTACCGACCAAGTCTGCTCCTACGTCAGCAGCTTTGGTGAAAATACCGCCGCCCACACGAGCAAATAGAGCGATCAGGCTGGCACCGAAAGCAAAACTGTTGATCAAGACCACATCCTGAAAAGCCATGAACAATAAGGTAACACCTAATAAGCCAAGCCCCACTACAGCCAAGCCCATAACTGCACCACCACGGAAAGAAACACCAAGGGCTGCATTCAAACTGGTACGTGCAGCTTGAGTTGTCCTGGCATTAGCACGGGTGGCAATATACATACCACAATAACCAGCCACAGCTGACAGTACGGCACCAGATAGAAATGACAAAGATGTGGGTAAGTCTTTGGCAATCCAAAGAACCACAAAAATAATAATTACAAAGGGGATTAATGTCTTATACTGACGGTTCAAAAAAGCCATAGCCCCTTCTTGAATAGCTTTAGAAATTTCTTGCATCCTTTCATTACCGGGATCTTTCTTTAAAACATCCTTGGTCATGTAAAGAGCGAAAATGAGTGCGAGTACACCCGCCACAATCGGTGCAACTAGATTCATTTGGATAATTTTCCTCCTTCTACCATCTTTTCTTTTAGAGTTTGTACAATATTAAACAATCAAAAATACTTTTAAACTAACAGAATACCAATTAGGTGGGCCTATCTACCTCAAAATTTAATATATAGAAGGTACTATTATATAAAAGATGATTGCAAATTATGTAATATCGCACCTAAATATGGTGATAAAAATATAACCATAGAAAAGTCTATTCTATATAATAAATATCAAGGCGATTTAAAAATCCCACCTCCCATCATGCACCTAAGCATAAATATAATTTTATCATAGATTAAAGAAAATAACAATAATTGGGGACAAGTTCTTTACATCCTAAACTATTATATTAGTCTATTTTTCTAAAATCAACATATTTTTACTTTTTAGATATTTTAAACTATTAAAAAATAGGCAATAGAAAAAAGAATTTTTTTCTGCAATTTAATTAGCTTTTATTTCAAATTACCGGCAACTAGATAGCTACACTCAAAAAAATCAGCTCTGCCCGTACAAGGTAAAGCTGATTTATCCATTAATATGATGTTCTTTATTATTAAGCCATTTCTCGCTTAATATAAAAAACTGAGTATTCCAAGCCTTTGGACAACCCTTATTTTGCCCAGTTAGCTCTCTTATTCTTCCTGATCAGAGCTTTTATTATATGTTTCTTTTTCCACCATGACACGCAATTTTTCAATATCTTGGGATAGATCAGCAAATCTTGCCAAAACCATTACCTGGTTGTCCTTTACTTCCATAAAACCGGGTCCAACGGCAATAGTTTCTTTTTTGCCGGCACGGACATATTTAAGAATTCCTAATTGCAAAGCAGTCATTAAAGGAGCATGATTATATAATATCTCCACCGGCCCATCAACAGTTGAAGCCGTAAGCGATTCAACCTCGCCGCTGAAGACATGCCTTTCTGGTGTAACAACTTCGAGCTTGATTCTGTCGCTCATGCTTACTCACCTTTCTCATCTTCTACAAGAGATAGCTGTTTGGCTCTTTCCTCTGCCTCCTCAATGGTTCCCACCATAAGAAAGGCTTGTTCCGGCAAATGATCCCATTTGCCGGCCAGAATCTCTTTAAAGCTACGGACCGTTTCACTTAAAGGAACAAATTTACCCGGCATTCCTGTAAACGGTTCTGCCACATGGAAGGGTTGGGAAAAGAATCGCTGAATCTTTCTGGCTCTACCAACCAGTATTTTGTCATCTTCGGACAATTCATCCATGCCCAGAATAGCAATAATATCTTGCAATTCTTTATATTTCTGCAAAACACCCTGCACTTCACGCGCAACGGTATAATGCTCTTGTCCCAAAATCAAAGGATCCAAAGCACGAGAAGAAGAATCCAGTGGATCGACCGCAGGATAGATACCCAATTGTGTAATCTGACGGGATAAAACCGTCATGGCATCAAGATGAGCAAATGTTGTAGCCGGAGCCGGATCCGTCAGGTCATCGGCAGGCACATAAACAGCCTGGACCGATGTAATTGATCCTCTTTTTGTGGAGGTTATGCGTTCCTGCAAATTACCCATTTCCGTGGCCAATGTGGGCTGATATCCAACAGCCGAAGGCATTCTGCCCAAAAGGGCTGAAACCTCAGAACCGGCCTGTGTAAAACGGAAAATATTATCGATGAAGAGCAAAACATCCTGGCCACTCATATCGCGAAATGACTCGGCAATGGTCAGCCCCGTAAGCCCCACACGAAGCCTAGCTCCGGGAG
Source organism: Bacillota bacterium (assembly GCA_050942825.1). Taxonomy (GTDB): domain Bacteria; phylum Bacillota; class Dehalobacteriia; order UBA4068; family UBA4068; genus CAYRML01. Next base: position 7,663 of record JBMNOA010000001.1, read on the forward strand.
GTTCATTCATCTGACCAAATACCATAGCCGTTTTACTAATAACTCCAGATTCTTTCATTTCATTCCAAAAGTCATTGCCCTCACGAGTACGTTCACCCACCCCGGCAAAAACGGAGAAACCGCCATGCTCATAAGCAATATTCCGGATCAATTCCATAATCAAAACAGTTTTGCCTACACCGGCACCACCAAATAGACCGATTTTACCACCCTTAGAATAAGGAGCCAGTAAATCTACAACTTTGATACCGGTTTCCAAAATCTCCGTTACAGGCTGCAAATCTACAAATTCAGGCGCTCTGCGGTGAATAGGCATTACAACGTCAGAAGCAATCGGTCCTTGTCCATCGATAGGTTCACCCAAAACATTCATAATCCTACCCAAGGTAGCTTGACCCACAGGAACCTTAATCGCAGAACCGGTATCCTGGGCCGTCATACCTCTTTTTAGACCATCGGTAGAAGAAAGCGCTACACAACGCACAATATTGTTGCCCAAATGCTGCATAGCCTCCATAGTGACATCAATATACTTATTTTGAAAATCAGGATCTTGCTGAGAAGATGTAATAACGACAGCATTATAAATATCCGGCAACTTTCCGGTTGGAAATTCTACGTCTACGACGGGACCGATGACTTCAATTATTTTTCCTAGCGTTTGTTCGGTTGTCAAAAAATAACCCCCTTTGAAAGTTTCCATTCAAATTTTTTAAGAAAGAGCAGCCGCCCCGCCGACAATTTCCGAAATTTCTTTGGTAATAGCAGCCTGCCTGGCCCGATTCAAAGATAATGTCAGTGATTCTATCATTTCTATTGCATTATCAGTTGCCGAACTCATCGACGTCATCCTGGCACCATGTTCACTGGCCTTTGATTCCAAAAGCGCATTATAGACACTTATCTCAATGTACTGTGGAATCAATACACTCAAAATGGCTTCTGCATTTGGTTCAAAAATAAAATCAAAAAATTTATCCTGATCCGTTTCTTTAAATTGCTCTGGTTCTATAGGTAAAATCTTTTTAATCTTCGGCGTATTCATTATTGCCGAACGAAAATAACTGTATACTACATAAACTTCATCATATTGGCCTTCTTCAAAATAGCGAAAAATCTCACTACTCAATTCTCTGGCCTGTGCATAGCTTGGATTGTCTCCTGTATTATTAAATTGATCATCGATTTTATAACCACGGCGGACAAAGTAATCTCTGGCCTTGACCCCAACTGTGATCAATCCTACAGGATGGGAATTATCCTTGATGTGATTTTCCGCCAAACGTAAAACATTACTATTAAAGCTACCGCAAAGGCCACGATTGGAGGCCAAAACTAGATATCCTGTTTTTTTGACTTCTCTTGCTTTCATATAGGGATGTTCAGCTTCACTCTGACTTAGATGGGCAACGACCTCTTCAATTTTTTGCAAATATGGACGTACTTTTACAACATCCACAGTTGATTTACGCAGTTTTGCCGCCGAAACCATCTTCATCGCCTTAGTGATCTGTTGCATATTTTTGACGCTTTTAATTCGTCTTTTGATATCCCTGGAACTGGCCATTGCTTCACCGCCTTTTTACTATATGGATTAGACCTGTTTTTTAAACTCCGCCAAGGCGCAGGAGATTTCATTTTTCAGCTGATCTGAAAGTACTTTTTCTTTTTTGATTTTCGCTAATATATCGGCATGATGAGTTCGGAAATAGATTAACATTCTTTGTTCAACAGCCACTACTTGGGAGACTGGGACATCTGCCAAATAACCTTGCGTGGCAAAGAAAATAGAGATAATTTGCTCTTCCACAGGCAAAGGGGAATATTGCGGTTGTTTGAGAATTTCAACCATTCTTGCACCACGATCAAGCTGGGCTTTGGTCGTTTTATCTAAATCAGAACCAAACTGAGAAAAAGCCTCCAATTCATAATACTGAGCCAAATCCAGACGCAGGGTACCCGAAACCTGTTTCATGGCCTTGATCTGCGCCGAACCGCCCACACGGGAAACACTCAGACCCACATTGATGGCAGGGCGAATACCTGCATAAAACAAATCGGATTCTAAAAAGATTTGGCCATCGGTAATAGAAATTACATTAGTAGGAATATATGCTGCCAAGTCACCGGCCTGAGTTTCAATAATTGGCAACGCAGTCATGGATCCACCGCCTTTTTCATCCGAAAGCTTGGCGGCACGCTCTAGCAAACGGGCATGGAGATAAAACACATCGCCCGGATAGGCTTCCCGGCCGGGGGGACGCCGTAATAGCAGGGAAAGTTCACGGTATGCAGCAGCTTGTTTAGATAAATCATCATAAATGATCAAAACATGCTGTCCTTTGTGCATAAAATATTCTCCCATGGCAGCGCCGCAATAAGGCGCAATATAGAGCAATGGTGCCGGTTCGGAAGCTACAGCCGAAACCACAATAGTATATTCCATAGCACCGTGAGCATGTAGCCTTTCAACCACATTGGCCACAGAGGACGCTCTTTGCCCGATAGCCACATAAATACAAATGACATCTTGTCCTTTTTGATTAATGATGGTATCAATGGCCACAGCTGTTTTACCGGTTTGACGGTCTCCGATGATCAATTCACGCTGTCCGCGACCAATCGGTACTAGAGCATCAATGGCCTTAATACCCGTTTGTAGCGGTTCTTTAACCGGTTGGCGCTCAATTACGCCCGGTGCTGGGGATTCCATAGGCCGGAACTCTGTATTATTAATTGGACCTGCACCGTCTAAAGGCTGACCCAGAGGATTCACTACCCGTCCGATCAAGGATTCACCAACCGGCACATCGACAATACGCCCTGTACGCCTTACCTGATCGCCTTCATGAATATCAGAAAAGGGACCTAAAATAACGCAACCCACATTGTCCTCTTCTAGGTTGAGAGTCATCCCTCTGACACCATTGGGAAATTCCAGCAGCTCGCCACTCATAGCATTTTCTAAACCATAGATACGTGCTATGCCATCACCAACCTGGATAACTTGACCCACTTCAGCTACATCAATCGAGCCCTGATAATTTTCTATCTGATGTTTTAATATAGAACTTATTTCTTCCGGTCTTATGTTCAAGACATCTCATCTCCATTTACCATGCAATCTATTTTGCATCAATTAACTAATTGTTGTCGCAAAAGCTCCAGTTGACGTTTAAAACTTCCGTCATATATCTTGTCCACTAAACGAAGCTTCAGACCCGCAATCAAAGTATCGTCTACTTCTGTATGCAATCTAATTTTTTTATCCAGTTGGTGGCTCAAAACAGCTATCAGTTGTTCTTTCTGTTCTTGACTCAAAGGTTGGGCAGCTGTCACACTTACTGACAAAATACCCTCTTTTTTATCTATTAACTCCTTATAACTAGCTAAAATAGCAGTAATATATGCCTCTCTGGATTTATCAAAAATAAGAAAAAGAAAATTTAAAATAATTTCATCATACTTATCAGCAAAAAGCATATGTGCAAAATTCTTTTTGTCATCTGGTGCGATAGCTTTGCTTAAAAAGATATGGGCTACTTCAGGCACTTGATCAATGATTTCTACTATATTTTTCCATTGTTCAAAATATTGTGCCACAGTATTGCGTTCCAAAGCGATATCAAACAACGCCTTGGCATAACGGCGCGTTATGGATTGATTTATCATTTCAATCATTATTGCATCAACCCTATTTCTTTAATGTATTTGTCGGCTAGCTCTTTTTGATAAGCCGGTGTCGACTCACCCTTAACAATCTTAGCAGCAGCAGCAATGGCTAAAGTAGCTACCTCAGCCTTCAATTGAGCAATAGCCATTTCCTTCTCTTTTTCAATCTCAGCTCTGGCCTTATTCATGATATTTTGCGCCTCAACCTTCGCTTGATTAATAATTTCTTGTTTTAATGTTTCGCTACTTTTTTGAGCTGAGGCAATCATAGATTCACAAACCAGCTTAGCCTCGCTGATTTGTTGTTGCAAAGCTAGCCTCGATGCCTCTGCTTCTTTATTACTTTTAGCGGCATTTTCCAAAGCCTCTTTAACGGAAATCCTGCGTTTTTCTAATATATTAAGAACAGGCCTATAAAGGAATTTACGTAATAATAATAGTAGAATCAAGAAATTAAGGGCTGTAAAAATAGCTTTTCCTAAATCAATTGATAAAATCTTTCTTCACCTCTCTTCAAGGCTATCAACAGAGACCGGCAGCTTGCACAAAAAGCCCGTTATAAAAAGCGGACAATTTATCTGTAAAAACTACAGTCTTCCCCACAACATAAAGGCAAAGACCATGCCATAAATGGTCAGAGATTCCATAAAGGCAAAAGCTACAAACATATTTGTCCTGATTTTGCCGGCAGCCTCCGGCTGACGAGCCATTCCTTCAATTGCTTTGGCAGCGGCAATACCCATACCCATACCAGGTCCGATAGTAGCAAGTCCGATAGCTAATGCAACAGCGATTTCTATCATTTAGCTCAACCTCCTTTCCCAGGCTTTGCAGTTTTTTATATCAAGTTTTCGATCTAGACAAAATTTTTTAGTCCAAGTGCGTTTTGGTAGCTTCGGTTATATAAATAGCAGCTAATAGCATAAAAACTAGCGCTTGGATAAATCCTAACAAAAGGCTTAGAGCTTGAAAAGGAAGCGGTAAAAATATTGGAAATATACTAGAGAATTGTCCGATAACCTGCTCTTCACCAAAAATATTGCCCATAAGACGTAAAGAAAGAGAAATCGGTTTTATAAGATCTTCTAAAATCATTAATGGAAACATAAAGGCTATCGGATAAAAATAATGCTTAAAAAAGCCTACGCCTCTTTCTTTGATTCCAAAAAAGAACATGGAAAAAAACACCATCAGTGCCAGAGGTACTGTCACACTAATAGAGGCAGTTGGAGCTGCAAGTCCGGGCAAATGTCCGGCAAAGGGCAAAAGTCCCGAGTAATTTGAAAATAAGATAAAAAGGAATAACGTAGCTATAAAGGGGAAATATTTCTTACCGTTGCCTTCCATCGTTTCGTCAATAAAATAATAAAGCTTTTCAACTACAGTCTCTACAATATTTTGAAAGCCCTTGGGCTCCATTTTCATTTTCCTGGTGCCAATAAAAGATGCAATTACCAAAATAGCACTAACAGCCACCATGGTCACCATGGAACTGTCAATACCTAAGCCCCAAATATGAAACAAATATCCGCTTTCGTGCATTTTTCAAGCCCTCCCTTACGCCATAATCGTTTTTTGCTTGAAATAAGTTACTTATCATACATTAGAATAATTAGTTTAAACTGTTGATTTTAGTTTTAATGCGGAAATTTTTGTACCTAATAATAGGGCGCCTGCCGTCGCAATAAGCACGGCAGCAAAAGAAAACGGAAGATACTGGCGAAAATAATAAACAGTAAATAATGCCAATATATTCACCGCATAACTAATAAAGGAACGCAAAAAAGTATTGTGTACACTTATTTTTTTGGCATTGGCAGCATCATTTTGGAGAGAAAATTTCGTCACAGGACGCCAAATAAAAAAATATTTTAGGGCGGCAACCAGACCTCCCCAAAAAAGTCCCGCTAGAACGCCAAACAAATAATATCCCACAAAGTTTGCCCCCCAGCCCGTGTATTTTAAGAGTTCTGTATTTTTCAGTCATATCATAACGGACTAACAATCTTTCATCAGACCAATTACTAAAAATGTATTAATGATTGAAAAATAAGCCGTTTTTATTAAAATATTATAATATTAAAATAGCTAAAAATAGCCTTTAAGTATTTACGTAGCATGTCCTTTACTATTATATATTATTGAAAAGAAAATTACCAGTTTTTTTTGAATTTTTTCTTATTTTCGACATAAAAAGCCTTACTATTTAGAAAAGTCTGTTTTCTGTCAATAAATAATATAATATAGGAAATATCTGTTTATTAATAATAAAAAATGATCCCATTATACGATATCGTATAATGGGATCATTTTGGTGGGAGATAAGCGGGATCGAACCGCTGACCTCTTGAATGCCATTCAAGCGTTCTCCCGAACTAGCTTATTACGATAACCAAGTTATTATAATAGGTTGATGTGCCACACTAGATATAGTAGGAACCGAATATGATTCATAATGAAATGGCTGAGAACATGGGATTTTCATTATGAGCCGCAAAAGGTGCGGTATTGAGGCTTATCATTTGTCAAACCCATGATATTGTATGGTAAGATTATTAACAGGGACGTCGCACGGTAAACCCGTGCGACGTTTTTTTGTTCGGTCATGACTTCCTAAAATTAGTTTTCATCTTCCACCATACTTCCTCCAATGGTTTCCATAAAAATGCTTCGGAACGGAGTATCAAGCAATGAGCATACAAGTTCGGCCCAAACTGTGGGGGTTAGATGGTCGCCTCTCACACACCAGATTTTAGTCAAATGACCTTTGCAATCAACTGAATGAGATTAAAATACCTTCCGCCCTCGGCCTCCATCATTTTGATATCGCTTACGGCATATGGATTAGGACTGGTAAGCCATTCATCCCATGCCTGTTTGCAGCAGTTCATTTCGCGGATATCTACGATTTCAATACCCTCTGCTTGGCTCCACAAATCTTTCCACCAATCAAGGGAGCGTATAGTCCTTACCACCTCATCAATCCAGAACGGCTTCATTTCATCGGGAACATTTTTCCCGAATTCGTGTTTTATTCCGGGAATAGCCACGGCGATATAGCCGCCCTTTTTCACAAAAGGAATGAGCGACGGAAGCATATCCACCGTATCACCGAAATGATGGTAGGCGTCCACAGTGAACAACAAGTCAAAGTATCCGTTTGCAAAAGGCAGCCCCTTTGTCGCGTCTACGGAAATCGGAACAGCCTTATCGTCTATTCCGATAGACTGGAAACGCTCATAGTTTTCAGTAGGCGAAATCCAGAGGTCGGCGGCAAAAACGGACGCATCGTATTTTTTCACTAACAAAAGCGTGGAGAGGCCGCACCCACAGCCGAGGTCAAGGATTCGCATATTCTCATTGATGTTCAGGTGTGACGCCAATTCCTCTGCTACCCGCATGGCGTTTGGCCCCATCATAGCGGCTTTCAGGAACTCAGCATTTTTATCGTTGGACATAAACTGTTCTGTAAATGGATACATGGTTTTCTTCCTTTCTAATTTTCGCCTTATAGAAAGAAGACAAAAAAGCACAGTATATTACTGCGCTACATACTAAACCATTATAAATAATGATGCTCGTTCAATCTGTAAGGCAGTTTTTGGCAACACAAACAAGAGCAGAACAACTGCTCATCTCATGACCTTAACCGAAATCCTTACAGGATGACCGACATCAACACACTACTCTTTCTTTCGTTTACTTTATCATGACACAATCGTTATGTCAATGAATTAAATCGCTTTATCGGCACTCCGGGCCAACTTGGCCCGAAGTGCCGGGACAAGATTCGCAAAGTCTCGACAACATTGTTGTCCCCCTTCTTGAATGGTAAAATATAGGTAGAACCAAACAATGAAAGGGGTTGCTTTTATGCGAATCATACTTAAAATCATTGCTGCGCCATTCGCGGTCATTCTGACAATCGCGGTAGCAATGTTCATTTTTCTGTTTTTCCTGTCTGAAAAAATCCTGGGCCTTATGGCCCTTTTTGGAATTGCTATTATGATATTTCAGCGGGAGTGGCTTGGCGGCGTATTCCTTTTCCTCGCGTTTCTCGCCTCTCCCATGGGAATACCGGCAATCGCGGAATGGCTGCTCGGCAAGCTGTACGGTATGAACCAAGAATTACATATGGGAACTGCATTTATCAGGGGATTTGGTGGGCTCCCGACTGTAAGAAGTATGTTATTTCCCTAAAGTATGATGATAGGTCATATCTTGCATTAGCTTGGCTCGATAAAAGTGCTGAGAGCAACTTAACTGCCTATCTCTCGATGGGCGTGGAAATGAATGAACTATCTAAATATGGATTGAAATATTATAATGAAAGTCCACTTCCAGAAATTGAGTACCAATTTTTGCAATGGAGTTTGGACAGTTCCGCAATGCTGATTTATTACTCGTTTACTGATGTTAGCCAGATACTTTATTCAGGATATTTTTGGTTCGATTGTGAGAAAGGAACGGTATATGCTCCGTTTGAGTTGAATCTCAATAAATAGGTACAGTGGCAGGATTATATTTGAAAACCATTGTTTAATCTGAATGATACTAATTGAATATTGTTTAGCAAACCCGTCGAAAGACGGCGACGCAAAAGCTACGGGTCTAACGTTTCTTACTATGAACGCCGAGTTGCAACAAAGAGGTCAGAACCCGTGTGGATTCTGGCCTCTTATCTAATGTTGGCATCGGGCCAACTTGGCCCGATGTGATTGACCTCAGTTTTCATCACGGCGAAGTTCTCTCCAAATGCTCCTTGCCGAAGCAATGGCTATTCGATGTTCCTGTTCGTTTGCGTCCCGCAGCTCGCGGATAATCTTATAAAGAACATCAAATGTTGGATTTCGCTTTCCGTTTTCGATGGCAATGACGGTTCGCAAGGAACCATCCATTTTCTCAGCAAGCGCGTTTTGCGTTATTCCACGTGCTCCACGGGCAGCTTGAATGACAACACCCATATGTTCATATCGTAGTGCATTTCGTATCACCTCTCTTATTAGTTTAATGAACAAGAGGCAATTACATAATGTGGTTGGCCGTCCTAATGATATGAAACATATTTTACAATTCAAAAGTAAAAATCAGCCGAACAAGGCAACAAAAAAAAGACTGCTTTGGCTGGCCGATTCAGTATGTAATAATTACAATTAACCATCTGCCAAAGCAGTCTGAAAGGACTTTGGCAGATGTTGTTTTTACTGTTACAACTTCATTTATTTAGAGAGGCGGCAATATAGTCGACGGCCTGTATATTTTATGGGCAATCCTCAAAGGTAAACGCTTAAAAAAAGTCGTTACTTTGCAAGGATAAATTCTGACCTTGAAGGTGCAAGTTAACACCTTAATATGTAATTTGTGTCTATTTAAACGTGACGTGCGGAGGAAGCTCCGCTTAGGTACGTTTTTATTTTCTTTTTCTTGGACAGGCATTTCTGGCACATCGGGTCAAACTTACTGATGTACAGCCCCATTGCCGTTCCCCGCCGTCTCCATTTCGATTCGCTATCCCTTAAAAAATCAAAATGGAGGAAATGCCATATGGCAAAGATTAATCTGCGGGACTACTACCCGTTTTACAATACTGACTTTTTTGTTGATATTCCCGATAAAGTTGAAACCGCCTTGTCGGAAGCCGAACGGCTGGCACGAAACTATATCCGACGGCGCTTTTACAACAGGGCTTATTATTCGCCGGACGTAGGCGACGGAATTGAAAATGACATCCTTTTCGTGTCGCTTTCGCCCTGCGAGGTATACGAACGCAAGGTTACGGCTGAACAGCTACATGCTGCTATTGCCTCTCTGCCGGACAAGCAGGCCAAGCGTATTTATGCGCATTACATACTTGGTATGAACGAAATATCCATTGCAAAGGCCGAAGGTGTAAGTAAAAGTAGCGTATCCGAAAGCATCAAGCGGGGCCTGCGGAGCATGGAAATGTTTTTGGAAAAACTTCTCTAACAGCCCGAACTTTTGCCCTCCAAATCTCATGGTTATTGAGAGGACTTTAATTCGGGCCAACTTGGCCCGAAATGGAAGCGCCCCCGTGTAGCTTGAAAACTGAATAAAAAGTTATCCGGCATATCTTCAACAGCATGAAAAGCATCAGCAAAAGCGAGGTTGTCAGTTCTGGACTTTCCGCATTGCAACGGGAGCATGAAAGCCGCTATAAGGCCGCAAGCGGGAATACACCAAGGCGGCGGCTGACCTTGCCGAACTGAAATCCGAGGTGCTGAAAGCTATTCGGGGGCAAAGCAAGTTTACACCCGATCTGCTGAACGAGTTGATTGCTGAGGCCGAGAAGGAGCTTTCCGGCATTGAAGCCGTCCGCGACACGGCTAAGCGGGACTGGACGGCTGCAAATACCGAATGGAGGAAATACAGGCGCAGTACGATAAGTCATTTCATGGACTGAGTTGTACGACGCCGCTGACCTCCCGGCGAAGAAGATGATTGTCGCCAATCTGATTAACCGCATCGAGGTAGGAACGGGCTATAATATCCACATAGACTTCAACATAGATCTGTCGCAGTTTAACATCGATTGCGATATTCCTGAAACAAAATAAAACCCGCCGAAATCCGATGATTTCAGCGGGCATCTAAAAGCTCTTTCCCTTGATATGGTGGAGATAAGCGGGATCGAACCGCTGACCTCTTGAATGCCATTCAAGCGCTCTCCCAGCTGAGCTATACCCCCAGATGTGGAAAAGAGCTAATATTCGGTTGTTGTTATCGTAATAGGCTTGCTCGCGCCTCCCAGCTGAGCTATACCCCCACGGACAAACTATATATTATCATTTGCTATCATTATTGTCAACAGTTTTTAAATTTTGGATTACTTTTATCTATCTACAATACTAATACACCTAAAATACCAAAAATAATTATCACTAAGGCTGGATGAATCTTGGTAAACAAGATTAAGCAAACTGCTGCGGCACAAAAAATAATTTCTATAGTATTGCTCACACCTTCCCAAGCCAAAATCGCTCCGGCATAAGCAATTAATCCCAGCATGACGGGGCGAAGCCCACTCAAAACGCCTTTTATAATATAACTTTCCTTATTTTTAATAAGTATATTAGAAAGGGTGATGATTATTATAAGAGGAGGAATGGTAAGCCCCAACATGGCAAATATCGATCCCGGAATACCGGCTATATTATAACCTATGTAAGTTGCACTATTTACTGCCAACGGACCCGGGGTCATTTCCGAAAGGGCTACTATATTGGTAAAATCCTCCACAGACAACCAAGCATGGTTATATACTACCGCATCTTGGATCAAGGGCAGCATTCCTAAGCCACCACCAAAACTAAAAAATCCGATCAGCACAAAAGTGCTAAATAACTCCCAAAGCATCAAACAACCCCCTTATCGGGATCCTTTTCAGGAGTCGGTCTTTTTCTGTTAGCAAAAATTATCCCTGTCAAAGCCCCGGCAACAATAATAACAAAGGGATGGATATCGGTTAAAACTAGCAATATGAATGCAATCGTTATGGCTACAATATCGAATTTAGATTTTATGATTCCGGTAGCCATCCTTACGGCCATAGCCAAAATCATACCGGCAACGGCAGGTGCCGCTCCGGCAAAGAATTTATTTACCCAAACATTATCGGAATATTGCAAGATAAAGCTAGCTAAAAGTATTATTATAAAAAAAGGAACCAATACAACAGAAAACACGGCTAATATTGCTCCCTTAACCCCCCTTAATCGATATCCTAAAAATACAGCGGCATTAATAGCAAAAGGACCTGGAGTCGAATTAGTTATTGTAATCATATCTATAAACTGTTTTTCATTCAGCCATTGTCTTTTTTCAACAACCTCTTTTTGTAAAATAGGTAACATAGCCATACCACCGCCAATCAAAATAGCCCCTATTTTGACAAAAATAATAAAAATTTGCCAATATGATTGTTTTTGTTGTAACAAAAAAAATCAACCCCTGTTTCTTATTGGTTAAAATTAATTATATCACTATAGCATAATAATTAACATTAAATTATTTATTTTCATATATATTTTATCTCGATTGATAAAATATATATGAATTTGGTAAAATATAGTTGTGGTTTATATGAAAATATGGAAAGGATGTGCAGATTTTTGATGGAAAAATCTACTGATGCTAATATATATGATTTATTGATCGTAGGAGGTGGACCGGCCGGCCTGGCGGCAGCTATCTATGCCGCTAGGGCGAAAATGAATATGCTCCTGTTGGAAAAAGACGTTCCCGGAGGACAAGCAGCACGTACTAAAAAACTTAATAATTACCCGGGAGCAAAAGTCGATTCCAGCGGACCTCAACTTATGGAGGACTGGCTGAACCAAGCTATGGGGTTTGGTGTTAAAATCAAAAGAGACGAGGTTATCGATGTACAACTAGAAGGCGAAATAAAAAGCGTAACTACAAAAAAAAATAAAGTATATAATGCTTATGCTATCATAATCTGTTGCGGTATTTTGCCCCAAAAATTAGAAATACCCGGAAAAAAAGAATTAATGGGTAAAGGAGTCTCTTATTGTGCGACTTGCGATGCTCCTTTTTTACAGGACAAAGAAGTTTTTATTTTTGGCGCCGGAGATAATGCCTTAGAAGATGCTATAGTTTTGACACGCTTTGCCAAACACGTCAATATAGTTATTCCCTTTGAAGCAAACGCTATGTCCAATGCAGCTCACTTCGAACAAGCACAAGCAGACCACAAAGATAAAATCAATCTATTCTGGAATCATCAAATAACCGAAATAAAAGGTACAGAAAAAGTCTCTTCTCTAGTTTTACAAAATAACGAAACGGGCGAAACAAGCGAACATTCCGCTGAAGGAGTCTTTTTCTTTACCGGCATGGCCCCGCAAACAGATATTTTTCGAGGCAAAATAGATTTAACCTCGGACGGTTATATTATTACCGACGAAATGATGCAAACCTCTCTGCCGGGGATATTCGCAGCCGGAGATATCAGAGAAAAATTTCTACGTCAGGTCGTAACGTCAGCCAGTGATGGCGCTATTGCGGCCACTGCCGCCGGACAATATGTAGAAGCATTAAAAAAAGGCAAAGATTGACCCTTCGATTTTTAATGCCATATATTGTTGAATAATCGCTGTATATGTAGTAGAATTATGAAATGTAATCAAATAAAAGATTAATCTCTTGTGGGGGTATTATCATGCAAAAAGAAGTGGAAAATAAAGAAACAGCGCCAAAATATGATTTTCAACAAATAGAGACAAAATGGCAAAAAGAGTGGGAAAAGTCCGGAATCTACAAAGTCACTGAAAAAAAAGAGCAAGAAAAATATTATCTTTTGGAGATGTTCCCCTATCCTTCCGGCAATTTGCATATGGGTCATGTAAGAAATTATTCCATAGGAGATGTGATAGCTCGTTATAAAGCAATGAAAGGCTTTAATGTGCTGCACCCTATGGGATGGGATTCCTTTGGCTTACCCGCCGAAAATGCCGCGATCAAAAGAGGTGTTCATCCTGACCCCTGGACAAGAGAGAATATTGATAATATGCGTAAACAACTTAAAAAGATGGGTATCAGTTATGATTGGGATAGAGAATTGGCTACCTGCCTGCCCGATTATTATCGCTGGACTCAGTGGCTTTTTCTGCAACTTTATAAAAAAGGTTTAGCCTATAAGAAAAAGGCTGCTGTCAACTGGTGTCCTTCCTGTGCTACTGTTTTAGCTAATGAACAGGTTGTTGACGGTTCCTGTGAACGTTGTGACAGCCCGGTAGAGAAAAAGGATCTGGAACAATGGTTTTTTAGAATTACTGATTATGCCCAAAGACTTTTGGATGATCTGGATAAATTGCCTGGATGGCCTGATAAAGTAAAAATCATGCAGGAGAACTGGATTGGACGCAGCGAAGGCGTGCAAATCGAATTTACCAGCACTAAGGGACATGCTTTGCCGGTATTTACTACCAGGCCGGACACTATCTTTGGCGTTACCTATATGGTCTTGGCACCAGAGCATCCCCTTGTGGCGCAATTAATTGCAGGCACAGAATATGAGGCTCCGGTAAAACAATTCATCAACAAAGTACAAAAGCTCTCGCAAATAGACCGCACCTCCGCTGACTTAGAGAAAGAAGGTATACCCATTGGGGCCTATGCTATTAATCCGATGACTGGGGAAGAAGTTCCTATCTGGATCACCAATTATGTTTTAATGGATTACGGAACCGGTGCTGTCATGGGCGTTCCCGCTCATGATCAAAGAGACTTTGATTTTTCCATCAAATACGGCTTGCCGATCAAACAAGTCATAGCTGCCCCGGACTATGATGGCAGTAAACTGACAAAAGCTTATGAAGATATCGGAGTATTGATTAATTCTCCCGGCTTTAATGGTCTTATTAATAAACCGGACGGCATCGACAAAATAGTTGATTATATGGAAGAAAAAGGCATTGGCAAAAGAGTAGTCAATTATCGTCTAAGAGACTGGCTAATCTCCCGCCAGCGTTATTGGGGTGCTCCTATCCCCATCATCTATTGTCCTAATTGCGGAGAGGTTGCTGTACCAGATAGTGATTTACCCGTAATGCTGCCTACTGACGTGCAATTCAAACCGACCGGAGAATCTCCCCTTAAAACCAGCCCCACCTTCAACAAAGTCAAATGTCCTGTTTGCGGCGGTGCCGATGCCACTCGCGAAATGGATACAATGGATACTTTCGTTTGCTCTTCCTGGTATTTTTTGCGCTATTGTGACCCCCACAATGATCTGGAAGCTTTTAACAGGGATAAAGTCGACTATTGGATGACTGTCGACCAATATATCGGCGGTGTGGAACACGCTATTTTGCATCTAATGTACGCCCGCTTTTTCTGCAAAGTGCTTTATGATATAGGTCTTGTAGGAGTAGATGAACCTTTTGCTAACCTGCTCACTCAGGGTATGGTCTTAAAAGATGGCAGCAAAATGAGCAAGTCCAAAGGCAATGTAGTAAGTCCCGAAGAAATCATTGGTAAATACGGTGCTGATACGGCGCGTCTGTTTATCCTCTTTGCTTCCCCGCCGGAAAGAGATTTAGAATGGAATGACTCTGCCGTAGAAGGCTGCTACCGCTTCTTGAACAGATTCTGGCGTTTGGCTCATGCATTAATGGCTGTGCCAAATATTAGCGACTCTCTGGAACAAATAGAATTAAACCAGCAAGACAAAGACGCCAGAAGAGCTGTTCATACAGCTATCAAAAAGGTCAGTGAAGATATCTCTTTGCGCTTCAATTTCAATACTGCTATTTCAGCCATTATGGAAATGGTGAATTCTCTTTACACTTATTTAGACAGCAAAAATCCCAAAGGCCCTGTAGCCAAAGAAGCTGTTGACAGTATGCTTATATTGCTGGCTCCTTTTGCTCCTCATATAACTGAAGAATTATGGTATCAATTAGGCAACCAAGACAGCGTCCACAGACAAAAATGGCCCAATTATGATAAAGTTGCTCTCTCCCAAGAAACGGTGAAAATCGTCATCCAGGTGAATGGCAAGATAAAAGAGCGTCTGGTCGTTGCCAATGGTCTCGATGCACAATCCTTGGAAAAAGTAGTAAAAGAAAATCCCTCTTTTCATCACTGGATCAATGATAAACAGGTGATAAAAATCATCGTAATTGCTAATAAGTTAGTAAATATAGTCGTCAAATAAATATATAAAAAACTCGATCCATTATCATAATGAGTCGAGTTTTTTTATACATTTAATAATTTTACATATTTTTTACAATAAGTACTATTAATTTTTTACAAATATGTTTTACAATAAAAGAACAGTTAATATATGAAAGGTAGCGATAAGATATTAATGAAAAAGGGAATATTTTTCTTAGCCATAGCTATAATCATTATCCCCTGTATATTAATAACAGGCTGTAATTCAAATAAAACGATTGAGGCCCCGTTTGATGCTTCCCAACCCATTAACGTGGTTTCACGTGAAGATGGTTCAGGAACAAGAGTAGCATTTATTGAGCTTTTGGGCATTGAAGAAAAAAATGCCGACGGTACGAAAAAGGATCATACCACCAAAGAAGCTATCGTTACTAATAAAACTGATGTCATGCTAATCAATATCGCTGGAGACAGATATTCAATAGGTTATGTTTCTATGGGATCTCTCAATAATAACGTTAAAACAGTGAAGATTGACAATGTAGCCATCTCCGCCGAAAATGTGCAGAACGGCACCTATAAATTAACTCGCCCCTTCAATATCGCTATAAAAGGAAAAGCAAGCGGCTTGACTAAAGATTTTATTGACTTTATTTTAAGCTCAGAAGGCCAAAAAGTGGTAGCCCAAAATTATATCTCAATCGATAATGATGCCCCGCCATATACCAGAACTAAGACAGCAGGAAAAATCGTAGTGGCAGGCTCCTCTTCTGTGACTCCTGTGATGGAAAAATTAAGAGAAGCTTATTTATCGATTAATCCTAATGCAGAAATAGAAGTGCAACAAAGTGATTCTACTTCCGGAATGAGCGGAGTAATCAACGGCACCTGTAATATCGGTATGGCCTCCCGAGAACTCAAAGATAATGAAGCTGCTGAGCTAACTTCAATCCCTATCGCTTTAGATGGCATAGCCATTATTGTTAATCCCACTAATATTTGTAACAATCTTAGCAGTGAACAAGCAAAAAATATTTTTACAGGTAAGTTCACTGTGTGGGATGAAATATTTCAATAAGATATAAAAATATTGCTAATTATTATCCGCCTAAAAGGAAACAAATATGAACCAAAAATTCAAAGAAAAATTCATGAGTATAATATTTCTTATCTGTGCCTGTATTGCTATTATAGCTGTTCTTTTTATTTGTCTTTTCCTTTTTCAAAACGGCATACCGGCTATGAAAGAAATTAGTTTGTTTAATTTTTTATTAGGAAAAGAATGGACACCATCAGACATCCCGCCTTCATTTGGTATATTCCCCATGATTATGGGCAGCATTTATATTACTGCCGGAGCTATTTTATTCGGTGTACCCATAGGCATACTTACGGCGGTTTTTATGGCCAAATACTGCCCTGATAAACTATATAAAATATTAAAGCCGGCTGTGGATTTATTAGCGGGGATACCGTCCATAGTATACGGCTTTTTTGGCTTAGTGGTACTTGTTCCTCTCATTAGCGATCTTTATGGCGGGACAGGCAATAGTATCTTAACCGCCTCTATCCTATTGGGTATTATGATTTTACCAACTATAATCGCTATCAGTGAATCGGCTATCAGAGCGGTTCCCGATAGCTATTACGAAGGCTCCTTGGCCTTAGGCGCAACTCATGAGCGGGCTGTCTTTCGCACTATCCTGCCGGCGGCCAAATCAGGCATTTTGGCCGGTGTAGTCTTGGGCATTGGGAGAGCTATCGGAGAAACCATGGCCGTGATCATGGTCGCGGGTAATCAAGCCCGCATGCCAGTAGATATACTAAAAGGTGTTCGGACTTTAACAGCTAATATTGTAATTGAGATGGGTTATGCCGCGGATTTACATCGTGAGGCTTTAATAGCAACAGGTGTGGTGCTTTTTGTCTTTATCCTACTTATAAATGCTATATTTGCAGTGCTTAAGAGGAGGATGGATTAGATGAAACAACCCATTAATAAACCAACTCTAGAGCAAAAAATAAAAAATTCATTGCGCCATCCTGTATCGCTACTGATATTTTTGCTGGTGATAGCAGGTGCTATAGCCACCTTTTTCATACTTATATACCTAATAGCCTATATTTTAGCCAATGGTATACCATACCTCACTCCATCCCTTTTCGAAATAAAATATACCACAGAAAATGTATCTTTATTACCCTCTATCATCAACACCTTACTTATTACCTTGGCTTCTTTGGTCATTGCGGCTCCCCTAGGTATCTTTACCGCTATTTATCTGGTAGAATACGCCAAACGCGGTAATAAGTTTATAGAGATAATACGCTTAGCCACAGAGACATTATCCGGCATACCGTCTATTGTCTACGGCTTATTCGGGCTATTATTCTTTGTTACCACTATGGGCTGGGGCTATTCCCTTTTAGCCGGTGCTTTTACTTTAGGAATCATGATACTGCCTCTTATTATACGCACAACCGAAGAAGCTTTAAAATCGGTACCTGACCAATACAGAGAAGCCAGCTTTGGATTAGGGGCTGGCAAATTAAGGACAGTATTCATAATAGTCCTGCCCTCAGCCCTGCCGGGGGTTTTAGCGGGAATAATATTGGCTATTGGCCGAGTGGTGGGAGAAACGGCAGCTTTAATCTATACTGCCGGTACAGTTGCTCAGATTCCTTCTAGCCTGCTGGATTCGGGAAGAACTTTGGCTATTCATATGTATGCTCTTTCCAGTGAGGGGTTGCATACCAATCAAGCTTATGCAACAGCAGTGGTACTGCTGATCATGGTGTTAATCATAAACTCTCTGTCCGCTTTTATTGCCAAAAGAATTACTAAAATATAAAAAGGGAAATAATTATGGATAAAATTAAAGTAAAAAACCTAGATTTATATTATGGGGATTTTCACGCCTTAAAAGAAATTAATATTAACCTACAGCAAAAGCTCATTACCTCTTTTATCGGACCTTCCGGCTGCGGCAAATCGACCTTCTTGAAAACCTTGAATCGTATGAACGACTTGATCGATGACTGTAAAATTTTTGGCGAAATACTTTTAGACGGTGAGAATATATATAAAAATATGGATATCAATCATTTACGTAAAAAAGTTGGTATGGTCTTCCAAAAGCCTAATCCTTTTCCTATGAGTATTTATGATAATATCGCTTACGGTCCTCGTACTCATGGTATAAAATCTAAAGTAATATTGGATGAAATAGTAGAAAAAAGTCTTTCAGCAGCCGTTATCTGGGACGAAGTCAAAGACAGACTAAAAAAAAGTGCCCTGGGTCTTTCCGGCGGACAGCAACAGAGGCTTTGTATTGCCAGAGCTTTGGCCGTAGAACCGGAGGTTCTCTTGATGGATGAACCAACCAGTGCCCTGGACCCTATTTCTACATTAAAGATAGAAGAACTTGTATTAGAATTGAAAAAAAACTATACTATAATAATAGTAACGCATAATATGCAGCAAGCAACCAGAATATCTGATAAAACAGCTTTTTTCTTAATGGGAGAAATAATTGAATTCGACACCACACAAAATCTCTTTTCTATGCCAAAAGACAAACGTACTGAAGATTATATCACGGGTAGATTTGGTTGACTATAATTTATCAGAAGGAGTGCTCTATTATGAGAAGTAGATTTGCTCAAGAGCTGGAAGCTCTTAATAATGAGTTGATTGAGATGGGCATGTTAATTGAAGAAGCTATTAATATTTCCGTAGAAGCTCTTATCAAACAAGATGCCAATCTAGCCCGTCAAGTTATTGAAGATGATATTATCATCAATAATAAGGAAAGGGATATCGAGAGACGTTGTCTTAGGCTTTTGCTGCAACAACATCCTGTGGCTAGAGATTTACGTATGATTTCCAGTGCTCTGAAAATGATTACCGATATGGAAAGAATTGGTGACCAAGCCTCCGATATCTCCGAAATTACATTACGTCTGATTGGTGCCGAATATATAAAAAAAATCGTTCATATACCGATGATGGCCGAGTCTACCATCAAAATGGTTAAAGACAGCATAGATGCCTTTATTGACCATGATTTAGATCAAGCCCAAGCTGTTATCGAATATGATGATGTGGTCGATGATCTCTTCGATATTATCAAAAATGACCTGATCAAACTCATACATCTCAATGCAGAAAATGGTGAACAAGCAGTAGACCTTTTAATGATCGCCAAATACTTAGAACGTATAGGCGATCATGCCGTAAATATCGCTTCCTGGGTAGTTTTCTCCATTACAGGTAAGCATAAAAACGAAAGGGTTGTCTAGACGTGTCCAGAAATCAAATTTATGTTGTAGAAGATGATGAAAATATTCGGGAACTGGTTATCTACGCTTTAAAAAACAGTGATTTTGATGTCCGGGGCTTGGCCTGTGGTGATACGCTTTTTTCAGAAATAGAAAAAAAAATACCTCACCTAATAATTTTAGATATCATGCTTCCCGGTGAGGACGGTTTAACGATCCTGAAAAAACTTAAAAATAATATTCAAACTCATGATATACCGATAATTATGTTGACTGCAAAATCTACTGAATATGATATAATCAAAGGTCTGGATCTGGGAGCTGACGATTATATCAGCAAACCTTTTGCCGTTCTGGAATTGATCTCTCGGATAAAGGCCGTATTGCGGCGTAGCAAGTCAACGGAAAAAGCAGTACTGTTGAGCTATGGCAGTATATCTGTTGATCTTAATAAACGCATGGTTTACGTAAATGATAATACAGTAAATCTAACATTTAAAGAATTTGAATTATTAGTCTGCTTATTACAAAATAAAGGTATAGTTTTAAGCCGTGATAAGATACTATCCAAAGTCTGGGATATCGATTTTGAGGGAGAAACGCGCACCGTAGATATGCATATCAAAACATTAAGACAAAAACTTGGTGAGGCAGCAAGTGTGATAGAAACGATCCGAGGCGTTGGTTATAAGATAGGAGGTTGATATCTTGAAAAAAAAGATATATTCCAGCCTATGCACCATCAGTATTATAATCGTGGTTTTAACCTCGCTGGCAACATTATTAGTATATTATAATATGTTTATTAACCAGGTTAAAGAGGATTTAAAAAGCCAAACTTCTATTATTGCCAACAACCTCAATCACTCCCGGCAAGATTATGAATATCTGGAAAATCTAGAAAAGGTGTCCGGCAATATTCACATTACTTTGGTCAGCCCTGATGATAAGGTCATTTATGAATCACCCACAGATGTTCCAAATAATAATAGACAAATATTTATTATGGCCCAAAAGCACGGGTATGGTGAGTTTATAAGCAAATCCCCTGCCTTAGGATATAATACTTATTATTATGCTCGAAAGCTTAATAACAACTCCATATTATGTATCAGTACAGAAACAAGTAACTTCGGTTCCATTTTCATCAATACCTTACCAATAATTTGCCTGATCATCGCTCTGGTCTTTTTTGTAGGGATGATTTTCTCTGCCAAATTGACGAAAAAAATTGTTCAATCAATGGAAGATATGGCCGACCATATCGATAATGCCAACGATTATCCCTTTTATGATGAATTGGCACCGTTTATTAACAAAATACGAAAACAAAACCAGCAAATAAAAGACCATTGTTATACGCTTAGAAAAGAAAGAGATATCATCAATACTATCACTGATAATATGCAAGAGGGTCTTATTTTGATAGACAACAATCGCAACATCCTATCAGTAAACAAAAGCGCTATAAAACTTTTAGCAGCTCAAAAAGATGATTATACAGGAAAGCATATACTTACCTTGTCTCGCTCCAGTGAAATTATAGAATCTGTCAATGAGGTTTTGGCGGGAAATAACATCAGCACTATTTATAAAAATAATGATAAATATTATCGGATTTTTCTCAATCCGGTCCATAACAACCATAAAATCAATGGTGCTATGATACTAATTGTTGATGTGACCAAACAACAGCAAGCAGAAAAAATCAGGCATGATTTTACAGCCAATGTTTCTCATGAATTAAAAACCCCACTGACATCTATCTATGGATTTGCGGAAATGATAGAAAAAGACATGGTTTCCAATAAAGAGGATCTCAAAAAATTTGCGGTCCAAATTTGTAAAGAATCTTTGCGCATGATTTCTTTGATAGATGATATAATACGCCTTTCTCAAATTGAAGATGCCTCCACCAAACAATTAGAAAAAGTTAATATTTATCAAATTTGTCAAGAGGTTATTTCATCACTGCAATTGATCGCTGATCAAAAACAGATTGAATTAAAGCTGACAGACCAACCTGCTTTTATTTATGCCAATCCTCAAATGATAGACGAACTTATATACAATCTTTGTGATAATGCCATCAAATATAATAAAATTGGCGGCTCTGTGCATATCTCAACATATAACACACAAAGTGAGGCTGTAATTTCAGTCAAAGATACCGGCATAGGCATTTCAGATGCTGATCAAGACAGAATTTTTGAGCGCTTTTACAGAGTAGATAAAAGCCGTTCTAAAGCAACTGGTGGTACAGGATTAGGCCTGTCTATCGTTAAACACATCGTGGAATATCATAAAGGAAATATAAAGCTCGAAAGCACACTTGATCGGGGGACCAATATTACTGTAACCCTACCCATAATATAAAAGATCAGCATCAAACTTGTACTGTACCCTTGGCTATGTTAAAATTAATTTGTATATATATTAGGAGGAATTCCATGTCTATCAAAGAGTCCGGCGAGAACTATTTAGAAACTATTTTGCTGCTGCAAAATAAAAAAGGATATGTACGCTCTATAGACATAGCCAATGAGTTAGATTATTCTAAAGCCAGCATTAGTCGAGCTATGAGCATATTAAAAAAAGCAGGATATATATCTATGGCTAAAGACGGACAGATTTTATTAACGGACAAAGGACATAAAAAGGCTAATGAAATCTATGAAAGACATCAATTAATTACCCAATACCTAATTACTACTTTAGATCTTGACCCACAAATAGCAAACCAGGATGCCTGTCGCATAGAACATATTATCAGCCAACAAACTTTTGATAAAATAAGATCATTAATGCAAAATAAATAAGAAGAAATATAAAGCTGCCCTCACATAGGGATTTTATATCCCTAAAAAGTCCGGCATAGTCGTGAATTGCGACTATGCCGGACTTTCGTCCATTTTTGGAAATACTATTGATCCATCGCAATTATAAATAATTTAATAATATGTACTACAGATTGCTCTGTAGCAGTCAGCGTACCATCTGTATTTATGTAATGGTCAACGTCCACAGCGCTGAAACCATAGAAAATACCAAGCCCCAAACCGTCGTAATGGCCCACTACTGCGACTGCGTCGGCATAGCCGCAAAAGGTATGTTCATTGTTTGATTACGTTCGCTTGCCATTGATTTGGTATGGCACCTTTATTCGGCTTCCTTTACGCTCTTCATATTTCCACAAACAGAATTTTCCGTTGTCGCGTAGTACCTTGGTAGATTGTCGTATTGCATTCTTTCACTTCCTTCTGGGGTTTGTGTTTTTGCTGTCTCCCGCTAGATGGATCAAAACAGCTGTTTTGATGGGTTGTTGTGAAAACCCCTTTTTTGCCCATCTGCTAAAAATTAACCCCTATGTGCTATAGTGATTTTCTGTTTCTCGCTATACGGAAATTTAAATGCTGTTTTATACACGCTATTTGCAAAATCTTTTTTCTCTCACGCCCATTGATAGGAAAAAAGCGCACCCGCTATTTTGCGGATGCTGTAATTGGGACAAATCGGGAAAAATCTTTGATTTGATGGCAGACACCTAAAGAAGATGTGCCGAGCTGCAGTCACAAAGGCATATAGCACAATAAAAAACAGATGGAACAGGCAAGTTGCCCTCTCTTGTCCTCTGCTACAGGGGATCTGTGAAGCATATAGCGCACTAATCTATTTGCATAATTTTTTTAAATATTTTTTATAGTAACAATGGAAGTATCTTTTCCTGATTGTTTATATGTCTTGTCACCAATCATGCTTTTCAGGAAATTCCGGAATGAGGCCGTCAAATTCCCCTCATTTATGGCCAGCACAACAGGAGGCTGAGAGGTCTTGACTACAATGACGCCTAGATCTTCTTTCACATATAACGTGTAGAGATCTTCATTTGGTTTATCAATCAGGCATACATGGTAATTTTCACAGGATTCAAGCAACATAAGGATGTGCTCCAGATGAGCAATAAATTCTCCTGGTGTATAGTATACTGTCTCGCCACCCATTAAATCCGATGTGGACACCTTGACATTTCCGCTCTGAACGGCTTCAACTTCGGGCAGTGAGACGAGCTCGGTAAAGCGCTTTGACTATAAATTCTCCAAAAAAATATGATAACGCATATGATGAGCAGCGGCGTTGCCATGCTCGTCCATGCCGGCCCGCTTAAATATCTGCGCTATGAGATTATTAGGCATAGTAAGTAAAGAAAGTGACTCTGTTTTATCAGTGCATCTGCTTGACCCCGCTCAAAATCGGCCAGCGTGGCGTAGCATTCCTCCCGCTCCCGAGCGGTGAAGATTCTCATCAGTGGACGGCACAGGCGCAGGGGAAGTATCAAGAACGATATTTCCCCTGCTTATTATCTGAACTACTGAGCTACTGCAGAAAGCTTAAGAAAAAAGACCAGCCGTGCTAAGCAATTATGCTTAAATACGTCTGGTCTCTTTTTGCCCCACCTGAGCGTTCACACAGATATTTTGTTAAACCCCTGTATGAACACCCAAATGAACCTTTTTTTATATTATGCCCTATTACTATTATCGTTTTTATAAAACAGGCCTTTAATACAATATACTATGTCTCACCTTAATCTTCACTAGGGTACATATTGGGTTGCGGCATATATTTATGGGGACACATATTATTGTACTTATAGGGGCACATGGGGTACATGTTGGGATATTGATTTTTATTATCTTCATCATTGTCTGCCTTGGCAACACAATCATTAGTATCTTTTTTATATTCTGTATCGGGATTTATGTTAGCTTCCTCATCATTATTTGCAAATTGTTTCATGCGTTGATCTTCATCTGAATAAGTGACGGGACAAACAGGTCCATCGCTACCTATACGACAAGTGCAAGTACAGGATATATGAGGAAATATACATTGACAACAATGGCAGCAAGGAAACTTACATTTCTTTGACCAAGAGTTTTGGCAAGGATCGGAGCTGCATACTTGACAGGGATCACAACAAGGCTCACAGCGCCATACCTGACAACAATTTCTCCAAGGATCAAAGCAGCATAATTGACAATGATTTTTGCAAAAACACCTACAAGGATCTACACATTGAATGATACAGGGCTCTTGACATTTATCCTTATCTTTATGTTTACCTTTATGTTTACATATACATACACATCTAGAACAACAATTTTTTGTATTTATATTTGCCCATGGAAAGCAAGGGAAATCAATTTTTATACGATTATTTATTTTTATACCATCAGGTATATTATTCTGTATCGTCATTACAACATCTCCTTATGTCTTTTCTTAAAGGCTTGGCCTTCTAATAATATTATATGAATGTCCAGCCATTTAGTGATGAGATGAACAAAAAAGATAGCTTTAAGCTATCTTTTTTGTTCATTGACTATACAACTCTTCATCATAGAAAATCACAGATGATACCTAAAATATATTATTAATGTATTTTTTATCGGTTCTTTACCCACCCAAGGTCACATCTTGACCATTATACCATTGAATAGCCTGATGAAAATGATCGTCTTTGAAATCCGGCCACAGATCATCTATAACATAAAAATCAGCATATACAGACTGTACAGGAAGAAATCCCGATAAGCGCCTACGGCCCCCCCAACGAATAATCATATCAATACGGGAGATATCTTTTGATTTTAAACTATCGTAGATTTTCTTGCGATTATTGTTTTTTTGCAAATCTCCCGATAAATCCCATTCCCAACCGTAATTTACCAGAAAATTGACTTTTATGCCGCCATCACGGATTTTTGTTCTAGATTTATACTGCAAAAGCTCTTTAGGAAACATTTTTGACTCATAATTACCCACAACAAGTAAAGATACGTTTTCTTTAGCAATAATCTTTATAGCATCCAAACAAGCTTTTCTGAAGGCATCTATTTGTTCGGGTGGCCTTTTACAATTATCAGTAGTAAAACCATAATAACTGATTTCTTTGATCCCATAATCGCGGGCAAGTCTTAACACCTTTAACCCAGGATCCAGGCCATAGCTATACCCATCCTGTTTCTGCAAACCGGAGTTTTCGGCCCAGCGTCTATTACCATCCGGAATAATTCCTATATGATTAGGTATACGCATAATTATCTCCTGATAAGTTTATTTATTATATTATTTCCCCAAATTTTTAATAATAGCCACATTTTTAAAATATAGTCCTAGCTATTAGGTCACCTATTCAAACCATCTAGAATATTTTGGAAAGGAGAATGTTTCTAAACAAAATCAAAATGGAGGTTGACCAGCATATGGATAACAAGATCCTAACACTAAACAAAATTCCCGAGGGACAGATGGCCATAGTAACCAAACTCCTTTCCCAAGGCACCATGAGAAGACGTTTATTGGATTTAGGAGTAGTGGAAGGAACAAAAATAACTTGCTTGCAAAAAAGTCCCGCTGGCGATCCTATCGCTTATTTTATCAGAGGCGCTGTAATCGCCCTGCGCTCCGAAGATTCTTCTAACATTTTGGTAGAAAAAACCCTCTAAACTATCTTTTTATTCGGAAAGCGAGGTGATCAAGATGGGACTCCAAGATAGCATAAAGTTAAAACGAGTAGCCAATGATTCTGTTGGCCAATTACTTATAGAAAAGGAAGATCCCCTT
The DNA here is from genome assembly GCA_050942825.1 of Bacillota bacterium. Classification (GTDB taxonomy): domain Bacteria; phylum Bacillota; class Dehalobacteriia; order UBA4068; family UBA4068; genus CAYRML01. The sequence goes on from JBMNOA010000001.1 coordinate 33,904, forward strand.
GATAAAATTATCGCTTTGGCCGGCAATCCCAATGTAGGCAAAAGCACTATTTTTAATTCTTTAACTGGTCTTAACCAACATACAGGCAACTGGCCCGGGAAAACAGTCAACACCGCCCGCGGATATTATACCTATAAAGATAATAAATTCATTGTTGTTGATCTGCCGGGCACTTATTCTTTGATGGCTCATTCAGCCGAGGAAGAGGTGGCCAGAGATTTCATCTGCTTTGCCCAGCCTGATACTACCGTGATAGTATGTGATGCGACCTGCCTGGAAAGAAATCTTAACCTACTGTTACAAATCTTAGAAACAGGCAATAATGCTATTATCTGTATCAACCTGCTTGATGAAGCAGCTAAAAAGGAGATCAAGATCGATTTAAACCTTTTGCAAGAAATATTGAATATTCCCGTTATTGGGACTTCGGCCCGTAACAATCAGGGAATCGAATCTTTGATTGAGCTAATCAATAAAAAATCGGCTACAAAATATCGTGATAACCCCTTTTTAATACCTTACTCACCCATCATCGAAGAAGCCATAATAATAATAGAAAAAAGTATTCAGAAAATATTGCCGCCTCATATCAATAGTCGCTGGCTGGCACTGCGTCTTCTGGAAAATAATCAGCAGCTTACAAAATCCATAGAGCTTTATAGCGGTGAAAAGATAACCGACAATATAGATTTGATGGATAGTCTAAAAGAGGCTCAAGATCTATTATACGAAAATAATATCAATGAAGAAAAACTAAAAGATATTATAGTCTCCGCAATCATCAAAAAAGCGGAAGAAATATCTAAACGAGTAATGTTCCTGGGAAAAAAGGAATATAATAGCAGCGACCGTAAAATCGACAAGATCCTGACCAGTCGTAAAACAGGTATACCCATCATGATCAGCCTTTTAGCATTGGTCTTTTGGATAACTATCAGCGGAGCTAATTATCCCTCGCAAATATTAGCGGCAGCCTTTGCAGCTTTAGAAGCGCCGTTGATAGAATTTTTGACATTTTTACATAGCCCGGCAGTACTGACAAATTTATTAGTACTTGGAGTTTTAAAAACCTTGGGCTGGGTGGTGTCTGTTATGCTACCACCTATGTCTATCTTCTTTCCTCTTTTTACTTTATTGGAAGACTCGGGATATTTACCGCGCATAGCGTTTAATTTGGATAAATATTTCAAAAAAGCCTGCGCCTGTGGTAAACAGGCATTGACTATGTGCATGGGCTTCGGCTGCAATGCAGCGGGGGTTATAGGCTGTCGTATCATCGATTCTCCCAGAGAAAGACTCATTGCCATCATCACTAACAACTTTGTACCATGTAATGGCCGTTTCCCCACTTTGATTGCTTTGATCTCCATGTTTTTCATCTGGGGTTCTGGCACTGGTGGAGTAACTATATCCTTATTATCAACAGTGCTTTTGACTGCCCTAATAATCTTGGGTGTTGTGATGACACTTGTTATCTCTCGTCTGCTTTCCAAAACTATTTTAAAAGGCGTGCCATCTTCATTTACCTTAGAATTGCCGCCTTACAGAAAACCACAACTAGTCAGGGTGATAATAAGTTCCATCAGGGATCGCACTCTATTCGTTTTGAGACGCGCAATATTAGTTGCGACTCCGGCCGGATTTGTTATCTGGATTCTGGCAAATACACAAATAGGGAATATCAGTCTATTGACCTATTGTGCAGAATTTCTCGACCCTTTTGCCACTATGATAGGGATGGATGGTGTAATTTTACTTGCCTTTATACTGGGATTTCCTGCTAATGAAATCGTATTGCCCATTATTATTATGGCTTATTTATCACAAGGTAGCTTACTGGAAATGTCCAGTCTGGGGCAATTGCGTGATTTGCTGGTAAACAATGGCTGGACCTGGCTGACAGCCCTTTGCGTTATGTTGTTTTCTTTGATGCATTTCCCCTGTTCCACTACATGTTTAACCATTAAAAAAGAAACCCAAAGCATAAAATGGACCGCGATATCATTTTTGTTACCGACCACTTGCGGTATAGCCATCTGCTTTATTATCACTACTGTAGCCAGAGTTCTCAATTTCGTTTAAAAAATATCCGTTTGATTTTGTTATTAATTATATTTTACAGGTACCATAAAAATGAAAAAAGGCTCCAGGTTTTTTTCCTGAGCCTTTTCAGCATATCATCTAATAATATTCATATTTTACTGATCGGTTTTAGTATTATCGGTTTTAGTATTATCGGTTTTAGTATTGTCGGTTTTAGTATTATCGGTAGCGGCTTGGTTATCTGTTGCGGTATTTTTTACAACATCTTTATATCCGGCTACCGGAGCATAAAGCTTATTCCCCTCTATCCAATATTCAAAAGTAGTTTCCCGTAAAATTTTTGCTGCATCACGTTTGGACTTTATAAAATCACTATAGGCTTGAGATTTCTTTTCCGTTGCCAAATTATTCATCATCTCTTCTTTGACGGCTGCAAAACCAATTTTTTCTGCATCTATTTTGATGATATGGTATCCAGCATCAGTCTTGACAGGAACCTGTGAATAGCTGCCAACACCCTTCAATCTAAATGCTTCTTGGACATATTCGGAGTAAAAGCCAGTTTCCTGAATGGTAAATGATTGAGCAATAACTCCTCCTTCAGATGCGGATGTATCATCGGAATATTTTTTTGCTAATTCGGCAAAATCTCCTCCCTTGTTAAGTTGCTTGATGATATCCTGGGCTTCTTTTTTAGCAGCTGCCTTCTCTGCCTCGGTAGCTGTACCTTCTTGTGCCATAATCAAAATATGAGATGTACTTTTATTATCATAAGCAGAAGGGTCTTTTTCATAAGCAGCTTTTGCTTCTTCTTCAGTAACAGTTATATCTTTAGTAACTTGTTCATAAAGTAATTTATTGTATTGCTGCAAACGGAAAATCTCCATAACCTGTTGTTCGGTCATCTCATTATCTATTAACCATTGTTCATAGGCGGCCTGATCAGAAAAAGATGTCTCAATGCTCTCTTCAAGCAATTTTTTTGCCTCAGAATCAGATACTTTTATGCCTGATTCCTGTGCTACTTGCACTAATAGTGCATTACCAACTGCATATTCCCAAGCCATTTCTTCTATTTGTGCTAACATGGCTTTACCGTCTTCACTCTCAAAAGAGAGGCCAAATTGTTCCATATAAGATTTATTTTGTTTATATTGAAGCTCATATTGAGTTTTGGAAATAGGTTTTCCGTTCACAGTACCAATCGATTCGCCTCCTCCCCGCAAAGAGGAGCAACCGGTTATTAATAATGTAGCCATTATAACCACACTTACGCAAAGCAATAATGCTTTTTTCAATCCAATCATCCTTTCTTATACTACAACAACAAATAAATACATAACAGACTTATTAAGTTTATCATAAAAATAAACTGATTGAAAGTAAATAATCTAAATAAGCATTTTTATAATTAATTCAATAAGCCGTCAGCCTCTGTCTCCTCATCTAATAGCTTAGACATAAACAGTAAAAATTGCCACAAAAGCTCCAAGGTTGCATCGGCAGAAAAAGATTCATTATTGAGCTTGATAATAAAATCTTTCTTATTGAAAAAAGTGATTTGTTTATCCCATTGACTACTAATTGCTAAAAGATGTTCCCCTTTTAAAGGATGAAAATCACAAAACTTAAGCTCTATATAGCCTTTTTTTTGTATTATCGATAGCAAACAAAGCTTTCTGGCTAGGGCCTTTATTTTACCTAACATCAATAAACTGCTCAATTCTTTGGGTATCATACCATAACGGTCATGAAGTTCTTCTGCTAGCTCATCTATATGTGATATTTCCAAGGCGGCAGCTATCCTTTTATATATTTCTACTTTTAATGCCGAATCTTCCAGATAATCATCTGGTATATAGGCATTTAATTGCAGTTCCAATATAGTATTGACGGGTTCATGTTCCGGTGCCTTTCCGGACGAAGCAGTAATTTCTTCTTGCAGCAGGCGGCAATACATATCAAAACCGACCGCCGCGATATGGCCATGCTGTTGCGGGCCTAAGATATTACCGGCTCCCCTTATTTCCATATCTCTCATAGCAATTTTAAAGCCTGATCCCAATTCTGTAAAATCTCTGATAGCGATCAGCCTTTTTTTGGCGATTTCCGTCATAGCCCTATCCTTGCGGTAAGTAAAATAAGCAAAAGCCTGCCTTGAGGAACGCCCTACCCTGCCCCGCAATTGGTACAGCTGGGCCAGCCCGAAACAATTAGCTTCGTCAACTATCAAGGTATTGACATTAGGAATATCAAGACCGGATTCTATGATAGTAGTAGAGACTAAAATATCAGATCTGCCTTCCACAAAATCTATCATGACCCGCTCTAATTCTGTTTCTTTCATCTGCCCGTGAGCTATGGCAACCGTGGCATCGGGCAATAGATGATTCAGTTCGGCCACTATATCATGAATATTATGGACTCTGTTATGCACAAAATAGACCTGTCCGCCACGGCTCAATTCTCTGGATATAATATCTTTTATGAGTTTTTGATGATACTCCAAAACATAGGTTTGCACAGGGCGGCGGTTTTGCGGCGGAGTGGCTATTATACTCATATCACGCATACCTACTAAAGCCATATGCAAGGTGCGCGGAATAGGAGTAGCTGAAAGAGTCAAAACATCAATATTAGCTTTGAAAGACTTGATCTTTTCTTTATGGGCCACACCGAAGCGCTGTTCTTCATCTATGATCAAAAGACCTAAATCTTTAAAAACAATATCAGAAGATAAAAGTCGATGAGTACCAATAATAATATCAGCTTGACCGGCTCTTATCTTTTCAATATTCTGCTTCAATTCTTTATTGGTAACAAAGCGGCTTAAACAAACTATTTTGACGGGATATTGTTCAAAACGTCTGCTAAACGTATGCAAATGCTGCTGCGCCAATACAGTCGTCGGCACCAGCATGGCCACCTGCTTACCATCTGCTACTGCCTTAAATGCTGCACGTAAAGCAATCTCCGTCTTGCCATAACCAACATCACCGCATAACAAACGGTCCATCGGTCGTGAGCTTTCCATATCCTTTTTGATATCTGCTAAAGCCTTCAGCTGATCATCTGTTTCTTGATAAGGAAAGGCATCTTCAAATTCATATTGCCAGGGCGTATCAGGAGAAAAACTATAGCCCTTAGCCTTTTCTCTGGCTGCGTAAAGCTGTAATAATTCCTGGGCCATATCCCTTACAGCATGCCTGACTTTATTTTTAAGTTTTTGCCAGTCGTTACCGCCAAGCCGATATAATTTTGGTTTTTTGGTGTCATCTCCGATATATTTTTGAATCAGATCTAATTGATCGACAGGCAAATAGAGCTTATCATCACCGGCATATTGTATATAGAGATAATCTCTTTCATTTTCACCCACCTTGAGGCGAACCACACCTTTATAAATACCTATACCCTGACTGATGTGGACAACATAATCACCCACCTGCAAATCAAGAAAATTTTCTATTCTTTCGCTGGTCTTTGGAAAATGGCGGCGGATCCTTTTGACTTCTTGGGCCAGTAATTCTTTCTCGCTGATTACAGCCAGCTTTAATTGGCCGCTTTCAAAGCCAGCAGTAAATTGACCTTCTATCAAGCGAACAGCAGGAAAGCCCAATTCTTTAATGATCTCTTCTATCCTTTTTAACCTCACTTGAGAGCTGGCACTAATAATCAGTTGATAGTTCTGCTGTTTGAAATAGGCAAAATCTTCTTTAAGTCCCGGTAAATTATTATGATAAGAAGGTATTGCTCTAGCAATTATTTGCTTTTTTATACCCAACGGAAAATACGTACGATTAGGCAACTGGCAAAAAAGCAATATGGGATGCTTTAATGCAGTATTTTTTATATCCTCAAAAGATAAGAAGTTGTCATAAAAGCTAGGCAATAAACGGCCACTTTCCAAGAGATCAAAATAACGGGCTTGTCTTTCTTTTTCCAGATCCCGCAAGACTTTTTTACTATCATCGGGTTCGCTGAAAATAACAAGTCCTTGAGGAATATAATCAAACAAACTATCCGCCTGCGGGTAAAAATAAGGTAATAATTGATTAAAAGAAATATCCCAGCCATCAACTGCTAATAATTCTTCAAAAGCTCCAAAACGCTGTTGTAATTCTTTTTTGGCCTGACCTTTTAATGCTTTTTCCGTCTTTTTGATATCCTCCTTTAGAGCCTTCAGCCCTCTTTGGCGGACCTCTCTATTCAAAGGAAGTTCCCGCGCCGGTATCAGTAAAAGTTCCTCTGTATAAGCTAATGAGCGTTGATTCTGAGGATCGAAATAACGCAGGGACTCCACCTCATCATCAAAAAATTCTATACGCAAAGGCCTTTGCCCATCAATGGGAAAAATATCCAATAAACTGCCCCGCATACTAAAAGTACCGGGTATTTGCACCAGCTTTTCTCTTTCATAACCCATATCAACCAATAAATAAGCCAAGTTAATCAAATCATACCTTTGACCTTTAGTTAGATAAAAGTGATGGGATAAAAACTGATCCGCAGGGGCTAGACGGCGGCTCAAAGTTATAATATCCGAAACGATCAGCAAATTCTCACCTCTGGCCAACCGTGAAAGAACACTGACCCTTTGTGATATCAATTCTATATTATGGGCATATACTTCAAAAGGCAATAGTTCTAAGGAGGGAAAAAGAACGGCTTTTCTCCCCACTAGAGGCAACAAATTTTCTTGCAACAACTGAGAATCCTCTTCATTAGGGGTTATCAACAAAAAAGGTTTTTTTTCTTTTTTCCACAGTGAGGCAGCCCAAATAGCCTGCGCCAAAGGAGGTAGGCCATCGACCTCTTGGGCAAGTCCTTTAGTTAAAACCTTTTCTATCTCCTGATACTCAGGGCAATCCTGCCAGATATTTATGAGATTTTCCGCTGTCGTAATATCTTTCAAATCCACACCTCCGGGACATAGTGAAATAAGCCCGACTTCATGCCGTGCTGGTTTATTTATGCTATTTGTTTTTTAAATATCTTTATCCGCCATATAAATCCAATTACATTCTATTTTTCCTTTTTGTTATCGGCACCTTCTTTAATATTATATTTATTCATAGCGGCCGATATACCATTTTTTGCCCAAAAGAGTGCCGCTTCCGCCGCATTTTTGATAGTATTGGCCAGGAGCGGCATTTCTTCATTGTTAAAGCGGCTTAATACATAGTTTGAGCCGCTGACATAGGGAGAATGACCGATACCGATTTTCAACCTGTTGATTTTATTATCACCCAATTGCTCAATAATAGAGCCCATACCGTTATGGCCACCTGCTGAGCCACCGCGGCGTAAACGTATACGTCCGGGTTCTAGATCCATGTCATCATAAATTATCAGCATATCCTCTTGGTCAATTTTATAAAAATTGACCGCAGCAATTACTGCATGGCCGCTGAGATTCATAAAAGTTAGAGGCTTCAATAGTAATATTTTTTCTCCGCAATAATCCACCAGAGCCTGTAGTGCATGGTCTTTTTCTTTAAAAACAGCACTCAAAGAATCAGCAATAATATCCAAAGTCAAAAAACCAACATTATGTCTGGTTACGGCATATTTACTTCCAGGGTTGCCCAAACCGACAATAATCTTCATATTAACCCCCTCCCATATCATGCTTAGATTATAATACCATAATTAAGTTCGTCATAAAAGACAAGAAAAAAAATATACTTATAAAAAAGGATTAAGGAGTTATGAATATGGAAAGATACAGTAAAAAAACTATAATGATGCCTGTATACAGCGTTCAGGAAGGACAAAATATGGGCCTTGTAAAATCAATCATTATAGATCCGAAAGAAAAATGTATCATGGCCTTTTTGCTGGAAAGACGACGCATGACTAAAGAAGAGAGGATCGTTCCTTTCGTTAATATCAAAAGCGTCGGTGACAATGTAATTATTATTGATAAAGCTATCAATGCAGAAAGAAAGAATAATTTTCCTCAAATCATGCGCTATATGCGCAATCCGGTCCAACTGATAGGCTCCAAAGTCTTCACTACCGGTGGCAAAACCCTAGGACGTGTAGAAGAATACCGCTATGATGACAAAAGCGGTAAAATTACTACCCTGGAGATCAGCGGCGGTATGGCGAATTATATCAAAGGCCATATTTTGCTAGAGGGACAATACATAATCACTATAGCACCCGCTACTGTTATGGTTGATGAAGAGGCGCTGGAGCATATAGAACATGTGGAAAACAATCCGCGCTTTACCATGGAGAATGCCAAAGAAAAAGCCGGCTCAGTTCTTACAGGAACTATAGAAGCATCAAAAAAAATCTCCCAGAATATATCCCAAACCCTCAACAAAAAAAGAGAAACCCAACAAAATACCGATCTATCACCGGAAGATAATAATAAAGGGGCCTCAGGCCAAGAAACTGCTGCAGCAGCAGAATGTATGGAAGAAGCAATCTCACCCGTAAGCACCACCGAAAATATAAAAACCATCTCTGAATCGGAGCAAGAAGTATCTCAAGAAATATCCACTTTGCAAAAAGAAGAAACTGAACAAATAAATGGTGAAAAAAATCAGGAAAAGGATAACTCTGAAAAATAGAAAAAACAGCCCAGAGGGCTGTTTTTTCTAGTCAAACAAACGGCTTACGGAAAGATTTTCGTGAATACGAATAATAGCTTCACCAATCAAGGGAGCCACAGAAAGAACCTTAATCTTAGAACATTCTCCTTGTCTTTGCTTGTTGATGGGAATTGTATCTGTGGTCAAAACATGATCAATGACGGAATTTTCTAATCTTTCCAAGGCAGGAGGAGAAAAAACAGCATGCGTACAACAAGCATAGATATTCTCCGCACCCATCTCTTTCAAAACAGCGGCCCCTTTGGTAATAGTACCGGCTGTGTCTATGATATCATCTATCATAATAATGTTTTTATGGACTATATCACCAATAACGTGCATAATCTCAGCTTGATTGGCTGCCGGACGCCGTTTATCAATAATGGCAATATCCACGCCTAGACGATTTGCTAAATTACGGGCTCTGGTCACACCACCTAAATCAGGAGAAACAACAACCAAATTTTCATTGGGGAGAGTTTTATAATATTCTGCCAACAAAGGTACACCCGGCAAATGATCAACAGGTATATCAAAAAAACCTTCTATAGCATTAGCATGAAGATCTAATGTGATCATTCTGTCCGCCCCGGCAGCAGTCAAGAGGTTGGCCATTAATTTCGCTGTAATAGGATCACGGGCTTTTGATTTACGTTCCTGCCTGGCATAGCCGTAATAAGGAATAACAGCAGTTATCCTTTGGGCGGAAGCTCTGCGCATAGCATCGATCATAATCAATAGTTCCATCATATGATCATTGACAGGATAACAAGTGGGCTGAACAATAAAAACATCAGCTCCCCGTACACTCTCACCGACTTCCAAAAATAACTCACCATCTTTAAAAGTCGTTACTCTGGAATCACCCACAGAAATCCCTAAATATTCTGCAATTTCTTCCGCCAAAGGCATATTGGCGTTGGCCGAAAAAAGTTTTAACTTGCTGTTACTCATTATCTTCATCCTCCATCTTACTAAACTCTGCCCTTAATTACAAAATACATCAATTTTTATTTATAAGACAATAACCACTTTTCGATATTCTATCCCTAAGGCCCTTATCCTTTAAAAACTTTCCTTTAGCTATCTTCTTTTTTCTGAAGTATGAGCTTTCTCTTTCTGACGGCCCACTTATCAATATTTTTTTGTTCGCTTCTTTCTATGGCCAAAGCATCTTCAGGCACGTCTTTGCTAATAGAAGAACCAGCAGCGACAACAGCTCCTTTACCAATAGAAACAGGAGCGATAAGATTGGTATTACTGCCGATAAAGGCATTGTCATCAATGATGGTCAAATATTTATTAAATCCATCATAATTACAAGTAATTGTCCCGCAACCTATATTGACCCCGCTACCTATACGGCTGTCTCCAATATAACTCAAATGGGGTATTTTACTATTTTTGCCGACTTGAGTCTGCTTAGTCTCTACAAAACCGCCAACCTTGACATTATCGTCTAATACCGTACCGGGACGGAGATAAGAAAAAGGTCCTATCTGACAATTATTCCCTGTCTGACAACCAATCATTACGGCCTGCTTGATTTGACAATTATCCCCAATCGAAGACTGAGAAATGTCGCAATTGGGACCTATGAGGCAATTTTTTCCGATAACAGTATGGCCGCGAAGAAAAGTATATGGCTCGATAATAGTATCGGGACCGACCTTTACATCCTCTTCTATATAAGTATTATTACTATCTATAATACCCACTCCAGCAGACAATAAGTTATGGTTTTTTCTCTGACGCAAAATTTGTGAAGCATAAGCCAATTGTAAGCGATCATTTACACCCATAACCTCATCACTATCGTCTAAAAGCATGCTGTTTATCAAATAGCCTTTATGAGCTAAAATTTCAATAATATCAGTGAGATAATATTCTTGCTGTTTATTATCATTTTTCAGATCGTCTATCACAGACAGAAGCACTGGATAATCAAGACAATAAATAGCTGTATTTACCTCTTGGATTTTTTTTTGCTGATCCGTAGCATCCTTTTCCTCAACTATTTTTATTACTTGACCGCGTTCATCTCTAATAATACGGCCGTAACCCGTGGGATCATCCATCATAGCGGATAATATTGTAGCAGCACTACCACTTTGTGTAAATTTGTGCACAAGTTTTTGCAAGGTGTCGGCTGTTATCAGTGGGGTATCACCGCAAAGAACTAAGATGCTTTGGCAATTTTTATCTATAACGGGTATAGCGCATTTCAAGGCATGACCTGTACCCAGCTGAGGTACCTGCAGAGCATAATCATAGCCCTCTCCCAAAGTATCTTGGATCTCTTTTGCCCCATGCCCAACTACTAAGACGGTTTTTTGTACGCCACTTTTTAACACAGCATCTATAACAAAAGAAATCATAGCTTTGCCATTAGCCTGATGAAGGACTTTTGGGAGAGCAGATTTCATTCTAGTTCCCTTTCCTGCCGCCAGTATAACTGCTGTAATAATGGACATACAACCACTCCTTTAATTTCTGTTGAATATTAATATTATACAGCAAAAATATCGGAGAGCAAAGAGTAGCTCCCCGATATTTTGATAATTTATTAAATTTGCTTGGATTAGGCCAATTCTTCCTGGGATTGATCTTCTGAATTTTGTTCTTCTTCCTCAGCTTGGATAGCATCTCGATTTTCAAGGGCTTCCTGATATTTTTCCAAAACTTTATTTTGAATAATATTTCTTGCTTCTTGAGAAATGGGATGTGCAATATCCCTAAATTCGCCATTAGCTGTTTTTCTGCTAGGCATAGCCACAAACAATCCGCTTTGACCATCAACTACCTTTACATCATGAATAACAAAAGCATTATCAATAGTTACAGAAGCAATAGCCTTCATTTTTCCCTCAGCTAATAACTTTCTTACTCTTACGTCAGTTATATCCATATTTAGTTCCTCCTTGATGAAAATTTAATAAATAATCCCCTTTTATACAATTACTCTGAATTTTTAGAAAACCCTTTTTTTTATAAAAATTTTTCCTGTTTTATGCATATTTATAAAAAAAATATCGTTTTTACTATCATTTTTTTATATATTGAATTTTTTTCTTTGCAAAAATAAAAAATAGGTATATAATGTATAGATGCATAGAGGATATGTACAAAAAGGCTGCCTTAGAGGACAAACGGCCACAGCGTCTCTAGCGGCTATCCAATGTAACCAGATCACATTCTGATTGTACAGGAACCAAAATTGTAATAACGGCATATATCATTTATTATGCTAACTCTTATGAGAATAATCTTGTGATAAATTATGGGAGGTGAGTCCATGGACGGCGACCCTGGCAGTAGACAGCTTAATCAACAGAATATAAATTTCCGGGGGAGCTATTGGCAAACCACCAGCATAATCCTCCGGTAAATCAAGGAGGGATAAAATATGATTTTCACTTACAATACTGTAGACGATAAGCTCGTTTGCTGCAATCAATTCCCTAAGGGATGTTGGATAAACCTTATTAATCCTACCGAGCCAGAAATACAAAGAGTAGTAAATGAAACGGGCTTGGATTACGATTTTTTGAAATATCCTTTAGATGATGAAGAAATTCCCCGCATAGAAGTAGAAGAAGATCAAGTAATGATCATTTTCAATATCCCCATTATTGAAGACGGCGAAGTGATATATGATACTATACCGTTAGGAATTATTCTTAATGATGATTATATCGTTACAGTTTGTCTGGAAGATGCAGATCTCTTGCAAGAATTTACTTCCGGGCGCATCAAAGGCTGGGCCACTTTTAAAAAGACCCGCTTTATTTTTCAGCTTTTGCATCGCAAAACAACTCTATTTCTCAAATATTTGCGCGATATCCATCGACGTACCAGCGAGATCGAAAATACCTTACGTCAATCCATGAAAAACAAGCAATTGATCCATTTGCTCAATTTACAAAAAAGCCTGGTTTATTTCAGCACGGCACTGAGGGCCAATGCTAAAGTTATGGAGAGGCTTTTGCGCAGCAAAGCCATAAAAATGTATGAGGAAGATGAAGATTTATTAGAGGATGTCATCATCGAAAACCGTCAGGCTATCGAAATGGCCGATGTCTACAGCAACATTTCATCCAGCACCATGAGTGCTTTTGCTTCACTTATCTCCAATAATTTGAATATCGTCATGCGATTTTTAACCGCCATCACGATTATTCTGGCTATACCAACTATGCTATCAAGTTTCTGGGGTATGAATGTACCTGTACCAATGACTGACAACCCCATTGCTTTTACTATTATTGTTTTAGTTGCTGCCGCTTCTTGTTTGATCGCAGTACGTCTTTTAATCAAGAAAGATCTATTTTAAAAATATCGTCAGATATTTTTAAAATAGATCTTTAGAAGTTTCAAAGCCGCTATAATAACATGCCAGCTATAAAAGGACTGAGTTTTCTCAATCCTTTTTTTTATTTTATAAAGTATGGCAAACCTTAACAAAAGGCCAAATTTTTAATAATTTTTTTTGAACTGCCAGAGCTGTTTCCTCATCGGGGGCCAAGCCAAAAACTGTAGGGCCACTACCGGACATTAAAGGATATAAACCACAGGCGGCCATCTCAAACTTTATTTTGGCTATTTGAGGATATTTTTCAATTGTGACAGTTTCTAAGAAATTTATCAAAAGGGGCCCGATATATTGTGGTTCTCCAAATAATAAGGCTTCTATTAAAGCTTGAGTATGGGGACGTTTCTTGACTTTTTTGGGAGAAAATTCTTTATAGATCTCTGCGGTGGATACGGAAAACCCGGGATTAATTAGTAAAAGATGTTGCCTGGGCAAAGGTGGTAAGGGGGTTAAAACCTCCCCTATCCCTTCCGCCAGAGCCGCGCCTTTAAGGAGACAAAAAGGGATATCTGAACCCAATTTGAGTGCTAATTCCCTCAATTGATGATGAGACATACCTAAGTCAAAAAGCTGATTAGCTCCTTTTAATACGGCTGCAGCATCAGTGGAGCCTCCCGCTAAACCGGCGGCTATAGGAATATTCTTTTCTATCTTGATAGACAAATGCTGATTTAACCCCAATTCTTTTTTTAAAAGTAACCAGGCCTTTAAAGCAATATTATCTTCATTGGTAGGTAAACCGGCATTACTTGTAATAGAATCAACCTCGGATTCTTCCAATTTGACGATATCCATCAGCGATATCTGCTGCATAATCATCTGTAAAAGATGGTAACCATCTGGTCGTTTTCCAACTATTTCCAAAGACCAATTGATTTTAGCTGGCGCATTAATAATCATGTCAAATTTTCCTCCTATTTCAATTGCTCCTTCAGCTCTAAATAGTGGCGGCTAAAATATGGTACGGCTTGCACTTCTCCTTTAGCTTCTCCAAACGGATGGGCTGATAAAGCTAAAAGAGGCGGGCTTTGGATTCTTTTAGCCGTACCTGTGCGACGATACATTTTCCACCAATATTCCAAATCAGCAATAAATTGTTCGCTGTCGGGGAAATATTTTTTCAACAAATTTTTTTGACAACCAATATTCTCTTCCAAAACTCCGTTAATATACAAAGATAATATATCGGCAGGTGTCGCTTTTTCCTCCACCCAGCTACGCAGCAAATAATCATGATAGGGATAAAGCAATGGATCCCCTTTGCCTTCCTCCACAGCTTGATTGAGTGAAAGCTCGGCCGAGGGACGAATAGATGCAATAGATTGCAGATACGAAGCAGCAGCCGGAAAGACTTTTTGTGCAAAAGCTGCCGCTTGATAGACCTCATGTTTCCATAAATCGGCAGTGGCAGCAAAAGCCCCTGCCAGATCTCCGTAAAAAGTAGCATAACCAACAGTTAATTCAGCCTTATTGCTATTACAGGTAAACACGGCATTCCAAGCGGCCGCTGCCGCTGCTAAGATTCTGGCGGAGCGGTCTCTGGCTTGAATATTTTCTGCCACAGCAGGAGTAATAGAGATTTTCCATTCTTTTTGATCCGGGGCTGTGATAATAGTATCTTCGAATTGATTTATCGTAGCCTGCCATGACTGTTCAATAGGTATCACCGCATAATGAGCTTTTAAAGCATTAGCTAATTGATGGGAAAGAGATTGCGTAATATCACTATTATAGCGGCTGGGCATATTGATCAATAAAACATTCTCACCACCCAAGGCATCTATATAAATACAAGCAGCCAAAGCTGAGTCTATACCACCGGAAAGACCAATAACAGCTTTGGAAACTCCTATAGAAGACATAAAGTTTTTAACTCCGAATACACAAGCCTTATAAATACATTCATCAGCAGCCAAAGGCTTGGTAATTTCATTACCCATGTAGACACCGTCTGTAAAAAGAGGCGCCGACAAAATCTTATGGCCGTTGGCATCATAAATGGAACTGCCCCCGGGACAAAGCCAAAAAGCCTTTCCGCTACCTACTAGAGTACAACTATTGGCAAATACATATGGGCAGCCATATTTTTTTGCTATAGCGCTATAATCGAATTTATGACCTAGAATAAGAGGAATTTGTGCTAAATTAAAAATAATTTCGGCATCATCTATTGGGGAAGGCAATTCCTTTGCCTGCCAATCACCCATAAGAAAGGCGGCTCGATAAGAGCGGCCGTTCAACGCGATGGTCATTATTTGTCCATCGCATAAATCATGACCGGCAAAGAACCTATCTCCATCCGGGAAATTTGAAGCGGCAACAAAAGCCGGTAAACGCTTTAAAAGGCCGTCCTGTGCCAGATAACAAGCATTTTCCAGTTTGCCGTCATAAGCTATATTACCAAAAATGATGCTGATCCCCTGAGCTTTTTCGGCCAGCTTGTCCCCCCAATACAGACAATCATCAATAAAACCTTTATCCAGCCAATTATCCCCGGCATAAACACCGGAAATGACTAACTGAGGTAAAACAATGATATCGGCTCCCTTTTGTTTAGCAGATATCACAAGCTCCACGGCTCTGTTATAATTCTGCTGTAAATCAGTTGATAAAACAGCCATTTGGCCTAAAGCAATATTCATCAAATCACCCCTTATTCAGTTCAACAGTTCTTGCTTTTATTATTGTGATAATTTTATCTATATTTTTTCTGGCACATTTTTCACCCATAATGCTGCATTCCCTGACCATTCTTTTATTCAAAAAGGTGGTTGGTTTAGTGATAGGGTTAAGGATAATATCTGCATCTATTTTTTGATTGGCATAGGCCATTATTTCCATAGAACGGGAAATGGTTTCAATCATATTTTTGGGCTCGTTATGGCCTTGATAAAGCAAATTTATACCAATAACCACATCAGCGCCTAGATCTCTTAAAACATCACCGGGACAATTATCTAAAAGATAGCCGTCTGCCAAAAGCATATCGTCATATTTTACCGGAGTGATCACTCCGGGAACGGCAGAAGATGCCCTAACGGCTTTGGCAATATTACCCTTTGAGAAAATAATTTTTTGCCAAGAAACCAAGTCGACAGCAATAATGCGCAAAGGCATTGGCAAATCCTCAATGTTAGCATCTTTGGTACAAACCCTGATTAGCTCCTCATAATCATGGCAGGGCATAAAGCCCATTTTTGAAGGTCTCACTTTCATCAATTCGTCTAAAGACACGGAGGCAAAAAGCTCTTTTATATTATTTGCACTATAACCGCAAGCATATAAGGAAGCTATAGCGGCACCAATAGAGCTTCCAGCAACCATATGGATAGGGATTTGATATTCTTCAAGAACTTTTAATATACCGACATGAGCCGCTCCTTTGATACCGCCGGCGCCAAAGGCCACACCAATTTTTGGTAAAATGCTGTCTCTTTGCTCTCTTATTGATGCAGGCATATATAATCATCCCTTTTTGCAGCTTTATATTATGAATCAAATGCCTGCCTTTGGTGGGCAGGCATTTACTTATCTAAGATATTTTAACCTAACAAGATCTTTTCTAGTGATTAAAAAATAACTTCCTTTAATACTTTTTTCATTCTTGCTATAGCTTCTTTCATTCTATCTTCATTAACAGTCAAGGTGGCTCTAAAGTATCCTTCTCCGCCCGCACCGTAACCATTACCCGGCGTAATAATAACACCGGCTTTTTCTAAAATGAATTCTGCAAAAGAAGCTGAGGTATAACCTTTGGGCACAGGAGCCCATACATAAAAAGTGGCTTTGGGCATTGGCAAATTCCAGCCCATATCATTAAGACCGCCTACCAAGATATCCCGGCGTGCCGCATACATCTTTTTCAGACTTTCCACAGTATCATATGAATTATTCAAGCCGGCAATACCTGCATATTGCACAGCCTGAAAGGCGCCGGAATCAACATTCGATTTGTAGCGGGCCAAAGCAGCAACAGCTTTAGCATTACCGGCTACCCAGGCAATACGCCAACCCGTCATATTAAAAGGTTTAGAGCAGGAATTAAACTCTATAGCCACATCTTTGGCTCCGGGAAGTTGTAAAATGCTGGGAGCAACATAGTCATCATAGGTCATCTCACTATAAGCGTTATCAAAGCAGATAAGAATATCGTGTTCTTTGGCAAAAGCCAGAGCCTCTTCCAAAAAGGATATATCGGCAATAGCCCCGGTAGGATTATTAGGATAATTGAGCCAGAGTATCTTAGCCCTATTAAGTATATCAGAGGGAATAGCCTTTAGGTCAGGCAAAAAGCCATTTTGGGGATCTAACGGCATATAATAAGGTTCACCACCGGCCAGCATGGCAGCAGTACTGTAAACAGGATAAGCCGGATCAGGAACTAAGACAACATCGCCGGGATCCACATAACAATAATGGATATTGGCTATACCTTCTTTGGAACCGATCAAAGAGCATATCTCCGTTTTTGGGTCCAAATCCACTTCAAAACGCCTTTTATACCAATCCGCCACTGCCTGACGGTAAGACATCATTCCGGCGGAAGACGGATACTGATGATTTTCGGTATTGGATAATTCTTTGATCATGGCATCAATAATAAATTGCGGCGTAGGGCTATCAGGATCCCCTATACCCAAGCTGATAATATCAACACCAGCTTCTTTAGCCTCAGCAATTTTTTGCTCGATACGAGCAAATAAATAAGGGGGGATTTTGTGCATTCTTTTAGCTTCAGCTTTCATAAAAACCTCCTAGATATTAAATATTTTATGTCTTTAAATTTATTATGTTACAAAATTATATTTCCCTCAAAGACTGTAGCTGCCGGACCAATCATGGTAATATGATCGTCTTGGTGCCAATTGATAATTAGCGAACCATGGGCCAAAATAACCTCCACATCTTGCTCTTTTTGGCAATAACCGTTCAAAATAGCAGCTACTGCAGCGGCGCAAGCCCCTGTACCACAGGCCAAAGTCTCACCACAACCTCTTTCCCAAACTCGCATGCGGATTTTGTTATTCCCTAAAGGTTGTACAAATTCAACATTAGTCTTGCAGGGAAAAAGACTGTGGGTCTCTATGTCGGGACCTAAAGTAGTAACGGGATAATTAGCTACATCATCTACAAACAACACACAATGGGGATTACCCATTGATACCAATGTCAGATTATATGTTTTATGACCGACAATAATCGGTGCGTTAACCATTAAAGGTCCAGAAAAATTGGCCGGGATATCTTTGGTCGCTAGCTTGGGTTGACCCATATCAACTTTTACTAAATTAGCGGCTTCATCCACTATCTGGGCTTTTACAAGACCGGCCAAAGTAGAAAAAGGCACGATACTTTTATCGCTGATACCTTCCCTTTTAGCAAAAATAGCCGCACAACGAATCCCATTACCACACATTTCGGCACGGCTACCATCGGCATTGTAAATATCAAAACAGGCATCGGCCTCATCGGAAGGGCCAATAATAATTAAACCATCGGCACCTATACCCAGCTGACGATGGCAAAGAGCTGCAGCTAATGTTGATAAATCAGAAGGCAGATGCTCCTTGAATCCATTAACCATAATAAAATCATTGCCCAGACCATGCATTTTTACAAAACGCATATCGACACCCCTTTTCCGGGTTTTTCTTATATTTATATAATACCATAACCTTCTAATATTCTTCAAGTTATAGTATTTAATAAGAAGTCCAACCTAATCAGGCAGGACTTCCTTATTAAATATTAAAATTTAGTCAGGTAATGTTCGATCTCCCAGGGAGTCACCATCACCTTATAATCATTCCATTCCATTTGCTTGGCCGCGATAAAGCGATTTAATATATGCTCGCCTAAAATCTCTTTCATTAATATGCTGGATTGCAAATATTGTAAAGCCTCGTTGAGATCGCCCGGTAATAGTTGAACTTGATACTCCTCTCTTTGGATTTTGGTCAGATTATAAATATTGAATTCCAAAGGATCAGGGGGCATGATTTTATTTTTTATTCCATCAAGACCGGCCTTGAGCATCACGGCAATCGCTAAATAAGGATTACAGGAAGGATCGGGAGAGCGTAATTCCATACGCGTAGATGCACCCCTTTTAGCGGGAACTCTGACCAAAGGAGAGCGGTTTTGCTCTGCCCAGGCTATATAAACAGGAGCTTCATAACCGGATACCAAACGCTTATATGAATTTACCGTAGGATTAGTGATGGCTGTATAAGAACGGGCATGGCGCAACAAACCACCAAGATAATAATAAGCGTCCTGAGAAAGCTGCTTTTTGCCATTGGGATCATAAAAGGCATTTTTGCCATTTTTGAAAAGAGACTGATTAACATGCATACCGGAACCAGGTATACCAAAAATTGGTTTGGGCATAAAAGTTGCATGCAGATTATGACGTTGGGCCACTACACGCACAACATATTTAAAAGTTTGCACATTATCTGCGGTTGTCAGAGCATCGGCATACTTAAAATCAATCTCATGTTGACCGGGGGCACACTCATGATGGGATGCTTCTATCTCATAGCCCATATTCTCTAAAGCCAGCACCATATCACGACGAGCATCTTCACCTAAATCCACGGGAGTCAGATCAAAATAACCGGCTTTGTCCTGTGTTTGCAAAGTCGGGTGTCCTTCACTATCTCTATGAAAAAGAAAGAATTCGGCCTCGGGGCCCACATTCATTGAATAGCCCATTTCAGCCGCTTCAGCTAATACTTTGCGTAATATATACCGAGGATCACCTGAAAAAGGCTCATTACGGGAATCGTAAACATCACAGATGAGTCGGGCAGTAATGGCTTCTCCCTGATCCCAAGGTAAAATGCACCAACTGGAAAAATCAGGTTTCAGATACATGTCACTTTCTTCTATACGGACAAAGCCATCGATCGACGATCCATCAAACATCATTTCACCGTCTAGCGCTTTGCTTAATTGCTGTACGGTAATGGCAACATTTTTCAATACGCCGAAAATATCAGTAAATTGCAATCGTACAAAGCGTACATTATGCTCTTTGGCCAAGGCAAAAATATCCTCTTTGGTATACATTAATAATCCTCCATAACCAACTATTTATTCAAAACTATTAATAAATATATATTATATCCGTCTGCTCCTCTTATGTCAATTAATTTATCATCAAGCGCAATGATGATCCTCTATCATCGCCAGCGGGCACAGCCTCCAGATAACGTGGCAGGCGATTCTTAATCTCCTGCACATGGCTGATAATACCTACCTGCCTCTTCCCTGCCGGCAAAAGTTCCAATGCCACCATGACCATCTCCAGCTTTTGTGGATCTAAGGTGCCAAAACCCTCATCAAGAAAGAAAAACTCCAGAGGTGCGCCTTGCATTTGTATTCTGGCCGAAAGTGAGAGTGCCAAAGATAAAGAAACCAAAAATATTTCCCCGCCGGATAGTGTCGAGACGGGCCGCCGGCCACCGCCATTATAATTATCTACCATTATAAAATCATTGTTTTTACCATCATCAAAGATTTCTAACAGATAACGATGGTTGCTCAATTGCGCCAAAATAGCGGAGGCAGCTATTAACAATTGTTGCAAATGCTCTTTGGCCAGAAAATTGACAAAGGCTCTGCCTTGAAACAGCTTGGTCAGCCGCTTAGCAAGCTGTTCTTTTTTACTTAATGCAGCAACCTCCGCATGCAATTTATGCCATAGCTCTCGATGATCCATGAGTTTTTGCCAAGAGTCTTCCAGTATGGAAACTTGCGCAAAAAGCTGCTGCAAATCTTTTTCGGCTTCCTCAACAGCTTTTTGGGTATCATGAAATTTCTCATCACTATAAGAGGATTTATTCAATTCCTGAGATAGATCTTTGATGCGGGAATTCTTTTCTTTGATGTCATCATTATATTCGGCCAGCTCTTTTTCATATGTTTGCCTTTGCTCGTCTGCCAGCAAAGCCTGCTTGGCTTCTTGGGCGCTAGCGAAACCTTGTTGAGCTATCTTGCTCAACAACTGCCCTTTTAATTCTGCCAGACGTCTGCAACTATCATCATAAAGGCTTTGTGTTTTCAAGAAGGCATCTTTAGCCTTTCTCAGCAACAACTCCTGCCGTTTTTGTTCCTTTTGCGATTCTTCCTCGGCTTTTTCCCACAGGTCCAAGCGATCTTGCAAAAGAGTCTTTTGCTTGGCTATGCTTTGCCCTTGGGCGGCGGATGCTAATTTACTGACCAGCTCTTGTTGACGTTTTTTATGCTCATCTAAAATAACTGACACAGACTGTATTTCCTGCTGTATTTTGGCTAATTCAGAATTATTGGACAATAGATCATGATGTAGCTTTTTAATGGCTAAGCTTTTTTCGTAAAGTTTTTGCTGGGTTTGCCGCCATTGACTTTGTAATTCTTGAACAACTTTTTTCTTCATCTCCAGCTTACTGCTATCTATATCCGCTACTTGTGGCTGTGGATGCGTAAGAGAGCCGCAAACCGGGCAGGGCTGATTTTCTTCTAGAGTGCCGGCTAAAAAGGCCGCCATTTCCGCTTTTTGTTGCTTTCGCCAGGCTTCATCAGCTTGTTGCCACTTTACATATAAATCATCTTTTTGCCGGGACAAGCGGCCTTCCTCTTGTTCCTCCTTAGCGATCAAATCAAGTAAAATCTCCTGCTTGTGGATCAAATCATTTTCCTGACTTTTAAGCGGCTGCAGAGATTCCTCTTCTGTTTTTATCTGCTTTGAAAGTATCAGGCAAACTTTTTCCTGTTCCATTAATTGAGACAAATTTTCAATCGCTGCCAAAACATCTTTGCGGTTGTTTTTGAGATTTTGTTGTGCCTCAAGTAAATTTTGGCTGGCTGAGCGGGTAGCTGCTTCGGCCTCTTTTACTGCCTCTTGCAATGACTCCAACTCTTTGGACCGAGTATTGGTTTGCGCTACCAGGTTTACTGTTTCTTCTATCAAAGGGCGTAATAACTCCGCTTTTTGAGCTTTGATAACTTTTATTTCTATATTACGCTTCTGTGCTTTTTGCGCTAACAATTCTTGCAAAGAACTTTGCAACTGCTGTAATTGCCGGGATTTTTCGGCCAGAAGATGCAGTTTCTGCAACTCTTGTTTGAGTATTTCTAAGGTTCTTTCTTTTAATGCCAGCTGCTCTTTTTTGGCATCTATTTCTATTTTTAAGCCTGCTATTTTATCCTCCGAGCAATCTTCCATCATCTCTAGACGGCTTTGAGCCAGAGCTTTTTGCTCGCTATATTGGGCCAGCAGGTTACGGGCCTTGCGGCTGAGATTTTCTCCATATTCATTGAGATGGAATAATTGTTCCAAAAAATTGGCCCTCTCGCTTGGTTCTAAACGTAAAAAAGCATCAAATTTACCTTGAGGCAAAATAACGGCTTGAGAAAAACGCTCAAAATTCATCCCCAAAAGCTGTTCTATTTTCTCATTGACTTCTCTGGCCTGCTCCGCTAAAACAGTATCATCATCCAGGCAATATAAACGACAGCTTTTGGTCTTGCTGGAAAAAGGCTTGTCCTTTTCTCTTTCTAAAACCCTTTGTATTCGATATTTCTTAGCCGCCAAAACAAAAGTAAAATCGACTGTACATTGGTTTTCCGATAAATTAATAATACCCTGCGCTTTATTTCTGGCTCGGTCAACCTTTCCGTAAAGAGCCAAGGCAATAGCATCGAGCACGCTGGATTTCCCGGCTCCGGTCGGCCCAAATATGCCAAAAATACCTGTATTCGTCAACTGATCGAAATCAATGGTTTGCTTTTCGCGATAGCTATTTAATCCGGAAAAAGCTAAAGACAAAGGTCTCATATTTGCTCCTCCTCATCTGACAAAAGGTCCATAAACATCGCTATTAATTCCGGCTCCGGCTCTACACCCTCTTTAATGGCGGCAAATATACGAAACTTTTCTTCTATAGATAAATCCTCTAGCTTAAAAGGCTTTTGCTCCTGACATAATTGCGGAAAGATGGGCAAGATATCTAAAATACGCGGATGAGCTTTGCGCAATCTGGAGATATCATCCATAGACAAAGGTTTATCTGTCTTGATGGCAAGACTGACCCATAGCTGATGGTTATTTTCGTCGCTGCACCAAGCTAAAGCCTCGTCATAGTTCTGAGCCTCGAATTTATGAAGGGCATAGCCGCTTGTAAGCGCTACACGCTTGACCTGAGCAGGCTGTCCGGCCTCTAGATCAGCAATGACAACACTCTTGCTTTGCCCGGCCTCGCTAAAACTATAAGCCAAAGGGGAACCGGCATAATAACAAGTGGGCTGCTGTCCGACACTTTGCGGCCTATGTAAATGACCCAAAGCTATATATTGTGCCTGACAAGGGAAAATTTGCGGGCTGATACCAAAACTTCCGCCTATCATAACGGCCTCAGCATTTTCATCATCATTTACTAAAGAAATACCTAAGGGCCTTTCTGATTGGCTGGTTTGCCCGCCGCACAGACTCAGGTGTGCCATAATTATATTGATATGAGAAAATTGCCTGCTGCCTTTTTCCAGCAATTGCTGTAAACGTTGCTGATAGTCAGATTTTTGCGCCTGATCATCACTGATATCATGTAAGAAGATCTCATTCAGCCTGGCCTCGGAAATATAAGGCAATGCCAAAACAGCCACTTCCTCACCTGTTTTAGGTAATCTGATGCGCAAACAGTTATCTTGATAGCTGATAAAATATGGGTTTTCTTGTATGATATGATCGCTGAGATCTTCTCCCGGCTGCCCAATAAGGTAGATGTTTTGCGTAAGAGCCAACGGACCGGCTGCCGATAATCGCTGTGGCTGATCGTGATTGCCCGCTGAAACAATCACCGGCCTTAGTCCTTTTGCAGAAATTTTATGTAAGAATACAAAAAAAAGCTCCTGAGCTTGGGCCGAGGGATTATAGGTATCAAAAATATCACCGGAGATCAGAACAAGATCAGTATCTTCCTTCTCAGCTATATCGGTGATTTCATCTAAAACCTGCTGTTGTTCATCATAACGTTGCCGGCCTTCCAGTAATTTACCCAAATGCAAATCAGCCGTATGGAGCAAGCGCATATGCCAAAATCCTTTCTATTACAACATATTTATTGTAATTCGTAACTAATTATAGTTATTCCTTCTTCTCTTTTTTGTCACAATCGGAAATATTTATAGATAAACATTGACTAATAGGTATAAAAAGATATAAAATCTAAAGATAATAATAAATCATGGTTTTTATTGGAGGTTATCCTATGAGGGATTTAGAAAATTTGCCCAACAGGCACTTCATAAATACAATTATTAATGACGATCTCAAAACAGGCAAATACGGTGGTGTGGTCCATACCCGTTTTCCGCCTGAACCAAACGGTTATCTGCATATTGGACATGCCAAGTCTATCTGCCTTAATTTTGGTATTGCCAAAGAATATGACGGGCTTTGCAACCTACGTTTCGACGATACCAATCCCTCTAAAGAAGAAGAAGAATTTATCCTTTCTATCCAAAGAGATGTTCGTTGGTTGGGATTTGATTGGCAGGACAGGCTTTTTTTTGCATCTGATTATTTTGAACAACTTTACCAATATGCCTGTGATCTGATCAAGAAAAACAAAGCTTATGTCTGCGATCTTTCCCAGGAAGAAATACGCCGATATCGCGGCACGCCTACGGAGGCGGGTATACTCAGCCCCTATGCCAGCCGTTCTGTGGAAAAAAATTTGCAGCTTTTTGCTGATATGAGGGCAGGCAAATTTGAGGATGGTTCGAGGGTTCTCAGGGCCAGGATAGATATGGCCTCACCTAATTTCAATATGAGAGACCCCGTATTATACCGTATTCAAAGATCATATCATCAACGCACAGGAAATGATTGGTGCATATATCCTATGTATGATTATGCCCATCCTATTTCTGATGCTTTGGAAGGTATAACCCACTCCATTTGTACTCTGGAATTTGAAAATCATCGCCCGCTTTATGACTGGGTTTTAGCTAATTTAGATGTACCATGCAAAAGCCAACAGATAGAATTTGCCAGGCTCAATATCACACATACTGTTATGTCCAAACGCAAACTACGCCGTCTGGTAGAAGAAAATTATGTCAGCGGTTGGGATGATCCCCGTATGCCGACTTTGGCAGGATTACGGCGCCGAGGTTACACACCGCAATCTATCCGCAATTTCTGCGAAATGATCGGAGTATCTAAAGCCAACAGCACAGTAGAGATACAAATGCTGGAACATTGTCTGAGGGAAGATCTCAATATTAATGCTAATCGTGCCATGGCAGTTTTGGAACCGTTGAAAGTTATTTTGACTAATTATCCAGCGGAAAAAACAGAAATGCTACCGGCGGAAAATAATCCCGAAAAACCGGAAGCCGGAAGCCGCCTGCTGCCTTTTAGCAATGAAATTTTTATAGAGGCCAGTGACTTTATGGAGGAACCTGTAAAAGGATTTAAGCGCCTGGTACCCGGCGGTGAAGTCCGCCTTAAATATGCTTATATCATCAAATGCGAGGAAGTGGTCAAAGATGATAACGGTCATATCATAGAATTGCGTTGCACCTATGATCCAAACAGCAAAAGCGGCAGCGATACTTCCGGCAAAAAAGTCAAAGGCACTATCCACTGGGTAGAAGCAACAACGGCCGTTCCTGCCGAGATCAGACTTTATAACCACCTTTTTACTAAAGAAAACCCTGATGATTTAGAAGAAGGAGAGGATTTTACCGATTATATCAATGATCAATCTCTGACCATTAAGAAAGACGCTGTAGTAGAATTATCTATTATAGAATCCCCTCCCGGAACTTCATATCAATTCCTGCGCCAAGGATATTTTGTAGCTGATAAAGATACCAGCAGTCACTTACCAATATTCAATTTAACAGTACCCCTTAAAGACAGTTGGGCTAAAAAACAAAAATAACCACTAAAATTTTCAAAGACCATCTCCGGGGCATCATTTGATATCTCACAAATGTTAAATTGATGGTTACCGGCCAGGTTAAATATGGGACATATTACAAATAATGAAGCATACTATAATATATAGTTATAGTATGCTTTACTTATCTTAAATAATTTTTGATCAAACCTACTTGACTACATGTATCGGGTTGCCTTCCGCCAGATGGGCCGCTTCCATTAGGGATTCCACAACACTGGGGTGAGGATGAATAGTATTGGCAATAGCAGACACCGACAAATTTTGACTCATAGCCAGAGCAGCCTCACCAATCATATCCGAGGCATGAGGACCTAAAATATGGATACCCAGTATTTTGCCATCGGCAGCAGAAATAATTTTGATCAAACCCTCGCTTTCTCCCATCAAGACCGCCTTGCCACAGGCGGCAAGAGGAAATACCGAGGACTGATAGGCCAATCCTTGCTCTTTGGCCTGATCTTCATTGAGACCGACTGAGGCAATCTCGGGATTGCTGTAAATACAAGCAGGGATAATATGCAAGTTACCCTCCGCTTTAGCACCACAGAGATGCTCTGCAGCTGCCAAGCCCTGCGCCGATGCTAAATGAGCTAATTGAACACCGCCCAAAACATCTCCTATGGCGGCAATATGCTTTTTATTAGTCAAAAGCTTGTCATCAACTACAATACCCTTTTTCGTATATTCAATTCCAATATTATCCAAACCAAGCCCTGCAAAATAGGGTGTACGTCCCGTAGAGGCCAGCACTATATCAGCAGCAATAGTCCTTTGCTCTCCGTTTTGGCCAATAAGATGTAAATTAGCTGCATCACCATTTGCTTCAACTCTATCAACTTTAGTTTTGCTTATGATATTAATGCCACGCTTTTGCAAAATTTTACCCAATTGAGCAGCTATTTCTCTATCGACGAAGGGCAATATACGATCGGCAATTTCTATAAGGGTCACCTGACTGCCTAAGCTTTGCCAGATACAGGCAAATTCAATCCCCATGACTCCTGCGCCCACAATGGACATACGTTGGGGGACCTGAGTCAAAGACATTATTTGATCACTGCTAACGACTTTACCGCTGTTATCCGCAAAAGGGACTCTTTGGGGCACAGCGCCGCTGGCAATAATAAATTTTTCCCCGCTGATTCTTTCATCCCCCACAGCAATAGTATGTTCATCAATAAAAGAAGCCGTATTTTGATAGATTTTGATATTATTTTTTCGTAATAAAAAATTGATACCATTACGTAAACGAGTAATTATATCATTTTTACGCTTCATGATTCTTGCCAAATCAAAGGTAATATTTTCCGCATAAATACCGAAATTTTGAGCATCTTTCATCATATCAAGCTTTTGTGCCGATGCGAGCAGGGATTTTGTTGGTATACAACCCTTATTAAGGCACGTACCGCCTAACATTGATTTCTCTATCAGGACTGTCCGGGCACCTAATTGAGAGGCCCTTATAGCAGCAAAATAGCCGCCCGGACCACCGCCGATGATAATGATGTCATAATCATAGGCCATAAAATTACCCCCTTGTAAATCTCTATAAATCATTTATAATAGGTTATAAAGGAACAATTTTTTTCTTTTTTCGTCATATATTTAAGGAGGGATCAGCAATGGCTGATAAAAAGTTATATAAATCAAGAGACAAAAAAATGTTCGCTGGTGTTTGTGCTGGTATCGGCAAAAGGTTTGGTATAGATCCCACCATTATTCGTATCACATGGGTTTTGCTCAGTATTTTTTGCTCTTTTGTCATAGGAGGGCTCATAGCCTATATTGTCTGTGCTTTGATTATACCGCAAGATCCGGGCTATATAGATATTTAACAACATATCTTATTAGTAACAGCCTGCCTGAGCAGGCTGTTACTTTTTATTTATCGCGATTCTTTTTGCGCTCGGTTTTTTCTTGCGGGGGTATGGGAGCCAATACATCAACTACAGGCTGCTTTCTCCTTAGATATAATATAACAATACCGGCAACTATGCCAATTACAGAAACAAGCATAGCAGCGCGTATCGAGCCGATCATCAGGCTGTCTGTGCGAAGTCTTTCTATAAAGAATCGTGCAACGGAATAAAAGATGATATACAGAGAAAAGATCGTAGCCTTTTTATGCGGTTTATGCAAGAGCCTATATAAAACAACAAAAATAATGAAATCTACTATACTTTCATAGAGAAAAGTGGGATGACGATAGGCACCGTCAATATACATTGCCCAGGGCAAATCCGTGGGATATCCGTAGGCCTCCTGATTAAAGAAATTGCCCCAACGGCCAATGGCCTGGCCCAAAGCTACAAATGGTACCGCTAAATCGGCCCATTGCCAAAAATCTATTTTACGTATATAATCATAGATTACCACCAAAACGATTGCTGAAATTATTGCGCCATGAATAGCTAATCCGCCTTCCCAGATTCTGATTATCTCCTCCGGATGCTGGGAATAATATTCCCAACTCATCAGCACATAATATAATCTGGAACAGATGATGGTCAGTGGCAATCCAATCAAAGCTATATTGACCGCTTCCTCCTGATTAAGATGTTGTCTTTTACATTCCCGATAAGCCAAGCTACCCGCTATAAAAACAGCAGCGCTTATTAATATACCATACCATCGTATAGGAATATTCCCAATTTCAAAAGCAACTCCCGGATCTGTCATTTTTACAACTCCTTTAAATTAACCATTAAATTATATCACTATATCAGAATCTATTAAAGCATATTTTATCGGATAACACTTATCAAGTTGCTAGATCTTATTTGCTCATGATATAATAATGATTGTTGCTAAACTAACGTTATCAGCGAAAGCGAGTATATAAATGCACTTCAACCCTGTGACAATAAAGGACAAGGACCTTTTTAACAGCTACTTGACTAAAAGTAAATATCAACTGATCTCTTATAACTTTACCTCCTTCTTCCTCTGGAAAGATTGGGAATTTTTTACCTGGACAGAGCTAGAGAACGCTCTTTGCATCAAAAGCGATTTTTATAGCTGCGATGCTGTCCTGCCCCCGATATCGTCTGATTATAATGCTGTTTTATCGGCTACGGAACGGCTAATCCATTGGTATAAAAAGCGTGATGTTGCTTTTTTTTTGAAGGAAGTACCTCAAGACCTGCTCGATTTATATGAAAAGACCTGGCCAGGACGATTTAATGTCAAAGAGTGCCCTGAAGGAGCTAACTATATCTATAGACAAGAGGATTTAGCTTATTTACGAGGACGTAAATATAATAATAAACGTAATCATGTGTCTAATTTTCTTCGTGAGTATCCTGATTATCAATTTGTGACTTTAACCAAAGAGATAATTCCCTCTTGTAAAAATTATATACAAGATTGGTTTAAGCATCATCAAAAGACAGAGGATTTAGTCTGGGAAAGACATGGTATCATGCAGGGACTAGAGTTCTTTGATCATTTAGATTATACCGGAGCCTGCTTATTAATCGATGGTCGAGTAGAAGCTTTGACCTTGGGTGAACCACTCAATGACAATACATTCGCTATTCATGTGGAAAAGGCTAATCCTCAATTCAAAGGCATTTATGCGGCTATCAACCAATTTTTCAGTAGAGATTTTTGTAGCGGCTACACTTTTATCAACAGGGCAGAAGATATGGGCCTTGAAGGACTACGTAAAGCCAAAAGAAGTTATCATCCCTGCAAAATTGCAATGAAATATTATCTGACATTAAAATAAGGGGGGTTTTATCATGGATTTTCGTATAGCTCAAGCAAATGATACCTCAGCCGTAAAAGAATTATGGGCTTATTCTTTTGAAAGCTATGAACCTTATTATAGCTGGTATTTCGATAATATATACCAACCGGACCAAACTCTTTGCTGCTTTGATGGTAATATTTTGGCAGCATCCTTGCAACTAGCCCCATATAAAATGATGCTAAGAGGTAAACCGGTCACGGTTTGTTATATAGTCGGTGTTATCACCGCAGCTCCTTACCGTTCACAGGGAGTGGCAGCTAAACTAATGAAATTTGCCTATGACCACCTACGTCAAAAAGGCATAGCCTTATCTATATTATTACCCGCCAGCCCAGAATTTTACCGTAAAACATCTTTTGCCTACATTTATGAAGAACATCGTTTCGACATAGCCTTAAAAGATTTGTCACTGATAGCTGTACCTTTTGGCCGTTGGCAAAGGGGAAGTATCGATTCCATAGATTTTCTGGATCTGGTATATCGCCAAATGACAGCCGGCAAAAACGGTTATATTATACGCACCAAGCAAAATTGGCACAACTATCTACAAGAACACGTTGGAGATGGCGGAAAAATAGCTCTATTGCAATCAAATGCAGGCCAAGCAGCAGGCTATTTACTCTATACTTTGAAAGACAAGTACTTTCATATCAATGAATTAGGATATTTCAGCCCACAAGCGCAAAAATCAGCCTTTCACTTTGCTTTAGGACATCAAAACGAAGCACAACGATTTTCTTGGTCAGCACCTATAGATGATTGTGCCTACTTGCAATTGCCACAACAAGATGGCATCTCTGCTAGGCCATTTGTGATGGGGCGTATCATAGATCCCATAATGGCTCTGAAATCTATCAGCTACCCGACACATGCCAGAGGTTCTCTAATACTGGAAATACAGGATCAACAAATAGCAGACAATAATCTCAAACTGCTTATCAAGGTAGCCGATCAGGCTATGTGCATAGAAAATTTAGAAAAATCAACTCCCGCCCATGTTACTATAGATATATCAGCTCTCACTACATTGTTGTGGGGGCGTTTATCGGTAAAACAATTGGTCGAACAAATGGGTTCAGTATCTGGATTTGAGATACCGTTGAAATTTCTTTCCACTCTCTTTCCCCGCTGCGATAATTGGATCAATGAACATAGTTAATTCAAAAAAAGTTGCTTAAAGCAACTTTTTTCATATATCAAGCTCTATCCCTACCGGACAATGATCGGAACCTGTGATCTCAGGCAGTATAAAAGCAGATTTGATACGGCTTTGTAATTCTTTAGCGGCAAAGAAATAGTCAATGCGCCAGCCGGTATTGCGTTCTCTGGCACGCGTTTTCAAATCCCACCAGCTATAAAAACCCCCCTGCTCATAAAAAAGACGGAAGGTATCCACAAAACCGGCCGCTAGAAATCTTTCTATCCAAGCCCTTTCTATAGGCATAAAACCGGAATTATTAAGATTTTCTCGTGGCCTGGCCAGATCTCGTTCCTGATGGGCGGTATTGAAATCGCCGCACAGCAAGACAGGCCGTTTTATTGAAAGAACAAATTCCTGTATAGCCTCACAAAAATCCAATTTATATTGCAGACGCTCATCATTTCTGCCACCATTAGGGAAATAAGCATTTACTAGGCAAAATTCTTGATAATCAAGGGTCAATGTTCGTCCTTCTGCATCAAAACGCTCGATGCCTATACCATAACGGACATTTTCCGGCTTCCGTTTGCTATATATGGCAACTCCACTATAGCCCGCTCGCTGGGCGGGGTAGAGATAAGCTTGCCAGCCTTCAGGTTTCAGCAGATCATCTTGCAATTGCTCCTTTTTGGTTTTGATTTCCTGCAAACAGATTATATCGGGATTTAAGCTTTGCATGTGCTGCCAAAAACCCTTTTTAGCGGCAGCACGTAAACCATTAACGTTCCATGATAATAATTTAAGGCTGCTCATTGACTCTCTCCTCATCCAATTTATCATTATATAAACCATCAAAAATATCGGGTTCCTGTTCCTGATCAACCAGCGGCAACTGACTGACTTGTTTAAGCTTTCTTTCTATAGTACGTGTTTTACGGGCGGCATTATCTATGGTATTGCTGGCCTCCTGTAATTTCTTTTGTGTTTTGTCTAACAATCGGCCAAAATCACTAAAGCCCGTTTTTACCGTGCCCAACAATTGCCACACTTCATCGGCACGCCTTTCGATGGCTAAAGTGCGAAAACCCATTTGCAGACTGTTCAACAAAGCCGCTATCGTCACCGGGCCGGCCAACATGATGCGATATTTTTGCTGGATCATGTCACTTAATCCCGGACGGCGCAAAAGCTCTGAATACAAGCCCTCCAAAGGCAAAAAGATGATGGCAAAATCTGTGGTATAGGGAGGAAAAAGATATTTGTCATGTACATCTTGAGCAAAGGATTTAATCCTGGTCTCCAGACTTTTGCCCAGAGCCTGTGCCATTAGCAAATTACCCTCCTCTTGGGCTTGCAACAACGATTGATAATCCTCCAAGGGGAATTTTGCATCTATAGGCAGCCAAACACATTTGTTCTCTTCTTTGCCGGGTAATTTTACAGCATATTCTACTCTGTTGGCGGTGGCAGAAGGGTTAACCGCAACGTTATACTCATACTGTCCGGGAGCCAGTATTTGCTCCAAAATATTTCCTAACTGCACCTCTCCCCAGGTTCCGCGAGTTTTGATGTTTGATAATACTTTTTTTAAATCACCGACACCTGCGGCTAAGTTCTGCATTTCTCCCAAACCTCTATGTACCAATTCCAATCTTTCGCTGACCTGTTTAAACGATTCACCCAAGCGTCTTTCTAAACTTTGATGAAGCTTTTCATCAACAGTCAGACGCATTTGTTCCAGTTTTTTATCATTATCAGTTTGTATCTGCGTTAATTTTACATCTACGGTTTGACGAATTTCTTCCATGCGTTGATTATTACTTTCCGATAAAGCCAACAACCTTTGGTCTATGGTTTGGCGTAAATTCTCGTTTTTTTGCTCATTATTTTCGCTCATGCTCATTACCTGACGTAATAAAACCTCAGCATTTTCCTGATTACTTTGCCGCATTTCCTGCCGCAAAAAAAACAATTCTTCTTTAAGACGGCTTTCCGCTTTTGACAAATCCTTATTTTCACGCCGACTAAAAATGGATATTAAACCAATGATAATGGCAATTATTAATAATATTATTACTAACCAGTCCATAATTACCTCCTAATTTGCTTACCTTCTATTATTCTGCCTCAAAATATTTTTACCTGCCAGCAGGAATATTAAGATCATAAGCAAAACATAATTAAAAAAAGGAGGGGCATCTATGTTAGAAGAACTCATTTCATCGGGTTTTGGTGAGGATGAAGATTATAATTGCGCCGAAAAGATCTTTTATGGAGCTAATATAGCCTATGGATTGCAGATGGATAATAGGTATGGACATCTTTTAGCCTCTTATGGAGGTGGTATGGGAGTAGAGCATCTTTGCGGGGCGGTGGCGGCTGGCGTTGCAATTTTGGGTTATATGTTTATCGAAAATATAGCCCATGAAGGTGAAACCATTAAGAGATTAACGGGTGAATTTATCGAGCGCTACCGGGAAGAGATGGGAGATATCCTTTGCAAACCGCTGAAAGATTCCTACCGCACTGATGAGACACAATGTTTTGATGTGATAGTAAAAGCTGCTGAAATACTTGATGATATAGTCCTTAGAGAAAGAAATTATATAACGAAACCTATGAGTTTAAATAATAAAAAAACATCTGTTTTCACAGATGTTTTTTAGTGTTTATTATTTGGCAAGCGGTATTGGCTAATAGAGCGAATTCCGCTAAAGATAGAGTTTCACCTCTACGCCCACCATCGATAGCTGTCAATTCAAAGCAACTATACCAAAACTCCTTATCACCTACACAAGTACCGTTGGCTAAGGAATTAGCCAGGGTTTTTCGCCGTTGAGCAAATGCCGAGGCAATAATGGCAAAAAGGAGTGCCTCGTCTTTAACATCTACAGGCGGTTTTTGCCAACGCTTGAGCCGTATTACAGAAGAATCGACCTCCGGTCTGGGTATAAAAGAAACAGGAGAAACATCAATTATCTTCTCTACTTTGGCCCTATATTGCACAGCTAAGGACAAAGCTCCATAGTCTTTATTGGCAGGAGCAGCCATGATTCTATTGACAACTTCTTTTTGCATCATCAAAACCAAAGTTTGCCAATCACCGCCTTTTTCTAAAAAATACATCAGCAAGGGTGTAGTGATATAATAAGGCAAATTTGCAACTAATTTATATTTATTAAAACCTTTGGCTGCTGAATGCCCTTTAAAATCTAATGTCAAGGCATCTTGATTAAGAACTTCCACATGATCAGCATCGGAAAAATAATAAGTCAAAAATTTATATAAAAGCGGATCTATCTCTACTAAAGTCAAGCAAGCGGCCTCCTGCGCCAACAATTGACTCATGCCACCTATACCTGGGCCCACTTCAAAAACATGGTCAGAGGGCTCTATATCAGCGGCGGCAACTATCTTTTTTGCTACAGAAGGCTCTACCAAAAAATTCTGCCCCCAACTCTTTTTTATCGGTAAATTTATCTCCTTGATTATTTTTTTGGTCATAGATGGCGTAGCTGTTAATTCATGCCCATCAGCACAAAACTTTTTCATATGATATTATTCTCCTGTATAATAGTGTAATTATAGAAATAAAAAAGCCCTAAAATGGCTTTTTTATTTCAGGATATAAATTTTTACTTTTTTTACGCCCCAATTTATACAAGCCGCCCGAGAATTCATATAAAGATCGATTTTATTACCTTTTATAGCGCTGCCTGTATCCTCAGCTGTTGCATAGCCATAGCCTTCAACATATACTTTTGTGCCGAGCGGGATTACGGAAGGATCGACAGCTATCACACCTACTCTGGCTTTGGTGCCTGTAGCGGTTGTACCTCCACCGGTATAAGCATAAGCCGTAACATACTTTACTTCTTTACCTGCAAGGGATGGATTTGTACTTTTATTAGCTATAGAGGATTTAGCCGCTGTAGCAGTCGTCCGGCTTGAACGACTGGCTACTTTCATAGCTCCTTGAGCTACTACTTTGGCTTGTGCTTCTTGTAGAACCTTAGATTCTGTTACTTTCCTGGTCAATTCCTGGCCATCCTTGGTATAGATAGCCAATACTTCTTCTTTTAGTCCATTTTTACCTTCTTGGATAACTTTTGTTTTACCTTGAGCCAAAGAGCTGTCTCTTTTTACCTCTACCGGAGCAGTAATTGCAACCTGCCTGGTAATATATTGAACATCCACTCTGGAAACAATAATATCCTCAGGTTTAGAGATGATTTTATCTAAAGGCATGGACACCTGATCCATCTCCTCCAGGGTTAGATTTGCCTTAGCCAAAGCTTCCTGCACCGATAGCGGGGTACTGCGTAAAATCATTTTTTTACCATCTGCAAAAACATTAAAATCAAAGGCACGAACGATTTTTATGGTATCCTGATTCTTGACCCGGGACGACAAATCCGGCTCCACAAGGTCTCCTTCATAGATGGCAATATTGTTTTCTTGTAGGATATCTGCTACTTTTGTATTATGGGTTACTACTTGTTGCGCTTGTCCGTTAACATCGAGCGTAATCTCTCTTTCCATCAACAGAAAGGCTGCTGCTGATACACAAAAAACAAAACAAATTGCCCAAATTATCACTATCTTATACTCAAATAGTTTTCGCCATCCGGAAGGGTTGGGGCTTTTAACGGCCTTTCCCCTAATATCCATAGGTTACCTCCTTATTTGCCCCACGGCTTTGTTATAGTCCTATACTATTGGCCAAGGAGCTGTTTTATGCCACAAAAACATTTTGTGCGTGTATATTCTAACCCAAAAAATATACAAATGTCAAATAAGCATGGCCTATAGAGGCTTTTTATAATTTTGGAATAAAGAGGTTTTTTTGAATTTTTTATGATTGGATAGAAAATATTTTACAAGCATTTGCTGTTGTCACCTGTTCGACCTCTTTTATATCTATGTTTTTGATTTCGGCGATTTTAGCTACCACCAAAGCCACTCTTGCCGGTTCATTGGTTTTACCACGATAGGGATGGGGACTGAGATAAGGACAGTCTGTTTCTACTAATAAATGTTCCAGCGGAATTTCCTTAGCCACCTGATGCAAATTCCTGGCATTATGAAAAGTAACAGGCCCCGCTAAAGAGATATGAAACCCAAGCTTTATACATTCTCTGGCTATTTCCACACTTCCAGAAAAACAATGCAAAACTCCCCCGTTGAGACCTGCTTTTTCCTGACGTAATATTTTCATCATATCACCATGGGTCTCTCTATTGTGTATTACTATAGGTTTCCTTAATTGCTTGGCTAAGTCTATTTGTGAGATAAAAGCCTTTTTTTGCTCCTCTGGGCTGGAGATATCTCGATAATAATCCAAACCTATTTCTCCGATAGCTACCACCTGCGGTTCAGACGCTAAAGCAGAGAGCCTTTTAGACAGAGCATTATCCCATAATTTGGCATCGTAAGGATGGATACCGACTATGGCATAGATCCTTTGTGGATATTTTTCCGCCAATCGTACACTCATCAAAGAAGAGGCCCAGTTATATCCTACAGCGGCCATCTTCTCTACACCGGCTTTTTCGGCTCTGGCTAATACATTATCCAAATCATTATATAATTCAGCATCGTTAAGATGCGTGTGAGTATCAAAAAGCATGTTTACCTCCAATAAAGATTATAACAATATCAAAAGAATGTTAGCCAGTTGTACTGACAACATTCTTTTTTTAATAAAGCAACTTTGTTTTGAACTATTTTACCCGACCACCGGCAGTGATATCTTGCACTTCTAAAACTTCCAGCTTGCCATCATAGGAGGCGGCCATAATCATACCTTGTGATTCTATGCCGCGCAATTTCACAGGCTTCAGGTTAGCCACGATGATCACATTTTTGCCAACCATTTCCTCCGCCGTATAGTATTTAGCTACACCGGCAACCACTGCACGCTCTTCATTACCGACTAACACTCGTAATTTGAGCAGCTTATCGGCCTTTTCCACTTTTTCAGCGGCCAGTACTTTGGCCACCCGTATATCTAACTTAGCAAAATCTTCAATTGTTACCTGCGGAGCGATCGGCTCGAATTGAGCTTCTTCAACAGTTTCTTCCTGTTCGACTACAGTATGATCCAAGATCGCAGGATCTAATCTGGGAAAAAGAGGTTCCCCTCTTTGGATCTTGGTACCGGACGGGAAACGTCCCCAAGAAAGGCTGGGCCAAGAACAAATCTCATCTTTGCCTGATATTCCCAATTGTTGCCAAACCTTGGCTGGCAAATTTGGCATGACCGGTGTTATCATAATCGTAACAATACGTAAAACTTCGACTGTATTATATAAAACTGTGGCCAGTTTATCCTTTTCTTGTGCTTTATTAAGAGCCCAGGGAGCTGCTTCATCAATATATTTATTAGCTCTGTTGACTAATTTCCAAATACGGGCCAAAGCATTGGCAAATTCCAGATTATCCATTAATTGTTCTACTTCTGCCGGGGTGGATATAGCCAATTGTAATAATTCATCATCAAAATCGCTGCCCTCACCCTGTGGAGGCAAAACAATACCCTCCTGAAATTTATCGATCATTGATGTGATACGGGACAAAAGATTACCATAATCATTAGCTAAATCTATATTAGTCCTCTGCAAAAGAGCTTCCTCTGAATAGGTAGCATCCAAACCATAGGCCATTTCTCTGATCAAAAAGTAACGCACGGCATCAACACCGTATTTTTTCACTAAGGCTATCGGATCTACTACATTACCTTTGGACTTACTCATTTTTCCTTCGCCTAGCATCAGCCAACCATGACCAAAAACCTTTTTGGGGATAGGCATATCGGCTGACATCAAAATAATGGGCCAGATAACAGTATGGAAGCGGATAATATCTTTACCGACCAAATGCACATCCGCAGGCCAATATCGGCGATAAAGACTCTCATCATCGCTATAAAGACCGAGAGCAGAAACATAGTTGATCAAAGCGTCAAACCATACATAGATCACATGGCTAGTATCAAAAGGAACAGGGATTCCCCAACTAAAGGTTGTACGTGATATACACAAGTCTTCCAAGCCCTGTTTAACAAAGTTAATCATTTCATTTCGACGGCTTTCGGGTTGAATAAAATCAGGATTGCCTTCGATAAAATCCAACCACCGATCGGCATATTTGCTCATTTTGAAGAAATAACTTTCTTCCTTGGTTTTTTCCACCGCACGGCCACAATCGGGACAAGTATGATCTTCCCCCAACTGCCTTTCAGTAAAAAAAGTTTCGCAAGGAGTACAATACCAGCCTTCATATTCGGCTTTATAGATATCTCCTTTATCATAAATAGCCTGGAAGAGTGCCTGAGCGGTTTTTTTATGGCGGCCTTGAGTAGTACGGATAAAGTCATCATAATTTATTGATAATACCTGCCATAAATTTTTGAATCCCTCCACAATCTCATCAACGAATTCTTGTGGCTCTTTGCCTGCTGCTTGGGCTCTGCGTTGGATTTTTTGACCATGTTCATCAGAACCGGTCAAAAAATAGGTGTCATAACCACGCATTTTTTTATAACGTGTCATAGTATCAGCAGCCACAGTAGTATAGGCATGGCCTATATGCAAGTTA
>JBMNOA010000105.1:0-3439 GCA_050942825.1 Bacillota bacterium
TTGCTGTTTATACTTCATGTCCGGCTCCTATATTACTCCACCTGAACCCGACTTGTCCAAACCATACACAATATAGCGAAGGGGGTCTACCAAGTCATCATTCAGCTTAATCGGGGTCTCTTTGTTGTTTACTTCACTATTGCTTTGGTGCCACTCATAAGAATATAACTCATCAATCATAGCCTGACAAGTTGAGAAGATATACAACCTGGGCCGACCTGTCTTTGGATCAGGCTTAAGCCTCTGGTTAATGGCCGTAATCCCATCCAGCACCGACTTTTTTGCAGGCCGTGTATAGATTCCATTCTTCTGTAAAAAGCTGCGGTCTGCCAAATCATGATCTGCCCAAATGACATCATAGGCATACAGTTCTTTTTGTGATACCCTCTTAATTACTTCGGCAATCTCATCAATGGTTCTGCCGGACTCCTTAAACTCGCGGTAGACATAGATTGAATCGGTGGCAAAGTTGTAAGCGGCCCATACAATGCCGGTAGGATGGTCAAACCCGAAGTCAATGGCCATCATACGGCTCCACGATCTGGGCACGTTAAATGGCTCTACAACATGCATCTTCTCATTGAACTCCTTGAAGATTGCACCCTCACCACCACACCATCTGCCAAACAGCATCCTCTCTCTCTGGATATAAGGCAAAGCATCAAGCTGTTCAATATATCCTTCCGGCAAGTGGTCTATGTTATCGTAAGGAGTGAAATGAAGTACGGCATGTTTATCTGCATCCTTGAGAGTACGGGGGGGCTTGGCTTCCGGGTCTTTGAAATCCTCTCCCCATATCTTCAACCAATGGCGGGGATAGGTTGGATTGCAGTCGAGCACCAGCTTGTTAACCGCCACATTGCCATCCGAATCAATGCACTTCTGGGCTAATCGGGTAATCAGTGTCTGGATAACCGAATACTGCAACTGTACGGCCTCATTGCAAAAGACCGTGATATACTCATTACCAAGAATCTTACTGCTTCTGTCCCCATCATCCAATCCGGCAAGCCATATCTCTGAACCATTGGAGAGAACAACACGCAACTCACTCTGCCTTAAGCTGTAATCTCTCTTTGGTATATATAAGTCAAGGTATTTTTTCAGCGTGTCATACCAGATTGAATTACGGGTATCTACCAGGTGCTTTCTCACAATGAGCTGCCTTGATCCCGGATACTGATAGGCCCGCTGAAGAAGATACTCAATAATCAGAAAGGTCTTGCCCGAACGCGATCCGCCTGTAAATAAAATCCTTGTCTTTTCAGGATCAGACAGCAGATTCAGCCCGGCCTTTTGTTTTTCAGTCAGTTGTATTGCCAAAGTCCAACCCCTTCCTTATTTCCTGTCTTTCCATGTGCTCATTGATCTGGACATTGGCTATACCGGGAGTATCAAGCAGTTTACAGGCAACAAGATAAGCCTCCTCATACGTTAAAAATGTAGTCCGCTTCTTATAGAAACTCAACCGGATAATGCCCCCATCCATATACACATGAAAGACCGTATTGTTCTTATTGCGCTTGCCCGTAACACCCCAATACCGCACAATGGCCATCCTGTTCTCTATCTGCTCCGTCAAGGCCCTCTGCAATCCACCATCCTCCCTTAACGTGGCATAAATCGCCTTCCCGCACTGAAGCGTTACCTCATTGTCTTTATAGTGACGATTTAACTCTACTGTAATCATTCTACTACTATAGCGCATGAATCGAATTTGACAAACCGTATAAGTAGCTGTATAGTGCTATTAGTAACAAAAGAATGCCGTAACAAAAGGAGAAAAGTATGCCGAGAACTAAATCACCACGCACCGTGAAGCCCATCAACAACTCCGTAAGCAAAGCAAAAAAAATCACAATCGGCTTTACTTATCTCAAAGACGACCAAACACTGCTTCTGCCAAACATGAGGAAGGACGTATCCATGTACTATAAAAGCGAGGGGGGCAGATTCTACTTCAGACCCAGTGAGTTTGATGGAGTTTTGCTGGAATCCGACCGAAAAAGGCTCATGGTTAAAGCAATCTCAGCATTCTATCTCAATGCGTGGCGAAATATGGACACCCTTACGGAAAAACAACAAAAAAGGCTCAAAGAATGGTTCCGGGAAGTGCCTGTCAATACCACCCTTGTCTATCTGTACATGTGATCCTGACAATTTCTTCCACTTTTGACAGATTTACTCATCAGGGCAGGGGTTTAATTACCTCTGCCACTTATTTTTAGTATATCCTATGCTGAAATACAATAATCGGGTACATATCATAATGAACGTGTACCTGAAATACAATAATCGGGTACATATCATAATGAACGTGTACCTGAAACCCATAAACCTGTATCATATCCTGGCCCCTTGAACAGACATTATACTTTGATTTTAGCCGATTGAATACTTTGATTTTAGCCGATTGAATACTTTGATTTTAGCCGATTGAACAGATATTTAGACATTTCGGATTTTGGGAAAGTGTGTAGGGGGGACTCTCTGCCCGCCCCTGGAAAAATCCCGATCCATTTTGGTGGCATCAGGGCAAAAAAAATCCCCACATGGTCTCCAGTCATGTGGGGGATAGATTTTGTTATTTATGGCTTTGGCTTCCTTGGGCGTTTGATCCCAGTTTTAATTTTTACTGGCTGTGGCTTGTGATGCCGCCCTGACAGTAGGTGAAGAATTATTGCCAGCATCATTTTTTACCGCCTGCTTTCTTGGCTGGGGCGGATGCTGGGGCTTGTGCGGGTGCTTCAGGGGCTTGTGCGGTGGCTGGGGTCTGCTCGCTGTCCATGTATTTTTTGACGATGTCTTTTATGCTCTGTACTTTTTCGGCCTCCTCTTCCAGCTTTTTGTCCTCATCAAGAACCGGAATCTCCGACGAGGCCCGCAGTATCCATTCCGGGAAAATAGGTTCTTCTATTGCCTGGGCTTTGATCACCTGCGAGACCCGGTTAAAGGCCTGCCTCAAGTTGCCTTGGGCCAAACCCTGCTCGAGGAAGGCGCTTGCGGCCGTCAAAACCTGAAGGTTGACAGACTCAATCCCAAACTGCTTTACGAGTAAAGCGGTTCTGAAATACGCGTTATCTTTAGCAAGCTCGAGGGGCGTTTTTTCCGCCCGTGGTGCGCGTGCTTTACTGGCCTTGATCTTCAGGCTTTCGATCTCTGCTTTTTGGGCGTCCTGCCTTCTGGCGATTTCCTCGGCTGCTTGTTGATCTCCGGTCAGGGCCAACGATAGTAGCTCCATGAAACCTTTTACACTGTAGTCCATGACTTGTTTTTCCAATGTTTCTTTCATGTTCTTTTTCTCCTTGTTTCTTGTTTTTTGTTGCTTTCCCTGGATCATAACGGCATGATCCAGGATAAAAATTAGTCTGTAATATCGAAACTATTCAAGATAGTACATAAGTTTTTTCGTTGTCGTTCCCTTCCGGCATCCAGTCGA
>JBMNOA010000106.1:0-3436 GCA_050942825.1 Bacillota bacterium
GCCAGGTCCCGGAACAGATCCCCGGCCAGGGCCTGGCTCTCCAGCTCGCCGGAGTGGGGTATTTTGAACGCCACGTTGCCCAGCACCTGCTCAATGTGTTCACTGGCCTCATGGGGCTTTACGTTGCTGGCCACCCTGTACTGCTTGTCGGCGTCCCATTTGTTGTCCCGCAAAAGGGGAAGCTGGCTCGACAGGTAGCTGACGGATTTCAGGTCGCAGTTCACCAGCCGCAGCACCGAGTCCGCTTCCATCAAGGCAACGGCGGAGAGGATATCTGTTGCGATGGCGCTGCTGCAGTCAATGATGACATAGGGCGCGATATTCCGCAGATGGTCGATCAGCTCTGTTGCCAATTCGGCACTATAGGGAGGATAGGTGAACACATTCTCCCCCTTGAGCATGCCGATCAGGAGCAGATGGCGA
Organism: Bacillota bacterium; assembly: GCA_050942825.1. Lineage (GTDB taxonomy): Bacteria > Bacillota > Dehalobacteriia > UBA4068 > UBA4068 > CAYRML01. The sequence continues at coordinate 424 of JBMNOA010000106.1, forward strand.
TACCGTTTGTGGGTGACGCAGTTCTGTTTGACGAGGGTGTCCGTCACATGGGCGGCCGCCAGGATGCTGCCCAGGGACTTCTCGCATTCCAGGTCGGAGGGCGGGCAGACGCAGGGCAGCATGGGGGCGGTCATATCGCACAGGAGCAGCGCCACATTGCGCTTTTTGTCCGCCAGGTGCTTGGCCAGCTTGACGCTGACGGTTGTTTTCCCCGATCCGGGGCTGCCCCACACGGCCAGCACCTGCGTATCCTTTTCCACCGCCGGACCCTCCGGCTGGTTGCCGGTGTCTCTGGAAAAAAGACTTCCTTTCATAAAGTTGAGCATGGTTATTCGCCCTCGCTTTCCGGTGAGGATTTATCTGTCGGCGGAGCGGCCCCGGTGTTTTCTTTTGTTGCGTCCCCCGCCGGAGCGGGATACAGGGCTTTAAGCGCCTTGTCCTGGGCTTCGATAAACTTCGCGGCATTTTCCTTGCTCCCCCGGTACACCAGGGACAGGTGCAGCTTTCCGTCCGCCTCCAGCCCGGCGAGGATGGTGGACTGCTCCGGAGACACCAGCAGGGTGACGGTGGCCGGAAGCTGCTTTTCGTCCTCTTTTTTCAACCCCTGGCTGGTGTCGGTGTCGTAGCCGCTGCTGGCGGTGACGCCGATGACCTCCACATATTTCAGCTCCGGGGGAATGACGGTGGCTCCCATCTTCCTGTAATCCGGCGCGATGACCGAGACGATGTCGCCGGAGATCAGCTTGCCGGACAGGCCGTTGCTGAAGCTCTTGATGGTGACCGACATGGCTTGCTTTTCCCCGGTGAGATTGTACAGGTAGGCGTTTTCCGCCGCGGGCGAGTCGGTCAGCTTGGTGTTTAAGATATAGTCGCCCGGCGCCATGTCCGCCGCCGCATATTTGCCCAGGGCGGCGTCAAGGCTTCTGACCACGTTGTCGGGCAGGTTGTAGCTGCCGACCTCCACGGTTTTCACCATGTCCCTGGTGATTTGCTCCCCGGCTTTGATGTCCCTGGCGACGCGGACGATGTCCGTCTTTTTTGAAATGCCGGAATTGAAAAGCGGAGTAACCGCAAAGCAGATGAAAAGTGACAGCGCGATGCAGATCACGCCGAGAACGGTCCTGTTTCTTAAAAAGCTCATAGTATGATTCCTCCTTGGAATATGAAATATGCGGCTATACAGCCGGCGGACAGAAAGGGCGCGAGGGGAAACGCCCTGGGGCAGTCCCTCTTGCGCAGCCTTTGCACCATAAAGCAACCGGCATAAAAAAGAAGCATGGCGGCAAGTCCCATGACCATGGCCGCCATACCTCCCCTGAAGCCGAGGACAAAGCCCGCCGCCGCCATCAGCTTGATGTCGCCGCCGCCCATACCGCCCCAAACAAGGGCGGCAATCAGGAGCGGCAGGGCGGAAAGGCAGCCCAGCAGCTTTACCGGCGTAAAACAGATAAAGCCCGTCAGGGCGATTGCCAGGCAGATGGCGTCGGGGATGATCCTCTTTCTGACATCAATGAGGGACGCGGTCAAAAGCAGGACGATAAAAATGCCGCCCTTGAGCAGAAATAGCGGATTGCCCAGACCGCTGAAATCAGCCCCCATAGTTGAACATCTCCTGAATGCGCTGTTTGAGGGTGGGCATCACCGTGTCGCCGAACAAGGTATACAGTCCGGCCAACAAAAGAGCGCCGATAACCACGGCGATTAATATGCGGATGGCCGAATCGACAAAATTCTCACCGCGTTCAGACCGCAGCAAAGCCTTTGCCAACAATGCTTTGCCGGTGATTTGATCCTTTACCTTGGTTGCAATTTTTCTCATGGCAATTTACCTCCAAAATTCATATTTTCGTTGAGATTTCCGCGCTATGGCGGGGATTTGCATCGTGTGAATCCGTATCGTGCACATCTTCCACAGGAAAAACGGGCAGGTTCTACATGCCGCCCATCCGCATGCCGAAATCCTGTTCCGGCGCTTCTTCCAAAACAGACGGCCCGTCCGCAATTTTTTGCTCAGGGGGCTTTTGTTCGGCCGGTTTTTCTTCCTGCTTTCTTCGCGGCAGTTTATAGGTAAAGGCGGGCGGAATGCCTTCAAGGTCTTTGCGCCTCTTTACCTTGTACCTGTCGTTGTCCTCTTTATACAGGTAGTACCAGTCTTCATCAAAGCTGTACACTCCCACCATGCCCGTGGCGTTTCCGGCCTTGTAAATCAGTTGATACTTGAAAAGAGGATTGGGATCGCGGACAACCCTGATCAGGTCAAGTTCCAATTCTTCCGTAATTACCACCTCCCCGCGCAGACAATAAAAAAACACCGGTGGTTCATTCCGGTGTCTGGATGCCACCTGTGAGATTTTTATCCGGTTCTGTATTCCTCCGTTTCGTCCACATGGAGAAAGCCCCGTGCCGCGGCCTCAACAATTCCGGAAGTTACAAGGGACACAAGCGTGCCGCCCTTGATTAAAAATCCGTCGCGCATCGTATAGTTTTCCGGGAGTTTTGCGTCGGAAGGCCGCGGGTAAGAGGTTTGACCGGTGTTGGCGTCTTTGGATAACAGGCTTTTTTCTTCGCTCATGGGCATCATCTCCGTAAATCTATAATTGGGGCATGATCTTGCTTTGCTTACCCCATCCGCATTCCGGGGGTCTGCTCCGGGGAAGCGAAAGAGGGGTCGCCCTGGGTCTGGTTCTGGCTCATGCTCAGCGCCTGCTGATAGGCAAGGATGACCGCGTCGTTGAGCTGCTGCCTGAATTCCTTGGTCACGGGGAAACAGATGTCCTTGTATTCCCCGTTCCCCGCCTTGTAGCTGGGCATGGCCACGAACAGGCCCTTGCCGCCGTCCATGATTTTAACGTTGCGGATGGCAAAGCAGTCGTTTAGGTTGACCGAGGCTATGGCGCGGATGGCGCCCTCCGGACGGATGGAGCCGATCTTCACATCCACTTTCATGGGCAGGGGCTGCTCCGCGCTTTCCAAAGGGGCGACCTGGGTGTTTTCCGTTTTCTTCATAATATTT
>JBMNOA010000107.1:0-3387 GCA_050942825.1 Bacillota bacterium
AACTCGGTACTGCGGCTATGGATGGGTTTAGTAATGCTGAGGGTGCTCTTGGTGGGTTTGTAAATTCTGTGGGGGGCAATTTTAAGTCAGATTCACCCTTGATACAGTTTTTGAATAGTGCTGATAAATTGACTAAATCATGGTCGAGATTCTTCATTTATTTTACGATTGGTGCAAAGATATTCAGTGGATTTGCCAAGGCTGCTGCATCGGTTGAAATGGCCATGAAGGGGATGGCACAGGCTGGGAAGATAAACGCAGCCGGAGCAGCATCGGCACAGGGATTAGGGTCGGCTATTCCAGGGGCAGTATCCGAAAAAATGCCCTCTCCTGCAAAGATTCAAAAGGTATCGGTTACGGAGCCAGTGAATCAGATTAATTTGCAGTTGAAGGAATTGGGTGTATCCCTTAAGCAGCTTGCCACCAATATAAATAAGATTAAAGATAAAGCAGCATCAATCAACACAACGGCGATTGACATTCATCATTATATTCAGAGCGCAAGAGGAGAATTTGATCTTCTGCTGAAAAACTGGAAAAAGATACAGAAGGAAATGATTGCTCTCTCTAAAAAAGGAGAGACTGCCTCCGTTACAATTCAGGGGTGCTCTGCTTCTGTACAGGCATTTTCGATTACTGCCAATAGACTGTCAAAGTTGCTGCTGGCAATCAGCACCAAGGCTGAGACCCTTAAGGCATCATTGTCTCCAGCAGATGCGTCTATTGCAAAAACCTCCAGCGTCATGGGCAGGGTTGCTTCTGGATTTGCTTCTCTGGCTGAAAAGGTAGGGGCCATCTTGTTATCGGTTAAAGCCGCAGACAAAGCCGCTACCGGGGCTGTCAGTGCCTCTTCCAAGCTCAGCGCCTCTCTCCCCGCTATCCTCACTAAGTTGGTTACTTCTGCCACCACAATGTCCGGTTCTTTGAGTACTATAGCGCAGAGCATTGAGCAGACCAACAGGCAATTTTTAAGAGCAATTACGTATGCCGGGGGGGTTAATGCCGCTGTACAGACACTTGAAACCAGACTGCTTACTCTGAGCAAAGCATTGGCTGGTAAGGCTTCTCCGGCTATTCTAAAAACCAGTCCGGCATCTAAAGCACCCACCGGTAAATCTTCTTCTATAACTAAGACTTCAAGCGACGCACCTAAAGTCCCCGTTGTGCAGCAACAAGCTAAATCTTTTGTGTCCACCTCAGGGGAAAAAGCGTGGCTGGCCTTACTGTATAAGGGTGAAACGGATACTGCTTCCGGTAGGATTAAACCCTACCCCAAAAAGAATATTAAAGTCAGAAATATGGGGTATGAGGGTGATTGGATGTTTTCAAGCCTTGTACCAAGACCGAGATATATAGATAGGGCATTGACTGATGGGTCAACTGGGCTTGGCCCGGGTACAATGTTTACGAGGAAAGACCAGTATCAAAATCCTATATCAGAAAAAAGAATCCCTGACAATGATTGGTTCATGCGCAGACCGGCTAAGATTGCCGAAGAATATAATCGTCCAAGTGCTGATGTAATTCGAGCCGCTATGCGAAATAGGCGAGATGCGCTTTCTGCTGTGGGGCTGTCAGAGAGAACAACATTTCACGCATTAAATCGCGGATTGCTGTTACCACAAAACGCCGGACAAAACGGAAATCCGGTACTCCCATCTGTAAGTAAAGCAGATTTTGCCAAACTTCAAAAATTACAGCAACAGGGGTCACAGTATTATGGTAATCTGGGTGGGGTATTTCCGCTGGTTCCCACAAAATTTCCTCCTCCCTATAACGATCAATTCAGCAACACCCCCGGTAATTTTAGTTCTCGTATGTCTGGCGCTGATTACAGAAATATACAGCAGATGGTCAGTAGAACAATGGGCCTTGACCCCGCTGGACTCCTTAATGCTGCTCTGTATGATAATACCGGTTGGCAGAAAATAAGAACCCCCTTCCAGCGTCGAATTGCATCTGTTGTTCCCAAAGAGGAATATGCAGATCCCGGACTTAATGGCGGCGAGGGCTTTATTAAAAAGCTGTCCGATAAGGCCGATAAGATAGTAGATACGGGGGAAACCGCCTTTACTAAGATAGGTAATGCTTTTTCACGTGTGGCTAAAGTCGGTATGGGTGTATTTGGGGCTATATCCGCAATTCAGATTGGCTGGTCGATTGGTACTCAGATTGCAGAGAAGTTTAAATTTTCAGAATCCAGGCTATATCAGGCTATTGCTGATATGACGGTAGGTAAAGCGCCTGGCAGTACCAAGAAAGAACAGGAAGAAATTGGTAGATATAATGTCACCATGATGGCGGCCAGCGCAAGAAAACGTGTCGAGGCTATGCGCGAAAAGGGTACAATAGATGCATCTCAATATCGCAGCTTCCTAAAAGACATCACTAAGGCTTATTCTGTAAAAAGCGATCAAGGTAAGCAAATTCTTGATACCTTAAATAGCACACTGGTTGAAATTGCGGACAAGGCAAGAACTTCTATGGATAGCTACAGCGATGCAGTAAAGGCCCTTGATCTTGCGGTTAAAAATGCAGAGGATGCCTATAATGAGCAAGCGGAAAGAGTACGCGCCATAGAGAACAAAGAAACCTACTCTGAGACAGAAATGGCGGATATTGCTGCTGAAATGTATAAACTCACACCAAAATCCAAATCCGGCAGAAAATTAATAGGGGCTATTGCATTAGAAGATATGAATTTGCCTTTTACACCATTTAGAGATTTATGGGGAACATTTATAGAGATAAGGATGGGGAGTTATTATGACAAAAAAGTAGAGGGGGTCTATACAAAAAAAATTGAAGAGATCATGAATAAACTTGCTACAGATGCAACGATATATTCTGCCGAAGAGATCACAGAGATGTTCACAGACAAGAATAGTGGTTTTCTTTTTGCTCCTTTAGAATTAGTGAAAAAAATTATCGAGGCAAGAGCCAACAATGGAAATATAGATACTGCGGGACTTGAAGCGGCAAAGGAGTTAGCGGCTGACTTGGCATCGGAGGTTCGTATGGCCAAGGCGAACAAAGTCACCGGAATGGTTATTGAGGCCGCAAAGAAGATAGAGGCGGATTACAAAGAGTCCGAATTGCAGACCCGGTTAAATGAAATCAATAAAAAGATCGTAGAGGGCATTGATGAATCCCAGATAGAGCAGATGAGAGCTGATCTGAAATCTGCTGAATCTCAAATGATGCAGTCTATCTTTTATGGTATTCAGCAACAGATTAAGATGGCCATGGATACTGATGAATTCAAGGCTCTGAATGATACGGAAAGAGAAAAAGCAGTGAAGGCCCTGAATATACAGGTTGCTTCTTTTTATGACAGGATGCTTACGGGTATGGATGCGTCTAAACAGGCTATAGACAAAGCAATGG
>JBMNOA010000108.1:0-3340 GCA_050942825.1 Bacillota bacterium
TCTCCTCCACAAACCGCCTTCCGTCCTCCGCGATCTGCTCCAAGTCCGGAGAACTCAGCGCCCGGATCACATTCTCCGCGATGCACTCCGGGGAGTTATTCTCCATAATAAATCCGGTCTTCCCGTCAATTATAACATCCGGTATCGCCCCGACCGGCGTCGCGAGCACCGGGGTCCCGCAGGCCATGGCCTCGAGCATGATGTTCGGGAGCCCTTCGGTATAGGAGGGGAGGACGAGGAGGCGCAGCTGGTTCAGGTACCGGGGGAGGTCGTCGTGGGAGATCCAGCCCGGGAGGTCGGCGCGGGCGGTGACACCCCCTTCCTGCAGGGAAGCCTCGATCGCCTCCTTCAACGGCCCATCCCCGCCGATGAGCACCCGGAGGTCCTGCCGGTCGTTGAGGATGGCGGGGAGGGCCTGGACGAAGTGCTGGACGCCTTTCTCCCCGCTCAGCCGGCCGATGTAGCCGATAAGGGGAGGGCGGTCGGCCAAGGGAGTGGTGACCGTGAAGGTCTCGAAGTCGAGGAAGTGGCGGTGGGCGATGAGGATTTTGTGGCGGTAGGGTTCAAGATTCCATTCGGAGATGAGGCTGGGGGAGTACAGGATAATATGATCAGAGATATTTTGCGCTATCACAGATAGTATCTCCGTGGGTTTCAAGAGAGGATCTTTTGAAAATTTCGCAGATTCTACAAGTGATCCAGACATGCACAAAATAACTGACTTTTTCAAGAGAGATGCAGTCATCATCGGAAGGACCATTCGGCCGCCACCGAAAAAGAAAATCCACACATCCACATCTCTATTGCGCTTAAGAATATGATATGAATACCGCAGCTGTCCATGTATGTAGCGAATGATTTTAAAGAGTGGATTTGATTCAATTGGGTAGTTCACAAAAAAAACACGACAGTTTGATAATTTTTTCTCGTTCCCATCAAACAGCATCTTTGCGCAATTACCAGTAATAATATAGGGATCAGAAAATCGTGATAGGGTAGCCAGATAATTAGACAAAGGTATTAGACCTGACTCTTTGATAGGATCCGTCACTAAGCCAATACTAAAACGCATGAACTCACCTCAAGTTGGTTTCCTCTCAAGTTAACCCGTCTTCAGCTCCTACTGTACAAAGATAGTGTTAGCGACCACAAATATCTCCAAAAACCCTCAGATAGTCTCGAGTTATAACTTCCCAGTCTAATGAGCGTACTGCAAGATCTCGTGCGTTCTTTCCCAGGCCTTGGTGATCTAATTGCAGATAATCAAGAATATCTGTCAGTGCTACTGTTAGATCGATAAAATTAATAACAATTCCACAATCAGCATCTTTCACGATCCTTAAGTTCGGGATATTAGACACGATGCACGGCAGCCCCGAGGCCATGGCCTCCGCAAGAGTCAGAGGGGGCATACCTCCCTCATACTTCGAGGTCATAATGTAGTAATCAGAGCAGGCATAGAGGTCAGGAAGATCCCGATCGTGATCCACATAACCAAGGAAAAGAACCTTGCGTAACCCCATTTTCTCCACAAGGTCTTTTGTCTCCTCAAAGAGCTCACCTTTGCCTGCAATGCAGAGGGTCACGTTGCCCAGTTTCTCCTCAAGGTGCGAAAAGACCTCAATCATAGTATGGGGTTGTTTTGCGGGAGTCAACCGCCCGACACTCAGGAGAACGATATCATCCTCCGGGATCCCGAATTTCTTCCGTAGCAGTCTTTTATCGGGTGATGGGCGAAACTGCTTGGTGTCGACCCCATTGGGGATGTAGATTATCCGATCCCTTTCGATCCCGATCTTCTCCAGCTCTTCACAGACTGGCTTGCCGACTCCGGTGAAGCGGGCGTTCTTGCTCATGTGGACCAAACAATATTTTTCGAGACCTGAAACAAGTCTCTTATATATCCGCAGAAAAGGCGTGGTGCCAACCCGGTGAAATGATTCGCCATAATACGTCGAATGCATCGTCACCAGGCAGTGCTTAAACTCACTTCCATTAATGATAAACGGGTTATGTAACCATAATGCGTCGTATTCATTCTTTTTGAGATATTGCGAAACTTGATACCAGAAATAAAGCATGCCCACAATCCCGGTCTTCTCGATCAGTTTCTGGCTTCCGAGTCTGATATCTGGCCCTGTTGGTGAGCAGACCGTACACTCAACACCCTGTTCCTTAAGGCGCTCAACGACGTTATACGCGACATTGGCAATACCTGACCCAGCCGGGGGATATTCAGTGGTACAAACAAGCAGTTTCATGGGTTTCATTGATTCCAATGTCGGGGATAGCTGACTCAGGCGCACGTTATGTTGCATGAGTGATCAAGGTTTTACCGTAAACAATATCGGGGCATCCTAGCATTCAGACAACCTCTTCAAGCATCTTGGCTCAACTCCACGCGTTTATTCGAGGAGGTGTATACGGTAGATCGCTCAAGATGGTTCATCTCGGCCATCCATTGCTCCATGATCTGATCCCATGAGAAATTGTCCGTGACATATGCTTTAGCGTTCTCTCCTAAGGTATCCCGCAACGGTTCGTTCTCAAGCAGGAAGTTTATCTTTTCAGTTAACCCCTGCTGATCGCCAGGCTGGACGAGGAACCCAGTCGAACCGTCAAGGATAATTTCGTTGGTTCCACCAACATCGGTAGCAACAACCGCACAACCAGCAGCACAGGCCTCAAGAACCGAGGTTGGCAACCCCTCCGAATAAGAAGGATTCACAAAGATGTCAGTGCCCTTTAGAATGCCAGGAATATTTTCGGGACGTTGCTCCCCGAGGAACACAATATTAGATGTATTAACCTGGCGAGCAAGCGCCTCAAGTTCATCCCTGTATGGCCCATCTCCGACAATGAGCAACTGCACCCCCCCTTTTAATCTCGGAAGAATAGAGATCAGGTCCTGCACCCCTTTGCCGTACACTAATCTCCCGATATAGGTAATGGTGGTTTTTCTAGAGGCTTTCGTATAAGCAACTGGTTTTGTATTTTCAAACACAGAAAGATCGATGCCATTATGCATGACTTTCGCATCTTTGGCACCCAGATGGTTCAAAAATCTAACAGCGGGGCTAGATACTCCGAAGTTTATTTTAGCGCTTCTTACCAGGAGCGAGCCGAGGGTGTGGTCATAAATGCGCCCAATCACGGATACAAGAGGACTATCAGATACAGTATGGCAGGATCCGTGCTCTAAGTGGATGAGGGGCGTCCGACAAAACCTCGAGAGAATCCATCCGATAAAGCATATGGGGTAAAACCGGGTGTTGGTGATGATGCATTGATAATCATTTTTAGCGAGGCTCAATACAGAACTGATGTTTCCGAGACTGAA
>JBMNOA010000003.1:0-70085 GCA_050942825.1 Bacillota bacterium
TATCCATAATATATCTGGGACTATTACCACAAGATCATTTATATGAGCTTTCGGTTGAGGAAATAGGTCAAGCCTATTTGTCCGAGTTGAAGCGTTTGACCAAAGTAGAAAAAGCGCGTATGATAACTTTGTGTGGCCCGCATAGAGATGATTTTGAAATAAAAATAGATGATAAGCCTGCCAGAAGGTTTGCTTCCCAAGGACAACAAAGATCAGCAGCCTTAGCCTTAAAATTAGCTGAGATGGAATTAGCTAAATCTGAAAAGCAATATTATCCCGTTCTTTTATTGGATGATGTAATGTCTGAGATGGACTTTAAACGCCGACAACATTTACTGTCGCTGATAACGGGCAAGGCTCAAACATTTATTACTGCTACCGACTTGAATTTTCGATTATTAGACGGAGAAAAATTTATTATTCAGCAAGGCCGTATAAAAAAATAAAGATCCAATTTATAAAGGTAAATACCATGAACGAAACTATCGATCCACAAAAAATTGTGGCTATTTTGTTACTAAAAAAGTCTTCTCTTAATGACAAAAAAATAGCAACAATACAAGCTAAAAACCTATGTAACAAAGGTCAAAAGCCCAAGACCCTTGTTATTACTGCTGATGACAAGTATTTATCTCCTTATACAGCAGCTACTTATGCCAATCATGATTGGCAAAAATATTATGATCTGAGGAATAAAGGAGGTTTATCCTTGTGATTGTTAGAGAAAAAGGTATTATTGATTGTTCAGATCCTTATGAATACGAAGGTAATGGCTATATCGCTTGTTTGGATTCTGGAATTGGTGGAATTTCGGTATTAGTTGCTGCCAGAAAAAGCTTACCGGAAGAAGATTTTATCTATTTTGCCGATATAGCTAATGCTCCTTATGGGGACAAGGATACCTCTTTAGTACAAAAATTAGTATTAGAACAAGTAAACAAACTTTTGACCTGGAAATTGAAAGCATTACTTTTGGCCTGTAATACTGCAACTTCGGCTGCGGTTGCAGAATTACGTAATTTATTGGATATTCCTATTTTTGGCCTAGAGCCAGCTTTAAAGCCTGCTGTAAAAGAGTGTATGGGCCGAATTATTGTTTTAGCAACCTCCTTGACTTTAAAAGAAAAGAAATTTGCTAATTTATTAGCTAAAATATCTAAAGCTAAAGATATAGTAACCTTGCCTTGCCCCGGGTTGATGGAACTTGTGGAAGATGGGCCGCAAAACCCTATTATCGGTGAATATTTACAGAATATCCTGGCACCTTATAAGGATAGTTTTGACGGTATAGTTTTAGGCTGTACGCACTATCTTTTTATTAAACCCTGGATCAAACAGCTATTCCCGGATGTTTTAATTTTTGATGGTAATCAAGGTGCTGTAAACCAGTTAAATAAAGTGCTGAAAGAAGAGGGATTGTTAGGCGGGGGAACCGGTCAATTAATATTTCTTTCCTCATTGACCGATCCTGAAGAGCATGATCTTTTTATCAATAAATATTGGGATTTTTATGATTTTTATGAAGCCATGATCGAATAAAAAAAGAGCTCTCTGGTCAAGAAAGTTCTTTTTTTATTTAAACACCACTATATTAGTGGCCATATTTCTTTGTTTGCCGTCAGAAGGCTTATTTAAAACCTTACCGTTGTAATACATGGCCGAGGATCCTCCGCCGTCTAAATTGAAGGCTTCCATTACACCTAAACGCATCAATAAGATTTGCATTTCTTCCAAAGTTATACCTGATGACCAGTTACTGCGGCGGCCGTCTACCACGATAAAGAAAATATCACCATTGGGATATTGACCTAATACAGTACGAGGCTGACGTGCTTTAGCCCACTTAGAAGGAATTTTAATAGCATCCCAATCACGAATAAGTACTGGAACAAAGCTTACTCCCTGGTATGCTCCCGAGGCTTTTAGTTCAGATTCATTTTTATATACACCGCCCACAAGCTTATTATTTTTACTGAATCCGGCAAAAGCCAAATTATTGACAGAAGGAACAAACTCACCTATTAATTTCCCATTGATCATTGTATTGCCCAAAGGCACTGTCTTTGCTACACCATTTGTTGTCAACGTGGCGAAACCTCCACCGTTAACGGCAAAAATCGCGCCCATTCTTTGTGCGGCTTGACTGGTGGTTTCTCCTTTTGGTTTGCTGTCTGGACTGATAGTAACCCGCAGCGCAGAAGATTTTTTAAGCTTTATTTTGGCCATATAACCACGAAAATCTTCTTTTCTTAATTCAAATATCATAATTGAAGAATTGGTACCATTACTGGTATAAATAGCCTGGCCCAAACGATTGATGATCATTTTTTCATAAGTTTCTTGCGATAAATTTTTATGGGAGGCTGTTGTGGTGGCTAAATCAGCCAATTGCTGTGAGATTTTTTCATCTTCTGCTTGAGCTTTTTTAAGTGAAGCATCAAAATTACTGGCTCCTGTTAACAGACGGTTGAAAGCCTCTTCCGCTGAGGACAAAGAGGGCTCGGTTATGGTATTTGAGGTCTCTAAAACCGCTGTAGAAAAATTGATAGCCGGTCTGAAACTGTCTAAAACGGCTGCAGTTAAAAAACCCAGGGCGACAGCGGATAGTGAAATTAAAGTTATAATGATAATCTTTTTTTCGCTCATAGCATTACCTTAGATTTCCTTTGGATTCTTTTAATAGTTCCAAAGCATTTTTAAGACTGGCTAATTGTTTATCCAATTCTTCTATTCTTTTTGCCATAGCCTCTCTATTGGCAGAGCTGCTGCTGCTGATAGATTTATCGGCTTCTTCCAGGATTAAAGAAATTGAATTCATTTGTTCTTCTATTGTGCCCAAACGAGTATTGATATCCGTTAAAGCCTCTTGATTGCTATGAGCTATTCGGTTTAATTCTTGCTGCACAAAAGCTTTATCAGCGGAAAATTTTAGATATAGCCCTATACAAGAGCCTGCTATCGCTATAATAAATATAATAATAGACAGGCGCATGATCTTGTGGGTTTTTTCATCTATATTAATAATGCTATTTTTTCGTCGGGCTTTTTTTGTTGTTCCTTTTTCTTTCTTATCGGCTGGCGATGGGTTGACAACAACATCCGTTCCAATTTCTTTTGGCTGTGATGCTATTTGTTGTGGATCGGGATCAGTTATATTAATGCAAGAAGCTTCTTCCGTAATATTATTTTGTTGCATTTGGTCGCGTTGAAAAAACTCCCATGAGGAGGAGCTACTGCCTATTCTTTTATCAGTCATTTTTATCACCGCCTATATTTGAGTTTTTGCTTTTTGTGGGTAGATTATTCTTTTTTATAAGTACTAGGTATTTTCTTTTTTCACCAAAATTTTATCAAGAATAAAAAAATTGTCAAATCTTTTGCGTATCTTTAAAGATTTAGACAATTTTTTTGATATAAAGTTTCCTAAAGGCCGTATTTAAAATAAAACACCCTAAAAAGGGTGTTTTATATATCAATAAATCTTATTTTAGCACCTAAAGCTTGTAGTTTAGTACAAATATTATCATAACCTCTTTCTATATGCTGTGTCTCATAGATTTCGGTAATGCCTTTGGCCTTAAGTCCGGCAATAATTAGAGCTGCGCCTGCCCTCAGGTCGGTAGCTTTGACTTTATTGGCTTCCAGATGGCTAACACCATTAACGATGGCTGTATGTCCGTCTATCTGAATGTCCGCAGCCATTTTACGCAATTCATTTACATGCATAAAGCGATTTTCAAATACTGTTTCACTGATAGTACTGGAGCCTCTGGCGGTTGTCAAAAATGACATGAATTGGGCTTGCATATCTGTAGGAAATCCGGGATAGGGCAAAGTCTTAATATCCAGAGGCAGAATATCTTCCCTGCCGCGAATACGCATATCATCATATGATTCTTCTATAAAAACACCTGTTTCTTGCAATTTGGCAGTGATAGATTTTAAATGTTCGGGGATGATATTTTTGATGATGATCTCTTCTCCCATAGCGGCTGCAATCACCATAAATGTACCTGCTTCTATCCTATCTGGTATCACGGTATGATGAATAGGTTTTAATGAAGTAGTGCCTTGTATGCGGATTACTTTAGTCCCTGCTCCCTTGATTTTGGCTCCCATGGCCGATAAAAAGTTGGACAGATCGACTATCTCTGGTTCAGCGGCGGCATTTTCGATAATGGTATTGCCTTCGGCCAAGGTGGCAGCCATCATGAGATTTTCTGTAGCGCCCACGCTGGGGAAGTCTAAGTAGATACGGTTACCGTATAAACGGGGTGCTTTGGTAACTATATAATTATGACCTATACTGATTTGCGCTCCCATGGCTTCAAAGCCTTTAAGATGTAAATCTATGGGACGGGCGCCAATAGCACAACCTCCGGGTAAAAACATCTTTACCTGTCCAAATTTTGCCAGTAGAGGGCCCATAACCAAAAAAGAAGCACGCATTTGACGTACTAATTCTCCGGGGGTTTCTGTGGAACAAAGATTAGCAGTATTTAGCTCTAACTTGTTACCTTGTAGAGTACTACCTACTCCCAATGATTCTAATACCATACACATAGTATTTACGTCAGATAAAAGGGGAGTATCATCTATTATACAGGATCCATCAGCTAATAAGGAAGCAACCATGAGGGGGAGTACAGCATTTTTGGCTCCGCTTATGGTCACTTCTCCTCTTAATGGAATACCTCCTTCAATTACTATCTTTCTCAAAATACTTCCTCCCGCAAAGTGGTTCTTTTTATTTTCCACATCCAAGCGGTAATATCCTGCTTTTCCAATATTATATTAATAATCGCTGAATACCAGAGGCATTCCCAGATATATATAGGTAGTATCCTGTTTTTTATTATAGTCTCCGGCCAGTTGGATATTGACTTTTTTATCTTGATAAGTTGTTTCCGGCAAGATTCCTTTGATATAACCACTATAGCAGATATAATTTCCCTCTTGGTTAGAAGCTATTTTTTTGGCGTCACAGGCCACTAAAGCCTTATCAAAAAGACGCCCCAGATCTTTTGCGGAATGATAACCCGGTAATGATGCCATGATCAAATAAATGCGATCACCTTCTTGTCCTAAAGCCTGATCCATTTCATAGCGCAGGCTTTCAAAAGCGGCTATCTCTCCTTGGGCTTGTATATCTACTATAAGATAAGTCTTTTGTGGCAATGATTGGTAAGTGATTTCATAGCTATTATGATCTTTTTCTGCCACAAGACGCACTTGATGCCAATTTTTACTTTCGTCAGTCAATTGATCTTTGATAGTTAATTGTAGTTGATTTGCGATAGTTTCTGCTCTTGATTGCAAATCGGACATAGGTAAAAAGGAGTTTTCTTCTAAAATCCAGCCCATTAAACGCAAAGACTCTTCATGTGCTTCTAAGGGTTCAAAAGCCTCTAAAAGAGGTTCTTTTTGTCCTTTTTCTACAGCTTTGCTGCAAGAGGTCAAGGAAAAAACAGAAAAAACAATAATCAATATCAAAAGCCATGTACCAGTCTTTTTATTCATATGAAATCCTCCTTTTCTTGATTATATTTTTGCCTGGCAGAGCAGCTAATATACGGAGGTGAGTTTATTTTTATACTTTAAACAAGTAATAAAAAATATTATAACCCATATATTTTATCAAAAGTATTTTAATGAGTGTGGGGCATGAGGACATTAAAAATCCTATTAATCTATTTTTTTGTTGTTTTGATTCTATTGGCGGTTTTGCCGTTAATTTTTGTTACTATTTCATCTTCTGCCCAAGGATCAAACAATTCTCAAATAAAGGCCGATTCTTTGGTGGTGGCAGTTATTTCTCCTCAGGGTGAGAAAACAAAGTTGCCCATAGAGGAATATTTAGTAGGTGTCGTAGCTGCTGAAATGCCGGCCTCCTTTGAATCGGAAGCGTTGAAAGCTCAAGCAATCGCAGCTCGCACCTTTGTCTATCGCAATATTCCTGTGCCATTACAAGAAAATGGTACAGATGAGGAGGATATAGCAGTCAGTTCTGATCCAGCTCGCTTTCAGGCTTATATAGATGAAAGAGAAAGGAGTCAACGCTGGCATAGCAACAAGGAAAAAAATGAAGCTAAAATACGCCAAGTAATTCAAGAAACCCAAGGCATAATTATTACTAAAGATGGCAAAGCAGTAACTACGCCTTATTCTGCCATTTGTGGTGGCCAAACGGCATCGTCCGCTGATGTATGGGGCGGAGACAACTCATGGTTACAAAGTGTTCCCTGTAAATGGGATAAAGAGGCAGCTAAATATGAAAGTGAGGTGACTTTAACACTAGAAGAAGTATCTCAAAAATTATCTGCAGAGATCAAAGATGTAAAAAAAATGAAGGTTATTTCGAGGTATAAAGACAATCGTATTAAACAAATGGCTATTGGTGAAAAAACTTGGAACGGTACTGAGATACGTAACGTATTAGGTCTCAATTCAACAAATTTTACTTGGGATATAAAAGGAGATGATATTTTTTTTCACGTTCAAGGTTATGGACATGGCGTGGGCCTTTGTCAATATGGAGCCAATGGCCTAGCCAAAAAAGGCTATACGGCCGAGAAAATCTTAAAATACTATTATAACGGAATAGAATTAACTAAAGCTTATTGAGGAAAAATGTTAGGTATTGTTGAAAGGAGCATAAAATCTTATATCAGAGAAAGTTCATAAAAAAGCAGCCGTTTACGGCTGCTTTTTTATTGCAATTTATAAGAATATGAGCTTAACCAGATATTTAGTTAGTTATTTTATATAATCCAGCGGATTTTGCTGACCATCTTCAGAGCTAATTTCTAAATGCAAATGAGGTTCCTGCATAGCTTCTGCTTTGGGGGAGGGGGCAACAGTGCCAATGGTTTCACCCGCTACAACAGATTGCCCTTCTTTTATTCCTGAAGGAGTTATACAGCGATAGATACTCTTCATGCCACCGGCATGTTCAATTTCTATACAACCGCCCCAATAGTTATCAGATGCAGCTTTGGTTACAGTGCCATCCGCTACAGCAAATACCAGCTCTCCTACAGCCAAGGACATATCTACTCCGCTATGAAAACGATAATCATCAAATGTGGGGTCCAATTGGTAACCATATTGGCGGCTCCATGTTCCTGTAGCAGGAGGTAGCCATATCTCTACCTTGCTGCTTGCGCTTATGATATCCTGCTCGTTTTGCCCCGTGGGGGCTGTTTTTTCTTCTGGGAGTGAGTTTTCCCCCTCGTAGGTGGAAGTTTCATTCGATGTTGTGCTATCCTGAGTGAGATTTTCATCTACACTGGCGATAGGCGGGGCTTGTTGATCATTTCTATCGAATATCGCGTCTCTATTCCAAACCACAAGAGTGCCGATTATTACCACCATAGCAACGATGCCCCAGATTGATATCTTATTATTGCGCCCTCGGTTATGGCGATCATAATTATTTTTTTCGTTCATTAAAATAAACCTCCTCTCATTAGCAAGTATTTCCAAAATATGCCTTTTATATACTTTTTATAAATTAAAAAGTGTACGGGAAAAGAGGTTATCCGGTAACAAAATGGAATATAATTTAGCTGTAAAGGAGTAAATATGAAATTTTTAGTTATTGCCTGCGCTATGCTTAAAGATGAGTTGGAAGCAGCCAGAAAAAGCCCACTTTTAGACAACAACAATTCTTATGAGGTAATTTATCTTCAAGAGCGCCTGCATCAAAACACAACTCAAATCCGTGATAGTATAGAAAAGGTGTTGGCTGATGTTGGTGATTATGATACCATTCTTATGGGGTATGGTTTTTGTGGCTTGGCTTTTTGTGGCCTTATTTGTCCCAGGAAGCTGGTTTTACCTCGTTATGATGATTGTATCAGCTTGCTTTTGGCCTCCAATGATAAACAAAAAGGGGTTTTTTATTTGACACCGTCCTGGCTTTTAGGCTCCGATAATTTTTTCTTTCAATATGAGACCATATTTGGTCGTTATGGTAAGGAAAAAGCTTTGTCTTATCTAAGAAAAATGTTTGTTAATTATAGTTCTTTGTGTTTTATTGAACAGTATGCCGGACAAGCCTCAAGCTACCTCAAGGAATTAAATGATTTGAGCCAATTATTAAATTTGCCGGTCATTTGCTGCAGTGGTTCATTGCACATTATACAAAAGCTGCTACATGGTCCATGGGATGATGATTTTGTTATTTTTGAGCCCGGCCAGAAAATAAAGTGTCCGCTTTAGTAGAGGAGGAGGGGTTATTTATGACCAATGATTTACCGAGAATAGCTAGTTTTAGTATCGACCATGAAAATCTGATGCCCGGTCTTTATATCAGCCGTCATGATGGCGACGTGGTTACTTATGATTTGCGCATGAAAAGGCCCAACAGAGAGCCTGTTTTATCTACAGGATCTTGTCATGCCATCGAACATATAGCAGCGACTTTTTTACGTGCCCATGATGCTGACCATAAAATGATTTATTTTGGACCCATGGGTTGCCGTACAGGGTTTTATCTGCTTTATAGAGAGGGAGTCGAACCTTGGCAAATAAAACAAAAACTTATAGATGCCTTTAATTATATAGTAAATTTTGATAGTGCTATTCCAGGAGCAACCTCAAAAGAGTGTGGCAATTATCTTGATATGGATTTACGGCAAGCAAGAAAAGACGCTGCTGCTTATGTGGCTGTTTTAGAATCTTTGTCCTCTGATCAATGGTACAAATATTAAAAGCCGTATATGACAAGTAGATATGCTATCCTGATAGAGAAAAGATTAATAAATCAACATCATAAGAAAATATATATACTTTTAAGCGCCTGAAGCAAAGGCTGAAAATAAGCAAAGGAATATATGGTACCATGATTTGTTCAAAAAAATCACCTTGATATCAGTAAAAAGACGAACCTTGCGGTTCGTCTAATAATTAAGGCTTAATTATTCAAATCATGATTTCCCTTAAATCCTTAATGCAAATATTATATCTTGTAATTATATTGATTAAAACCGTCCTTTGAGAGGGATCACTGCGCCAACTCATGCTGCATGAGGCATTGATAAAATGTGGCGTTGGTATCAGTTGACCGGGTATTCCCATGCGACGGCAAAATTTTTCCAATCTTATAGCTTCCGAAACATTTTCAAACGTTATGATCAACCATTTTGCTCTTTTTGCCATTATAACCTCCTTTTGTCAAAACTATGATGCTTATTTATTATATGTTAAAAATTTTCATTAAGTGATTTATTGGCACTGAGCATGGCGTATAAAGAAAAGTCTTTTGGGGAAAATTTGCCGGCACATTTGCTATAGCATCTAATCCAGAGCGTTTTTCCCAATAAAAACCGGATAATAATCTCTGGACTCTACCATTTCATGGTCCTGGTCAATACTACAGGTGCCAGCCGAAATTTAATATCTCTTAAAGCCTCTGTATTAACACCGTCGATGCCAAAATTATTATAGGCCTAAAATATCATCTTTTGTTTGTCCCGGTGGAAGCCTTGTTTTATATTAAATAAGTAGAGGTTTATTTATGTGAATAAATATGATATCATAAATATTTAAGAGGAAGTTTATGGTAGCAAATTTTTGAAGTGTTTTTTTGACCGGCAATAAAAAAAATTGTAGTTTTTTGTTAAAGGGGTGTGTGATGAAAAAGGTCTTGCTGTTTATCTTGGTGATATTTATTGTAGGGATGGCTTTTTCTTTTACGGTGCAGGCGGCAAAGAATGATGAATCAAATACTATAAAAGTATTTTTTACCAGTGACGTTTATGCGCGAGTTACAGAAGCCAGAGACGAGCAGAACCAGCTTATGCAAATAGGCTATGCCCGGCTTGCAACCTTTATTGAGGATAATAGCCAGAATGCTTCAGGCACGCTTATTTTAGATGGAGGTAACGTTTTTCATGGCGCGCCTTTTGCTAATTTGGAAAAAGGCCAAAGCATAGCACAAATATTAAAGGCTGTCGGTTATGATGCAGTGGCTATTGGTAATCATGATTTGAGTTATGGTGGCGAGAGGCTCGATACTCTCGGCGAGCAAAGTAGGGCACAGATATTATCAGCGAATATCAAAGAAAATAACAAGAATCGTTATGGAAATAGTTTTATCAAAGAAATCGATGATATAAAAATAGGCGTCTTTGCTTTGTCCTCACCTCAATATGCTACAAAAGTAAATCCTGATTTAGTGGAGGCTTGGGATTTTGGGGACAGTGCATCTATAATTAATGATGCTAAAATTATGACCGAGCAATTGCGTCAACAAGGTGCAGATATTATTATTGCACTTACTCATTTGGGCCTTGAGCCTAATGAATACTTATCTGCCAATGACATAGCTCAGAATGTACCGCATATAGATTTTATTCTCGATGGCAATAATCAAGCCTCTTTTGATAATGGAGGATTTGTGGTGGAAAAAGGAGTTTTGATCATGGAAGTGGGACAAAATATGTCTAAAGTAGGCATGGTGACCATTACCCAAGATGATGATAAATTCCATTTTAGTCCGCAGGTTTTTGCCGCTGCTGATCTGGCTGAATATGATAATGATGAGGATATCGAAAAGCTGATCAAAGATATATCGGCTGCTCAGGAGCAGGTTTTGTCTACAGTGATTGCTTCTACGCCTATTGATTTAGACGGAGAAAATTCCCATGTGCGCAGCCAGGATACCAATTTGGCCAGATTGATTGCCACCAGTTATAAACAAGCTGCCAATGCAGAAATTTCTTTGCTCAATGGAGGAGACATCAGACAATCTATAGCCAAGGGACCGATAACAAAAGGTGATATTCTTAATGTTTTGACTTTTGATAACGTCCTGGTAACTAAAAAAATCAAAGGTAGTGCTATTATAGAGGCTTTAAATCATGGAATGGTTTATGGTCAAGGCTCTTTTCCCCATTTTGACGGTATGGTTGTCCAGTATGAAAAAGTAGATGAAAACACCTTCGATGGCGAAAAAACAAGTCGTAGTAAAGTGCTTAATATATCAGTCAATGGCCAGATGTTGCAAGAAGATAGAGAATATCTCGTAGCCATGTCCAACTTTTTGGCGACAGGCGGCGATGGTTATACAATGTTAGCAGATCCCGAGATAGAACAACTGTTTGGATCAACCACAGATGTTTTTATAGATTTCATTAGCCAGGCCAACGATGAATTGATACTTGAGATAGATCAAGATATACGTTTAACTACCGATAATCCTAATCAAGGTCAAGATTTTTCTCGTAAGCTTACTATCATAATATTGGTTTGCGTGGTTCTTATTATTATTTATTTGATATATATAAAAAGAAAAAGAAAAAGAATCTTTTGATAGATCTTAATTGTTGCCTAAATTTATTTAGGCAATAATTTTTTTGTATAAAAAAACCACCCGCTATGCGAGTGGAGAAAGAAAAAATATTAAAAAAACATTCCTCATTGGTTCTTCAATGTTGATAAGCGATTTTTTATACTCTATAGGAATAACTAAATATGTTAACTGTTTTTCACATTAGTTTGCTGAATTTGGGCTATTGTGCTGAAGCGGTATCTCCTTGGATATGGAGATCCTCTTTAATATCGTCAGCTAAAAGTTTATCACAATCCAAAATCAATTTTACTTCGGAGCCTTTTTTACCGATGCTTTTGAGGAATTTGTTTTGGGAGCTTTGATGAAAATTCGGCGGAGGAACTAAGTCTTCATCCCCGATATTGACAACCTCTGTTACCTGGTCAACAATCAAGCCAAGAGGATTTTCATTGATATCAGTGACAATTATGCAAGTACGGTCATCATATTCTTTGGACAGCATGTTAAAGCGCAACCTAACATCCATCACCGGTATTATTCTACCTCGGAGATTGATAATACCTTTTATATAACACGGTAGATCTGGCATGGGGGTAATGCTTTGGAGACCGATTATCTCTGTAACATATCTGACCTCCACACCATAGCTTTCTTTTTCTAATTGAAAAGTCAAAAATTTTCCTTTTTGAGTATCCTCTTCATGATGCAGATCATTTTGATTAATTATTGTTTCCTTCTCGCGATCTTGCAAAATAATACATCTCCTTCCCTGTTTAAGTAATAATTATAACCCCGTTACTGCCTTATAAAGAGTCTGTTAAGAAATTATCGGAGTTTTTCTTTGAGAAACCCGGATTTTAATAAGCTTTTTAATAAAGTATATTTCATATATTACATCGATATTTACCAATAAAAATTAAGATTTTACTTATATTTATTAGAATTATCTATTGCCTTTTAGAACTGATTTATTATATAGCAGAGAGTTATTCGTTTGTGTATTATATCCGGAGGCTGCCCAAATATATTTAAGGCAGTCTTTAGTAATATCTCTATTATTCGGTCTTTTCTTTAAGGATTTGCATAAGGGCACTGGGTATAGAAGCCAGACTTACTTGGCGTTCTACTGCAGCTATTTCATAGGCGATTTTGGGCATACCGTAAACCACGGAGCTTTTTTCGTCCTGCCCTAGGGTGCGAGCACCATTTTGTCTCATAGCAAGTAATCCTTTAGCGCCGTCTTTTCCCATGCCGGTCAAGATTATGCCGATAGCATCTTTTCCGGCCCATTTAGCCACGGAATAAAAGAGCATGTCCACAGAAGGGCAATGTCCATTAACCTTTTCTCCACTTTTACATTCCACTTTATAACGTGAACCCAATTTCCTTAAAGTCATATGCTTATTACCAGGAGCCAACAAAACCCGACCTGGCTCCACATAATCACCTTCCTGAGCTTCCTTGACGGATAGTTCCAGCTGTTTATCTAATCTTTCCGCAAACATGGTGGAAAACCCCGGAGGAATATGCTGCACGATTACTATTCCTGGAACCCTGGCGGGTAATCCTTTTAAAACACTGAAAATAGCTTCAGTGCCTCCGGTGGAAGCGCCTATGGCAATAATTTTTTTATTAAGTACTTCCGGTATTAATAGATTAGTATCTTTTGATACCGGAAGTTTTTTACCTTTACTAATATTAGCTCTAAAGGCAACCTTTATTTTATGCGTAATGTCCTCAATAAAAGCTTCTCTGCAGGATAGAGAATTGACGGTCGGTTTGGCTACAAAATCTACTGCTCCTGCATTTAAAGCATCGAACACAGCCTCGCTAATAGAACTGACTACAATTACCGGCAGAGAATATTGAGGAATTAGTCTCTTTATGAATTCTATTCCATTCATCTTAGGCATTTGGATATCACAAGTCATTACATCGGGATTAAATTCAATAATCTTGTCTCTGGCCTCATAGGCATCTTTGGCTCGTGCCACAACCTCGATTTGTGGGTCTGTGCTTATTCCCCGGGCCAAAATTTCCCGCAAAAGGGGGCTGTCATCTACTATTAATACCCTTATTTTCTTTGCAACTGCCACAACTAATCACCTCGTGATATTAGAGCTATATCTTACGGTATACTGCAGGCATAATGTAGGAATAATTGCTATCATTCCTAGCGATGGACTCTGAATGTCCGATAAACAAATATCCACCGTGAGCAGTAATATCATAAAATTTCCTGATTAATTCCATCTTATCTTTATTATCAAAATAGATCATCACATTACGACAAAAAATAATATGAAATGGTTTTTTAAATTCAAATTTGTCAGTAATTAAATTAAGTTTGCGAAATATAACTTCTTTTTTAATACGGTCAATGACCTCGTATTTATGGCTGGCCAACTTTTTGAAATAATTAAGTTTCCAGATAGGTGGTAATGGAGCTAACTGTTTTTGATCATAGATGCCATCCTTGGCCGTAGTTAGCGCACCAACAGAGATATCTGTTGCCAGAATCTTTTTATCCCACCAATTTTTATCCTTAAAATATTCATCTAAAATAAAGGAGAGTGTGTAAGCTTCCTCTCCTGTGGAACAGCCGGCACTCCAAATACGAAGATCCCGGTCTTTGATGGTATTCTCTAAATAGGGCAAGACGGCATTTTGTAAATAATGGAAGTGTTCTATTTCCCGCATAAAGTAGGTATAATTGGTAGCTATCCTGTCTATTAGGGAGACTGCTGCCTTACCGGTTTGGTCTTTTATTACATAATCGTAATATTCGGAAAAACTAGTGAATTTGTTATTTTCCAGGATATTACTAAGTCTGCCGGTCAAAAGCGCCTGCTTCTCTGGCTTTAAATAAATGCCAAAATTATTTTTTATATAATCAGCAAGCTGTTTGAATTCAGCTTCAGTTATTGGCAACATAATACTCATCCCTTTAACTCTATTATTACTTGCCATTTATAGCTTAAAAGTTGGCAGCATCTAATATCAAGCTAATACTGCCGTTGCCTAAAAGAGTACATCCGGAAAGACCCTTGACTCTTTTTATATAATAAGGTAGTGCTTTGACAACAACCTCTTGTTGACCGATCAGCTCATCTACAAAGAGGCAGAGCGATTTTTCATTATTTTCCACCATAATCAAAATGCCGTCATCTAGCACTTTACTATCGGGTTCTATATTAAATAGCTCATATAAACGGACGATGGGATAGCAATTTCCCCGCACCATAATAAGTTCGTGGCCGTCAGGATCATGGATGATGTCGTCATCACTTGCTCTGAAAGATTCCCGAATATCAGTAATAGGCATGGTATACATAGAGTTGCCTACCCTAAGATTCATACCTTCGATAATAGCCAAAGTTATGGGTAAGCGCAGGGTAATAGTGGTACCTTTGCCAACAGAGCTTTCCACCGATACTCTGCCGCCGATACCTTCAATATTGCTGGCTACTACATCCATGCCGACGCCTCGTCCTGAATATTCTGTTACCTGTGAATTGGTCGAAAAGCCGGGTAAAAAGATGAGAGAATAAATATCTCGATCGCTCATTTCCTTGATGTCTTTGGTCAAGAGACCTTTTTTAGCAGCGCTCGCTAAAAGCTTGTTCTTATCTATTCCTTTGCCATCATCGCGCACGCTAATAAGAACCTCTCTTCCTTCATTGCGGGCCGATAAGGTTATCATTCCTTGACGGGGCTTGCCGGCAGCTTCCCGTTCCTGGGTAGATTCTATACCATGATCCAGAGCATTGCGGATCAGATGCATCAAGGGATCAGAAATATGCTCGATGATGTTTTTATCTACTTCCGTATCTTCTCCCACCATTTTTAGTATTACTTCTTTATTAAGCTTTTTGCTCATATCCCTGACAATTCGTTTATTCTTTTGGAAAACCGTAGTCAAAGGGATCATGCGTATAGACATAATCACATCCTGCATTTCGCTTGTGATCTTCTTCAATTGCTGCGCTGCCTTATTAAAATTATCCAGCACCAGATCGTTCAAATCCGGGTTATGAATAACCATAGCTTGCGCAATAACCATTTCGCCAATCAGATTCATAAGCTGGTCTAATTTATTGACATTTACGCTGATCATAGTTGTTACTGGCGTATGATTGGCAACTACTTGCCGATTCTGAGGGGTAATTCCTTTATCATTTTTTGGGGAATCTGCTTTATGTTTGATGGATTGAGTTGGCTGGTTTACTATTTCTAGCTGCAAATTCCGTAAAAGTGGCGTATGCATAAAGAAATCCTGCATTTGTTCATAGCTTTTATCGGTATAAAAATCAATTGTCAGGCCCTGTTCTTGAATAATAGTAGTGCTATTTTCGCTATCTATAAGATCCTCGGGAGAGTGGGTGATATGATAAACAAATTCCTGAAGCTGGCAAATTACACCAAGAGCGCGGAGACTTTCCATTTGACAACCTTCTTCAAAAAACAGCTTTGCCCTATAGTAATTGCCATCTTTGCTCCCGCCTTGGAGATCGTTTTTTTCTTTTTTACCAGGGGAGGGAATGGTTTCTTCATCTTCACCGAGAATTTTTTCTTCGCATGTTATATTTAAGTTTTGTTCACAATTTTTTTTAAGAGACTGCAGATATGCGGATATCTTATCCGTAATGATTTTTTCATTACCATCAGGTGGTAATCCCGCTTTGATTTTTTCCATCTCGCTTTTCATAAAATCTATGCTTTCCAGTACCAAATCAGAAATTAACGAATAATCATAATGCTGTCCGTTATTTTCCCGAATAATGGAAAACATATCCTCCACATAATGGGCTAGAACAGATAGATTGTTAAGAACCATCATAGCGGAGGATCCTTTGATTGTATGTACAATGCGAAAAATTTCGTTAAGAGCCTCTTGGGTATATTCACTTAGTTGTTCATTTTCCAAAGTAATTTCTTCCAATTGCCTGATATTCTGATCAGTTTCAAAAATGAAAATATCCAGCAAAGAATCATTGGTATATTCTTCCGACAACTCACTCACATCCTTTAGCTATTGCCTTAATTGTCGGCAACGCTTTTTAAAGTTTGTACCATATGATCTTCTTTATATGGCTTGACAATGAAGGATTTGGCCCCATATAAAATTGCTTCTCTTACCAAGGTTTCCTGGCCCATGGCAGATACCATTACTACTTTAGCGTTAGGATCTATTTGACGGATCTGTTTCAAAGCATCGATACCTGTCATTTCAGGCATGGTAATATCCATAGTAACGATATCCGGGCGGCATTCCTTATATTTGGATAGAGCTACTAATCCATTTTCTGCTTCGCCCACGATTTCAAAGCCGTTTTTTTCCAAGACTTTTCTAACGGCCATTCTCATAAAAGCTGCATCATCAACTATTAATACCTTAATCAAGGCGGACACCTCTCACCAATATTATTTTATAAAACTAGGGTTTATTTATATGATATACCTACGATAGTTACGTCTAACATATTTAAATCTGTTGCAAGATCACAATAGATCGGGATGCTTGAATCTGAAATAATTTTTATTTTAGGTCGTAGACCGCTTTGAGGATGATTCTCTATTACTATGCCTTCGAGACCGTTGCTAAGTATAACATGTGTACCTATTGGATAAGGGGAGATCTTTTGCAGGAAGGTATTGACAACGTGAGGATCAAAATGAGTATAACAATTGCCAATAATATATTCCATGGCCTCAGAAGGGAGAAGTGCTTCTCGATAGGGCCTATCGGAAGTCAGAGCATCATAGACATCGGCAACTGCTACAATCCTACCAAAGCGGGGGATCGACAAACCCATAGAGCTATTAGGATAACCACTGCCATCAAATTTTTCATGATGAGAAAGCACAGCCACACATGATTCAACGGGGATTTCCCATTTTGAGATAAGATATTTATATCCTTTATTAGCATGGCTCTTTATCAATAAAAACTCATTATCGGTAAGGGGTTCTTGCTTATCCAAGATGTTTTTAGGCAAAAATATCTTACCAATGTCATGAAGCATGGCCCCCAATCCTAAAAGGCGGAGTTCCTCACGCTTTAAATTTATAGCCATACCAAGTAAAAGAGAGATGACTGTTACATTCACTGAATGATAATAAGTATAATCATCAAAAATCTTTAAGTCAGTCATGCTAGAGGAGGCATAAGGGGAAACGGCTATATCCTGAATCATTTCATCCACCACATCCTTAATGCCCGCTAAGGCTTCCCGACTCATCATCATATTGTTAGATCTGACGCTGGAGAAAAAGTCTTTAAGAGAACGAACAGCTGTGTTCCGCAAAGCCTGGCTGATGCTTTCTTCTTCAAGAACCATTTCTTCTATGAGGCTGTCCTGGATATACACTCCCCGATAATGCTTATCATTGATTATGCGTATACTTCGCTCAGTAAGTGACTGTCCGGCAGAAAGTAGCAGTTTATTATCAGCATCGAATAAATCCCTATTCAAAACCATTCCGGGGCGAAGATATTTTGATGGTATAAATCTCATATCATCACTCTTATTTTTATTAATAATAAAGTCTTTAATTGTCTCAAGTGCAAAAATTGTATAATTTAAGTTGTGCCAAAGGTATTTTAAACAATAGACCTTTGGCACAACTTGTAAGACCCTATAAAGCTAAAACCATCCCACTATTTTAGAAGTTGTAATACACCTTGCGGTTGAGCATTAGCTTGAGCCAACATAGATTGAGCAGCTTGTAGCAAGATGTTATTCTTAGTGAATTCAACCATTTCTTGAGCCATATCAACGTCACGGATACGGCTTTCGGCAGCTTGTAAGTTTTCGGAAGAGGTGTTAAGATTATTGATTTTATGTTCCAGTCTGTTTTGGATAGCACCCAATTTTGCACGTTCTCCGGAGACTGTGTTAATAGCATCAGTTATCGTTTCAATGGCATTTGAGGCACCGATTTGAGTACTGATATTGGCGCCGCTGATACCGAGTGTTGTAGAATCCATGGCGGATATGGAAACTGACAGGGTTTCGCCATTATTAGCTCCGGTTTGAATAACTAGACCCTGGGCAGATGGATCAGCTTCCATCACGATATTTTTGCCGTTAAGTCCTTTCGCTGCATAATCTACTCCCAGCTGAATGGTAAGACCAAGTTCCTCTACGTTGATGGTTTGTGCCCCCGCCGCAGGAGATGCCAGTGTAAAAACGGCATCGGCATTAGTACCGTCACTTTTTCTGGTGACGGTAAGTGCGCTACCGTCATCGGCAAATTCGTAAATACAGCCAGCCGGGCCTTCAGCTTGCATGCCAATAACTCCATCCGAACCAGCTTTCAGGGTTGATGTGGCAATATCTATTGTGGTACCAGCTTGATTTAAACTACCGTTAAGCAATTTTTTGTTGTTGAATTTGGTTTGATCAGCGATGTCATTGATTTCTGATTTTAACTGGTCAAACTCAGCTTGCAAGGCGTCGCGGTCAATTGTTTCATTGGTATCGGAAGAAGATTGTACGGCCAGCTCATTCATTCTTTGCAGAATGGCATGTGTTTCAGTCAAGGCGCCTTCTGCGGTTTGTACGAGAGATATAGCATCTTGACTGTTTTTGGAGGCCATTTCAATACCACGGATCTGAGCCCGCATTTTTTCGGAAATTGCCAGACCGGCAGCATCATCCCCGGCTCTATTAATTCTGAGTCCTGATGATAATTTTTCCATAGATTTGTTGGCAGAATTAGTATTGGCTGTATACTGCCTAAAAGTGTTTAAAGCAGAGATATTGTTATTAATACGCATGTTTTTTCCTCCTTGAATTTTTTTTGGAAATCCTTTTCCTTTAAACAAATCCGCTCGTACGCAGCGGATTTGTTTTATGAGGAGTATGTCCTCATCTAATATATCGTTTAAGGAGTAGAAAAATTTAATATTTTATACAAAAAATAATCACTGTTTTTTATTTTTAAAAATGGACAAGACCGTTCTAGGATCGATCTGAGCTGCAGCTAAATTTACTTTCTCTGTTTCCCATAGCTCATTGCGAACAATTTTTATGCTGTCGGGAGCATCGATACCGATTTTGACTTTTTCTCCCTGACATTCTAAGATGGTAATTTCTATTTTCTCTCCCACCAGGATGGATTCCCCGGTTTTTCGGCTCAAGATCAGCATTCTCCGCCACCTCTTTCTTTTTCATCATAGACACTGTGACGGATTTGATAGTCCTGGTTTTCCAGGATTACTTGCATACCTAGTCGCTTATAAGGGTTTACTACTATGGGGCTTTTAAGATTGACAGTCATATCCTGAATCTTTTGGGGGATTACAGCAATCACAAAAAAGCATAGTTCATCTAAGCTGGTGGCTTCTAGTTGCTGCATAACGCCTTCCGGCAGCATAGGTGAATAATCTTCCATGATATCAAGAGGATTGAATACAATAAAACGGGGATCCACGTTATCTACTGCTTGCAGGCAGATGGCCGAATAGTCGTCACTATTGATAAAAATAAATTTTTTGGCTTCTTCAAAGGAGAATATCCCTTTGGGAAAGTGGATAATTTCTTGTTCTTTTATATTTATTATGCCAAAATCTTTTGTTGTAATTTCCATACCTTTTTACCTCTCTTATCAGCTCTATAAAAGGGTTAAATAGAAAAAGTGAGACTATAAGGCTGATATTCAAAGCTCACCTTTCCTATCTGCCATTCAAAGTGCAAGCGGTCTGGAGTGTATTCGATATCTACATAACCATCTTTCCAACTAAATTTTGGTGGATGTTTTGGTATAAAAACAAGCATCTTCTCGATGCTTCTGTTGTTACGTATGTGGGCAATCTCCTTGATCGCATCCTTACCCTTTTGGGCCAGAATATCTCCTTCAATACCATAACGTGCTGTGCTTTCTTCTACAGCTTTTTTACCTTTAGCGATCAAATCTTGAGCTAAAGCATCTATCGATTTAAAACCCAGAGAATCAAAGAAGGCCCGATTGTCAATTTCCATGCGGATAGGTTTACTTTGCATGGTATAACCGCCTCTTTGCCTGGTTATTTTGCAAGAGGTGGGTATAGTATGCTGAATCAGGCGGGCCCTCTCATGATGGATTTTAATTTGTGGAGGAAACATAGAAACATTAAAAACCTTGTTCATATCTTGACCTGCTTATCTTAAATAGTCCAGTAAGGAAGGTTGAATAATTTTGCTGCCCATTTTTAAAGCTGACTGATATGATAGCTCTTGCATATTAAATTCCATAATGCCAAGAGCAGGGTCTATTCCTTCCAAATTTTTCTGTTTGATCAAAGCATTATATTCATCGGTATCAAATCTGTTTTTCAAAAAGTCGATAAAATTGTTTTTTTGACCGATATTAGTATAATTCAACATATTATCTGCAATACAAGTATCCAGTTTGGCCATATATTTATTAAGATCGGATATATCCCCACTTTCGAATAGGTCGGCAATTTGGCCCAGCAATGCATAATAATTATTGGAAAGACCTTCGGAATCAATACCGGTACCGAAGATTTCACTACCGGGATGTGCGATATTCAAAGCAGTACCAGGAACGATCTGCCCTGTGGCAGTGGTGGAAAGACCTAAGCCGATATCAAAAAACAGCTCTTCTTCAGGAAAGATGCTGGGATCGTCATTAACATTGATGCCTTGATAATATAAATTCCCATCGCTATCAAGGGTAAAAGGTATGGTTTTCATATTGTGACCACCAAAAATATATTGGCCACTATAGTTGGAATTGGCTACACTAAAAAGCTGTTCCTGATAGTTCCGGATATTTTCAGCGATGATTTTTAAACCATCTTCACTATGGGAGCCGCTATTGCCTTGAATAAGCAGTTCGTTGACATTACCCAGTATAGTATTTATGCTGGAAAAACAGGCTTCGACCTCCGTAAAAAGTCCCTCAACCTCCTTAACATTTTCTTTATACAAGGAAATACGAGACAGATGCTGTCTGACCTGGTAAGCTTTGAGAGCCGTGGCCGGATCTTCGGAGGCTTTAAGATATTTACGGCCGGCTGTTACTTTTTCATTGAGCTCATTCACACGGGCAAAGCTTTTATTGAGGTTGTTCATATAAGTATTAGTGATCATTTTATTGGTGATTCTCACCAGTAGCACCTCCATTTCCGGTTAAATAAGGTAACATCATAATTAACGGCCGACAATACCCATTTTATTGATGATGATGTCCAAGGCCTCGTCCATGGCTGTCATTATCCTGGCCGCTGCTTGGAAGGCTTTTTCATATTTAGTCATATTGATGGTTTCCTCATTGATAGAAACACCCATAATACTTTCTCTTTGATAAGAGATAGAATCTAAAATACTTCCCGACATAGCGTTCATATCTTTTTGATATCCTACATCAACAGCAATATTGCTCATCAGCATGCGGGAAAAACCTTCAAAAGTTCCGCTGAGATTGGGATATTCAGCAGTATCTATATCATTATCCATAGCATTAATCATACGGATGATATTATCATTGGCACTGGTATTACTGGTTGTTGTAGTCACGATATAGCGGGTATCATTACGCCAGTCATCAGAGATAGTGATATTGGCTGCTGTGATCGTTTCGCCATCTTTGCTGGCAAACAAAGGTTTCGGAGAGGAGGGGTCCAGAGTATTGATGCTATTGAGGGTTCCGGCAAAGGCCTGTGCAAAAGCATCAATGGCATTATTATAATAGGGTAAACCATGAAATTCATCGATTGTAGCGCCGCTGCCATTTAAAATATCCAAGTGTCCTTTAAAAGATCCTGATTTGGGAATGAACTCTGTGGCAGGGCTGCCCTCGACCATTATTTTAATGATACTATTGTCATCTATTACCGAAAATTTTGATTCCAATACATCAAGCCCACCAGTGGAGCTAATAGTTACGGTACCATCGGATTGAGCTGTGACAGTGATATCCAAATAGGCGGATAGCTCATCCAGATAACCGTTACGCATATCCAGCATTTCATTGGTGACTGAGCCTCTAATGGTCTGATCTTTGATCAGTGTATTGACATTATTGATTTTATCTATCAGTGTATTTACTGAAGAAACCTCTATTTGCAAATCCCCTTGCTGTTCAGAGCGGATTTGCGACAATTGAAAGGCATATTGGTTTAATACCTGTGTGACTTTTTCCGCAGCAGAGCGAACTATATTAGCATGTTCGGCATTGCCAGCATTATTGGAAAAAGATTGGAGCTGATTGTAAAATTGCCCCAGCATGGCATGGAGCCCATCATTTTCTAGTTCTTCAAATACATTTTCTATATCCTGTAAAGCCAGTAAACCCGAATTCCAATAATTATAGTCTGCATTGGCAGTACGAAGGCGAGAGTCTAAAAAACCATCCCGCATCTGACTGATCTGACTTACCGTAACACCTTGTCCTGATCTGACATAGGGAAGAGCAGATTTATATGTAGCGTTGTTATAATTTACGGCTACCAGGTCGGCAACCTGCCGAGTATAGTTCTCCGTATTGGCATTAGCTATGTTTTGTCCCGTCACGTCAAGTGCGATCTGACTGGCTACAGTAGCACTCCTGGCAATTTCTAAGCCCGAAAAAGTTGATCTCATTACAAAACCCCCTTTTTCTCGGTTGTCTCTGTCCTAGAGGGTTGGGATTTTTTATAGGTCAAAGAGGATTTTTTTAGCCCAGATATAATCATTATTTGATTCAGCAGCGAAAGCTGTGAATTTAAAATACCCATGTTGAGCTGGTTGGTTTTTTTTAAGCGTTGTAAAACCTTAGAGAGTGTTTGGAAATGCCCCTTGAATCCATATATGTTTTCCGGGTCATAATTTTCGGTGATTTCTCTAAGGGTTACACCCTCTAGTCCCATTTCTTTTTGTAATGCTTCCCGGCGTTGCTCCATCCTAGCGGTATTCATGATCAAAGGTTGCTCCAGAATGAGGATTTCGTCCAGTTCTTGGGCAGATCCGCGAATCAAAATATCCGTTTTGCGGATTTCCAGCTCCAGTAACTTTTGCTGGGATTCTAATGTTTTATCAAGCAGAAGAGATAAATGCTCATAGTTGTTCATTAATTAACCTCCCTGCATTAATCATGCTTTTTGGCAATATTTATCATAGCGCTGGCAATATCCTGGCTAGAAACATGGTAAGCACCATTTTCAATGTCAGCCTTAAGTTGACGCAGAAAATCCGCACGGCTGCCTTTTTCCACTTCCGTGACAACCTTTTCTTTGGCTGCCCGAACCGGATCATAATCAGACGCTTTTTGGGAGATTTCCACTCTGTCCATAGCAGTTTCCTTATGCGTCTGTGAGGATGCTGTTTCTGCTTCGGAAGTCGTGGCTTTGCTGCGTACGGTGGATTGCAAGATCGGGTCAATATTATTTTTGGTATCTATTAGCATATTTTTCACCCCTAATTTATGTCGGCAGAAAATGTAAATAATTAATGCCCGAAACAAAATTATTTAACTTCTTAGGGTATTGGCCATAGCTTCAATTTCATCGGCAGTTTGAATAATGCGGGCACTGAATTGAAAGCCTCTCTGTGCCTGAAGGATTTTAGTAATTTCAGTGGCTAAATCTACATTGGAGCATTCCAAGGCTCCTTGGCGGAGGCGTGCCTCGGAAACTAGTGTACCCTCACCTGATTGGTCGGTGGCCGCCAACAGCCCGCTACCGACCTCACGCAGGGCATAGGGATTATCAAAATTTACTACGGCTAGTCTGATAGTATTTTCAGCGCTTTCACCCTCAGCAGGCCCGTATAATATAACTTGGTTACCCGGCTCTTTGATGGTGATAGGCTGGAATTTGTCATCTAAAACTCGCTCTCCATTGCAGGTGATAAGATATTTTTCTTCTCCAGAATTTACCATCCGAAAATTGCCGGCTCGAGTGTAATATCTTTGGCCCGTTTCTCTCTCGACGCAGAAATAACCCGCGCCTAAAATAGCCACGTCCAGATTATGGCCTGTTTCCTGCACAGCTCCCTGTTCCAAGTTGGCTGAAATTGAATTGACCTTTGCTCCGTGACCCACTTGCAAAGGGAGGTTTTGACTGTATTTTTGTGCGGGCATATTGGTATAAACCAAATCACTATAGGCAATTCTCTGGGATTTAAACCCTGTAGTAGAGGCATTGGCCAAATTATTGGCGCTGACATCAAGTAGGCTTTGATAATTTGTGGCTCCGATTTTTGCCGTATAAAAACTATTGATCATTTTCTTGCCTCCTTATATTTTGCAAAGCTCATTGATAGTCTTATTCATAACAGAATCCATCATTTTCACTATTTGAGTACAGGATTGAAAGGCGCGTGAGCTTTCGATGAGACCTGTCATTTCTCCAATCAAATCTAGACTGGCACTTTCCAAATATCCTTGCCGCACCTGACCTGTAAAAGGCAGCTGATTCTGCTCATTAAAGCCTATCAGCAAACCACCTTGCCGCTTTTGTAAGGATTGAGGATCAGTAGGATTGCTGATGCGCAAAGTATCGAAATATTCTCCATCTATATATATATTACCTTTAGCATCTACCATGAAATTAGCGTTATCGACTTGGATAGAACCTGATTTGCCTAATACATGGTTACCGTCAAAATCTGACAGACAACCATTGCCATCTATGGTAAATTGACCATTGCGGGTCAGCGCCAAAGTACCGTCATTTAGCCGAAGAGTGAAGAATCCTTCCCCCTCTAAAGCCAGATCCAGATCATTATTAGTTTGCTCACACGGACTTTGTTTATAGTCGGTAAATATCTCTTGGACAACTACTCCATTGGTGGTTTGCCCCAAAGATGCAGTGCCATAATTGCTCACTCTGTAGGTGAGAGCATCTCCGAAGCTGCTAAAAACAACACTATCTTTTTTAAATCCGGTTGTATTGGAATTTGCTACATTATTACCGATAATATCAATAGCTCTGCTATTACACATCATTCCTGAAGCAGCCGTATATATTCCTTTTATCATGGTCTTGTCCTCCTTTAGTTTTTTAGGTAACCGGAAAGCATTTTTTCCATTTTGGTCAAGGCCTTTGCATGTAATTGGGAGACCCGAGATGCAGTAAGCCCTAGAATTACCGCGATCTCCTTAAATTTTAGTTCTTCATAATAATAAAGGGAAATTATCAGACGTTCCTTTTCATTAAGTTTGTCGATAGATTTGGCAATTATATCTCGTAATTCCTGATTACTCAAGTGCTGCTCTGGTGTTTCGGAGGTAACCTGAGGCTCTTTAATAGAGGAGATGTTTTCCTGAATCAGTTTTTCATAAGACAAGAGAGCAAAGCGTTGGGATTGTGCCACTATATCATTATAATCGGCAAGAGAGATGCCCATATATTCGGCAACCTCGGCATCGGTAGGATCTTTATCCATCTTAGATTGTAAAAGCGTATAGGCATTATTGATATCTAAAGATTTTTTGCGGATATCCCTTGGGACCCAATCCTGCTTTCGCAGATAGTCTATAATGGAGCCCCGGACCCGGATGGAGGCAAAAGAGTCGAATTGCACGCTTTTCGTGAGATCAAATCTTTCTATGCATTCGATCAAGGCTATAACTCCCTGATTTACTATATCCTCCAGTTCTACCCGATTCTGATAAACAGCACTCATCCTTTTAATATTGATGGTAACAATATAAAGATATTCCATCAGAATTTGATTACGTAAAGTTTGGCTTTTGGTTTCCTGATACTTTTGCCAGGTTTTTAAGTCGACTTTATTTTCTGATAAGGCAGCCAAAATCATCACCTCGATTAATCTCCGGCTAACCTCGCGGTTACCGGGGATTGGAACTTTTTAAGCCACAGTTGCGGCAATACTACCCACCGATACTACTTTAATATTTGGTTCTATTTCGTTGAAGGAAAGAACCACTGTCTCGGAGGAGAACTGTTCTATCAACTTGCGATAGTAAATTCTTACCACTGGAGAGGTTAGGATGATAGGAGTTTTTACCATCTCCGAGATTTTTGCTACTTCTTTCATATGTGAAGAAACGATTTTTTGCATGGTTTCTGGCTCCATGGCCACATAAGAGCCATGGTCGGTTTTCTTAACGCTATTTAAGATGATATTTTCCAGCTCCGTATTTACGGTTATAACCTTTAAAGAGCCTTCTTCTGTGTATTTGCTAGTTATAGTACGCTTGAGGGATTGACGTACATATTCAGTAAGAATATCCAGATCCTTGACTGTAGGGGCGAATTCTCCTACCGTTTCCAAAATAGTGGTCAGATCCTTTATGGGGATCTGCTCCATCAAGAGATTGCACAGTACTTTTTGTAAGCTGCTTACGCTGATGACGGAGGGAATGAAATCATCTACTAGTGACTTATCTATTTTTCGTATATTATCCAGTAATTTATTGACTTCATGCCGAGTCAACAGTTCATGAGCATAATTTTTAATAATTTCAGAAAGGTGGGTGATGATAACGGACAAGGGGTCAATTACCGTATAGCCGAAAATCTGTGCTTTTTCCCGATTTTCCTGATCGACCCAGAGTGCAGGCATACCAAAGGCTGGCTCTACCGTATCGATACCTTCGATTTCCTCATTGCCTTCGATTTGGCCTACCACTAAAAAATGATCAACCAAAACCTCTCCTTGGGCCACTTTTTCCCCTTTTATTTTGATGACATACTGATTTGGTTCCAGCCCAGCGTCATCTCGCAACCGCACTGAAGGTATGACCATACCCATTTCGGAGGCAAATTGGCGGCGTAACATAACCACTCTGTCGATGAAGCTGCCGCCTTTGTTTTCGTCTACCAAAGGGATAAGGCTGTAGCCGAATTCCATTTCTATAGGTTCCACATTGAGTAGAGAATAAATATTATTGATGTCCCGGAAAAACTCTGTCTCGCTGGGGGGGAGATCCTCGGAGGAGATTTCTTTTGTTTGATTTTTTTTGTTGGAGAGTCTGCGTCCCATAAAGATCAGAAAAGCACCGATTAATAGTAGAAAAGGAACGGGCATACCAGGTATAACACACATGCCTAAAAGCACACCGCCTGTGATGGTGATAGCTATGGGATAGGCCAATAATTGGCGGGCAAGGTCAGTGCTTAAATTATTCTGGGAAGCTGCGCGAGTGACGATGATGCCGGTAGCAGTAGAAATCAGCAAAGCCGGTATCTGGGTGACCAGACCGTCACCCACGGTGGCGATAGTATAGATTGATAAAACCTCGTCGAAGCTTCGTCCGTTTATAACTATACCAATTAGTGAGCCGCCGATGAGATTGATAAAGAGTATGATGATGGAGACAATTGCGTCGCCCTTGACAAATTTGGATGCGCCATCCATAGCACCGTAAAAATTGGCTTCCATCTGAATATTTTCCCTACGGCTTTTGGCCATTTGTTCATTGATAAGACCTGAGTTAAGATCTGCATCGATGGCCATCTGTTTTCCGGGCATGGCATCTAAGGTAAATCTAGCTGAAACCTCAGCCACCCTTTCCGAACCCTTGGTTATGATAATAAATTGAACTATAACAATAATCAAAAATATGATAAATCCTACTATTGGGTCTCCACCGATCACGAATTCACCAAAAGTTTTAATCACATTGCCGGCATATCCATCATTTCCTAAAATCAGACGAGTGGAGGAAACATTGAGGGCAATTCTAAAAAGTGTGGTAATAAGTAATAAAGATGGAAAGACGGAAAATTCCAAAGTCTCTTTAATAGACATAGCAAGCAGCAATATAGTGAGTGAAAGCACTATATTTAAAATGATTATTACATCCAGCAATAAGGGGTTTAAGGGTATGATGATTAGCCCTATGATGCATAGTATGAAAATTAATATGGTATTATCTAATAACTTTCTCATCTATGTATAGTCCTTTTTTTGAGTTTATAAACAAATGCCAGGACTTCGGCTACTGCCTGATAGTATTGGGGAGGTATTTCCTGTCCTATTTCTACTGCCGCATAAAGGCCTCGGGCCAAAGGGGGATTCTCCGTAATTGTGATATCGTGCTTTTTTGCTTCTTCGATAATTTTCAAGGCCAGATAATCTTGTCCCTTGGCCAGAACGACGGGAGACTTGTTCTTTTTTTCATCATATTTTATAGCTACGGCAAAGTGTGTCGGGTTGCAGATGATCACATCTGCTATACGAATGCCTTGCATCATGCGGCTCATGGCCATTTTACGTTGTTTTTCTTTGATATAACCCCTAAATTGGGGGTCACCCTCAGTTTGCTTGAATTCATCTTTGACTTCCTGTCTGCTCATCATGATCTTGCGCTCATATTCCCACCATTGATAAAGATAGTCTATTACGCCTAGGGCCAGCATAGCTATACCGACTTTTAAACCGATATTGATGGCAGTTTCCATGAGCCAAAACAAGGCCGGGGTAATCTCCAGATCGAAAAGCCGCAAAAAATATGGCAGATTTACTTTGATTTGGCTATATACTATATAACCCACAATGATGATTTTAAGTAATGATTTAAGCAATTCCATTAAGGAACGCAGTGTGATAAGGTTTTTTAATCCTTTTATAGGATCAAGTTTAGTGAAATCTAGTTTAAGCCGCTTAAAAGAAACATTCATTTTGGTCTGGCCAAAATCAATGCCAATGCTGACAACTACTGCCACAATAAGTAAAGGTAGACTGAGGATCATAGTCTGCATGACAAAAGAATTAAGATAGATGTGTATCGTACCATCCAATCTACTTACGCCAGCAAAGCCGCCTAAATAGTCGGTAAAAACTTTGTTTATATGAGAATAGAAAAATTCTTTCAAAAACATTAAGGTTCCAAATACCGCCAGCACTCCCAGGGCATTGGTGATATCCTTGCTCTTGAATATATTACCCTTCTGCCGCTCGTCTTTTCTTTTCTTGGGAGTGGCTTTTTCCGTTTTATTTCCCGCTGGAATTATTACTCACTCCTTCATCAAGTTTAGCCAGACATCTGTTCTAAAACACCAATAATCTCTTTAAACATTTGATCCAGCATAGAATCGAAAAAGCCGAAGACCCCCGGCAGAACGAAAACCAGTAAAATCAGTCCTACCAGCAACTTAAGCTGCAAACCGACCATAAAAACATTGATTTGAGGAACAGTGCGCATTAAGAGGCCCAAGCCCATTTCCGTAACTAATTCAATAGCGATAATCGGCAGTGCCAATTTTAAAGCTAAAGCAAGGATTTGGGAAAAAATCAAAGTCAGATATTGCCAAGCCTCAGGATTGAAAAATTCCGGGCCGAGCGGGAGTATATCAAAGGAATAAAAAATAATCTTTATCAAAGTAAGGTGGCCGTTTACAACAAAAAAAGAAATGATAAAAAAAAGATTGAAGATACTGCCGGTGATAGGCATAGATACATTGCTCTGGGGATCATATATTTTACCCATACCTACCCCTAGCTGCAAATCTATAAATTCGCCTGCCATCAGCACCACGGATAAAAAAAGTTGCATGATAACTCCACAGCAAAAGCCGATAAATAGTTCTTTCAAGCAGGCTACGATAAACATTAGGTTACTGCTAAAGCTTAGCTGTGTAAGATCCAAAGAAGCGGTG
Organism: Bacillota bacterium; assembly: GCA_050942825.1. Lineage (GTDB taxonomy): Bacteria > Bacillota > Dehalobacteriia > UBA4068 > UBA4068 > CAYRML01. Next base: position 29,856 of record JBMNOA010000003.1, read on the forward strand.
AGAATAACCGCACAGAAAAAGGCCAGTCCAATTTTAATATAGGGTGAAACGCTTCTGCGGGTAAGAAAAGGATTAAAAAGGATCATACCGGTCATCCGAGCAAAAATCATCAAAAAAATCATATATTGCTCAGAAATCATTTCCCACATAGAATGTTTTATCCTTTACAAATTAATTGACAGTGTGTTACTCATTTAAGGCGTTATTACCGAAATACTATTAAAATAGTGAATTCATAAATACAAAAATATTTTGCGTAAAATTAAGCATTATATTAATGATCCATGATCCTAAAAAAAGGATTATCAGCCCGGTGGCAATGATTTTGGGCACAAAAACTATGCTTTGTTCATGGATTTGTGTGGCTGCCTGTAAGACCGAAACTATCAAGCCAATAACCAAACTGATGATGAGGAAGGGGGCAGATACCATCAGCCCGGTTATAACCGCTTCTCTGGCTATGGTCAACAAATCTCCTTGGAGCATAATATAGGCCTCCTTAATGTATTAATTAAAGCTCATGATCAAACTTTTTATTGTCAGTCCCCAACCGTCTACTAGCACAAATAACATAATTTTAAAAGGCAGGGAAATCATTACCGGGGGAACCATCATCATACCCATGGACATCAGTACGCTGGCTACCACCATATCTATGACAATAAAGGGCAAGAAAATCATGAAACCAATGGTAAAGGCCCTCTTAAGCTCGCTGGTGATAAAAGCCGGAATAATAACTCGCATTTTTATTTCATCAAGAGATTGTGGCTGCTCCTCATGAGAGAGATTGAGAAAAAGTTTTAGGTCATTGTTATTGGTTTGCTTCATCATGAATTCGCGCAATGGCACGGTAGCTTTTTCGATAGCTTCTCTTTGATCTATTACTCCTTGAGTATATGGTATGTAGGCTTCTTTATTGATTTCTTCAATTACTGGGGACATAATGAACAAACTAAGGAATAATGCCAAACCTATCAGAACCTGATTAGGAGGCGTTTGCTGCAGACCCAGGGCATTTCTGATAAAAGATAAAACAATGATTATCCTGGTGAAGGACGTCATCATGATAAGGATAGAAGGAGCTAGCGCCAGTACGGTCACCATCATTAGCAGGCGGATGCTGTCGGAGCCGCCTTCCCCCCCACCGATATTAAGGGAAACTGAGGGAAAAATATCTCCGGAAGTGGCCCAAGCGCTAGAGGGTAAAAGTAATATTAAGGCAATTACTAAAATGAGGAATAATAATCCCCTTTTCATAGCTTGTTCCTATCGTGTTTATCATTTTTATCACGAAGGTATCCTTTTAAGAAACCCCCAAAAAAATTGCGCTTTTTAGCCAGATCTGTTTTATCTTGATGTAGACCCTTAAACAGTCCTCCAAGAGGAGGTTGTTTTTTTATCATATCCGCCAATATCTGAGAAAATTCCGCCTGATTTCTTTCTATTACAGGCAATTCTTTTACCTGATCATGCGCTAATACGCTGATAGTTTCCACTCCCTTGGCGCTGACCGCCAAAAAGTAGATCTTGTCCGACATTTCTACCAGCACGAGACTTTTATCTTGGCCCAGAGCTACTCTTTCCATGATCTTCATATATTTGCCGCTGCAAATGCGGCGGTATTTTTTCGAAAGCCATTTGGTACCCCAATAAGCCAGGAAAATTACTAATATTACGCCAAAAAAGGGCATTATTAAATTTGATAAAACGCTATCTGTCATAAATGAAGCAACCTTCCTTTTGCCGGTGTTAATTGAGTTGTTTGGCTATATCTTTGCGGGAGAGGATTTCGGTAATCCTGATGCCGAAATTATCATCGATAACCACGATATCCCCTTTGGCTATCAACTGTCCGTTAATTATGATATCAGCAGGGTCTCCCGCTTGCCTGTCCAGCTCTATGATGGAGCCATGGCGGATTTCAAGGATATTTTTTACCGGCAGTCTTGTTTTGCCGATTTCCACAGATACTTCCAGGGGTACACCCATAATGAGATTAAAATTATCCTGATTATCATCGGGCGATTCTGGTTCTTTTTCTTCATCGAAATTAGTCGGCTTGAACATTTGTACGCTTACGGGTTGCTGAGCCGCCGCCCGAGAAGAGTTGTAGTTCCCGGGACGATTTACATCTATTCCCGGAGTTGCTGCATGCTCTAATGACTGTTCTGGAGGTGACTGGGGAGAGGCGGGCTCCATAGTTGCCGTAATTTGTGAAGATGAACTGGGGGGTGGAGGTAGTTCTTGGGTAGAAGAAGGTTCGGTAGGAAGGTTGTCATTCTGGGAGATATCATCTATAAAGTTCATTACATTGGCCACCAGTTCTTTAGTAAAATCGATGGGCATTAAAGTCACGAACTCGCTGTCGAGGATTCCCTCTACCTGCAAAACAAACATCACGGATACAACATATTCATGATGATTACCCTTTTCAATTATTTGCTTGATGTTATTAGGTTCAAATTGTTCTGGTGTAGAGATGTTGATTTTTTTGCCAAAAAAGCTGGCCAGCGCAGTACTTGAGGCTCCCATCATCTGATTCATAATCTCACTGATGGCGCTGATTTGAATCTCATCCAGCTCACTTTCTGTGCCGTCTCCAACTTCGCCATTAATCAGCAGATTAACGATAGTTCTGATATCGCGCCGCTTCATTACCATGAAATTAGAGCCGTTTAAGCCTTCGATGTATTTAATTTCTATACCTATGGCCGGTTCGAAGTTTGAGATTTCCAGCTCAGTGGATTTTACTATCGAAACCCTGGGCGTAGTTATGGTTACCCTCTGATTTAAGAGGGTAGATACAGCAGTAGCAGCTGAACCCATGCTAATATTAAGTATCTCGCCAATCGTATCGCTTTCAATACTGCTCAAGCTCAATGGCATCGTGTTAATAAATTCAGCTTTCTGATCTGTTATTTCAATGTCTACCATTAGAACAGCCCCTTTTTTACACAATTTTACTTATTTTAACAACCTTTTTGTTTTTTCTTATACCGGGTATACCGTAAAACCAGGCTTTGTCACAGATATTTATTTTGATCTCGCTTCCTACGGTTTGGTCAAATTTAATCACATCACCGATTTGCAGATTCAAAATATCATTGAGGGTAAGTGTTGTTTCCCCGAAAATTGCATTAGCCTCCAGTGGAGCAGATTTTACATGTGTGATCATGGTATCTTTCATTTCTTCTTCATATTTACTATCACTGCTTCTTTTGGCAGTATATTTGTTTTGAATCAATTGTTCTATAATGGCTTCCAGCTTGATGCAGGGTAGGCAGAAGGTAATGGTTCCTTTAGCGTTTTCTATGCTTACATCCATCACAATGATGACCACGATTTCATCCATAGCCATCGCTTGAACTAGTCGGGCATTGCTTTCAATCTCTTTCAAGGTGCATTTTACATTCATCTGGCTGGGCCAAGCATCTGTTGAGGCTATAGCTATTTGGTTAAATATCCGCTCCAAGAGAGAAATCTCGATTTCTGTAAATTCTCTGTTGGGTGGTGTGCCTTCCCCACTGCCTCCTAAAAGCCTTTCCAGCAAAGAGAAAGAAATGCTGTTCGAAAGATCTACCAACACCTCGCCCTCCAATGGCGGATGATCGAATACTCCGATGAGAATGGAATCGGGCAGGGCATTATTGTATTCATAGTAGGGAAGTTCCTCTACAGAAGCGATATTAATTTCACAAAAAGCCCGGAGGATGCCGGAAAAATATGAGGAAAGGTATCTGGCAAAGTTTTCATATATCCCCATCAGTACCTTGGTTTGTTCTTTAGAAAACTTTTTAGGACTTTTGAAATCATAAACCTTGACTTTGTTTTTGTTTTCCTCAATATGTAAATCAACGCTGCCGGCAGAAAAGCTGTCTAATATAGCATCTATTTCGCTTTGTGACAAAACATCCGACATAGAACATCCTTCTTCCTTTCCTTTTGTTTGTGCTTATGATAATTTTTTGCCAAAGGTATTTATGTTCATATAATAATCAGTCATAATTTTGCTTACTTCTTCTGCGCTTTCCATTACATAATACTTTCTGCCGCTGAGCATGGAAATAAGGGTGTCCGGAGTTTTTTCTGCAATTTCGACTAGATTAGGGTTAATGAAGATATCTTCATTATTCATTTTGGTCAATTTTATCATTGTCCGGTTCCTTTCTTGTATGGGGCCGCAGAGACTACGGCCCCTGTTAACAGCTTATCTATCTTTTCAGACCAACAAGTTCCTGAAGAATTTCATCTGAAGTGGTTATGACCCTGGAATTGGCTTGAAGGCCTCTCTGGGCCATAATCATATCGGTGAATTGCTTGGAAAGGTCAACATTAGACATTTCTAATCCGCAGGTTTTCAAGGCTCCGGCTGCAATACTGTTAGGTGCATTGATTACAGCATTGCCGGAATTGGAGGTGGAAGACATATACAAATTGCCTTGTTGGGAGAGGCCATTAGCATTAGCAAAGGTAGCCAAGGCGATTTGAGCCAATGTTGTGATTTGGCCAGTGGTATTATTGATACCGGTGATTTTACCGTCCGGCCCGATGGTAACGTTGGAATAATTGTTGCGGTCGATTTGAATATTTCTTAAGTTAGCTAAAGCCAGTGGCTCGCCATAAATACTATCGCTGTCCAAATTCTCAGCTCCTGATTCCGATTCGGGAGTTAAAACTCCTGTGGAGGAGTCTATGGTATATTTGATACTGGCTCCCCGCACATGATTACCTTGGGCATCAACCAGGTAGCCCATGGAATCAAAATTGAAATTGCCTACCCGGGTATAGTAAACATTATTCGCATCATTGCCGACAATAAAATAACCTTCACCGGAGATATATAAATCTTCTGATCGGTCGGTTTGCATAAACCCACCTTGGGTATTAAGAACATCAATAGTAGAAACCTGAGCACCGTAACCAACTTGGCTGGGGTTGGTGCCACCGGTAGAACCGTCAGTGCTATTGGGTGCGGCAGCGGAATTAAGGGTTTGATAAAAAACATCGGTAAATATCACCCGGCTATTTTTAAAACCAACTGTATTGACATTAGCAATATTATTAGCGATGACATCCATCATGGTTTGATGTCCTCTAATACCAGTAATGCCTGAAAACATAGATTTAATCATTTCTTTCTCTCCTTTTTTTGGTAGCCGCCGGGAATCCCCGAAATAATCGAGATTCCTAAGCCTCCTCATAAAGGTCCAGCTATGCTATGACGGCTCCATCAATTTGTGTAAAAACATTTTCTTTCATATCGTTGCCATCCATGGCGGTGATAACGGTGCTGCTGGGCACATTGACAATAAAAGCTCTGTTTTCCATCAAAATCAGTGTATTGTTGATGCCTTTTTCTCCCGCTCTATAAGTTGCCTGATTGAGTTTTTGCAGTTCCAGCGGGGAAAGTGTAATGCTTCTTTGTTGCAGTCTTTGTTCAGCATGTTTAGAAAAAATTAGCTCATGGGTGTGTAGACTATTGTGCAAAATATCCTTAAAAGAGCTACTCTGAACGTTTGCTGCAGATGGTATCTGAGTGTTTTGCTTCGCGCCCTTTTGAATTATCTCTCCATATTGCAGAAGACGATTATCGATGCGCATATTATTTCCTCCTACTCTTGGCTAGTTGAGGTATCGCTGTCTTCAGCTTCCTCAATAGGCGTGCTATCGCTAGTTTCCTCATCTTCGTCGGCTACGATATCACCGTCCTCGGTTTCTTCAACGGGTAAAGGTATAATTGGTTCTGCATCTTTTACCAGATACACAGAGTCTATCTCATAATAACCTTCTCCTACGCCCAGAAAAGGCACACCCTCATGATAGATTACCTTATCTACTAAGCCATTAACATTGATATAGGTTCCAGTGGCATCTTGAACACTCAAGCTGACGTTTTTGCCGATCAAGCTGAGAGCCTGCAGATTTTCAAAAGAATTCACCAGCTCCTGCATTTGAGTAAGGGTGGAAAATTGTGCCATTTGTGCCATGTACTGAGTATTATCTACTGGATCGAAGATATTCTGATTTTTTAGTTGGGCAGCAAAAAGCTGAAAAAAATCATCCATATCTAAAGTAGAATTGTTATTTTTACTGTTGCGGTTGCTGATATTGATATTTGTGACATCATAATCGGTTGAAACTACCATATTTTCCTCCTTTGCCTTTACTTAATCCGAATAATTGCAAGGTAGGTCAAGCTATGCAATTCAAAAGTCCTAAGCGTGTTCTTATTGCCTCCGCATCATGATCTTGTTGGCCTATTTCTTCAAAAGGCAGATAATAAGGCCGGGTTTTTTGAGGGTTTTTATCCATAGTCCCCGAATATTGCTCTTGCAAATTATAGTAGCTTTGCTGATTACCTTCATTTGTGCTGACGTTAAATCCGGTCACTTCATAATTTTTGGCCTCTAAGGCAGCTCTTAATTCCCCGGCCTGGCCTTCCAAAAGTTTTTGCGTGGATAATACACTGGTGATAATTTCCAGGGTTACCTTACTTTCTTTGCAGATCAGATTTACCGTTATCTCCCCCAAGCCATCCGGCAAGAGTTTGAGCTTAAAGCTTGTACTACCTTCGGGGATAATTTGAGGTAGTTTTTCTGTGATTTGCAGGAAAGTTTTAGTCTGCTGTATCAAGGAGGGTTGGTCTCCTTTTGGGGCTGGAGCGTCAGGAGCTTCTGTGGTTTGATCAGCATTAAATGTTTGCAGGCTCGAGGTTGGGGCATTAAACTCTGGCATAGATTTAGGATGGACCTCTGCTTCACCGGCAGTTTCAATTGATTGGTTTTTTTGCCCGGCTGCCAAAAACTGATCAGAAGAAGAATCTGTGTTTTTTGCTTGCTCCTGTCCCTTAGCTTCTCTGCCTTTGAGATCTGCCTTGATTTCGCCGGCGGATTCCTCATGGTAGATATTGCCCGATATTTCAGGAGAAGTCTCCTTGGCCGATGTTTTAATAATGCTGATCTCTGCTTGTTGATGATTTGCTGTATCAGCCATTTTATTATTGATAGGAGGCTCTTCTGCTATGGCCTGCTTTTGAAGGGAAAAGTCATTAATTATTTCCGGTATACCAGATCCAGAGGTTGGCAGCGCCTTGGATATTTCCAGAGCTGTCTTTTGTATTAAGTTAGGATCAGGCAATTTGCCGCTTTGCTCAGATGAAGGGGCAGATCTGCTAATTTGTTCAGGCTGAGGCGGGCTTTTACTGCTTTGCTCAGATGAAGGGGCAGATCTGCTATTTTGTTCAGGCTGAGGCGGGCTTTTACTGCTTTGCTCAGGTACAGCAGGGGAGCCGTTGATCTGTTCAGGTGGCGGAAGAAATGTGCTGTCTTGTTCAGCCTGTGGGAAAAATGCACTACTAAGTTTAGGGAAAATAGGTTGTCCTGAAGTCAAGGTTTGCTGTATTAAGCATCTTATACTTGCTTCAGATGGCATTTGTTCGGCTGCTTGTCCACTGGAGCAGTTTGCTGTCAAGGCTTCTGCATCTACCAAGGGAGCTGAATACATACTAAGTATTATCTGTTCCTGAGCTTGTTTTTCTTGCTGAGGAGTTTGCGGTATTTCTTCTGAGGCAGGGTTTTCCTTTGATGGGGCAGTATTGTTGTGGTTTATTCCGGCCAGTACAGATAAAAAAGCTTCTTTACAATTATCAATATTGGCCTGAGAAGAAAGCTGATCTCTGCCTGGCGGTCCCGGAGAAGATATTGTTACGAGATTAGTGACATTTGTCATCTTTTTCACCTCCTCTCATAGTCTATTTGCATTTAATTTCCAAGGATGAAAGTTTTTTTGACGTATATTTGGTAAATCGTTATATAAGCTTAATGATACTTATTTTGTTAATAGATCTGATACTTTGAGGCAAGGTTTGCATTACTTATGAATTCGTCGATAAAAACTTCGTGAATTTTCCTTTGTTCATGTTGATAATCTTCCCAATGCTTTTCTTTAAGCTTATCCATGGAATTTTTTTCCTTTGAAATAGCGACTAATTTATTGATTTGCTGTTCTATTTCTTGTTTGCTTTTTTCTATTAAGTTAATAATATGGTTAATCTGTTCCTGTAGTTCATGGATATAATCCTGAAGCGAGATCAAATCTCTGATTGCTATTCCCTCTGAGCATTTTTGTTCATAATCGCACTGATATTGATTAACTTGACCACAAAGTAGTTGCAATTTTTCTTCAAGCTGTTGATGATAAAGTCGCATAGCCTGCAGGGTGTTTTTTTCGCTGTCCTCCATATGAGTTTTGTATTCAAGTATCTTCTGCATGGAAAATTGGAACTTTTTCATAATCCCCTCCCATTTAAGCTGGGATAATAGACTTCATTAACTCCATGGTTTCTTCATAGCTGAAACTTTCTTCCACACGCTGCTGCAAAAAAGAATTTATCTGCTCAATACAGCCGATGGCTTTGTCTAATTCGGGATTGCTGCCGGATTTATAGGCGCCAATGCTGATAAGGTCGGAATTATTATTGTAGACAGCAAGCATTCTACGAATTTCTCCCGCGCACTTTAAATGCAGGGGATCTACTAATTCAGACATCAGGCGGCTGATACTGGCCAGAATATCGATGGCGGGATAATGATTGCGCATAGCGATGGCCCGTGAAAGTACGATATGGCCGTCGATGATACCTCTTACAGTATCTGATATGGGTTCGTTAACATCATCGCCTTCTACCAATACGGTGTAGATCCCAGTGATGGAGCCGGTTTCAAAATTCCCGGAGCGCTCTAATAGTTTTGGCAGCATGGAGTAGATAGAGGGTGTATATCCTCTGGCAACCGGTGGTTCGCCAATAGCCAAACCAATTTCCCTTTGTGCCATGGCAAAGCGGGTCAAAGAATCCATCAACAGCAACACATTTTTTCCTTGATCGCGAAAATATTCAGCAATAGTAGTCGCTACTAATGAACATTTTAGGCGCATCATGGCTGGCTGATCAGAGGTAGCCACTACCAGCACTGATCTTTTCATCCCCTCTGGCCCTAAATCTTTTTCGATAAAATCACGGACTTCCCGGCCTCTTTCGCCTACTAAGGCGATCACATTGATATCAGCTTCGATATTTCTGGCAATCATACCTAAAAGAGTGCTTTTGCCGACCCCGCTGCCGGAAAATATCCCCATCCTTTGTCCCCTGCCGCAGGTCAACAAGGAATCGATGGCTTTTACCCCGATATTAATTCGTGTAGCGATTCTGGGCCGTGAAAGTGGGTTAGAGGGTTTGTTCTGCACCGAATAGGTGGGCATTATCCCTAGTTCCTCCATACCGTCTATGGGGCGTCCAAAGCCATCAATAGTGCGTCCAATAAGTTTATCTCCTACTGGTACTTGTAAAACATTGCCGGTGGATTCTACCACACAGCCCGGACCAATGCCGGCAATATCCTCAAAGGGCATGAGCAGTACTTTTTGTTCTTTGAAACCCACAACCTCTCCCAGGATGTATTTTTCTTCCCGAGGCAGGTAAATGCGGCATACCTCACCGATATTAGTATGGGGCCCGGTAGATTCGATGACCAGACCGATGATTTTATCTACTTTACCTTTATAAACGATGGTTTTTGTATCCTGGATTATTGGCAAGTATTTCTCAAAGTTCAAATTTACCTCCAACCTTTAAAAAAAGCATCTCAGGGAATCAGGTCAACTCTGCTAAATGCCTCCTGTAGACGAGACATCTGCGTTTGCACACTAGCATCGGCTATGCTCTGGGGTGTTTCTACAATGCAGGTTCCCGGGGGAGCATTTTCTATGACAGTGACTTTAATGCTCTTAGCCTCCTGGGTCAGATTCTGCAGCAACTCACTGTAAGAGGTGGCAAAGGATGCCTCACACCCGGAGACGGTAACCTTGACCCAATCCTGGGTATTCAATTCCTGTATGGCGCTTTTATAAAGGGCCAAAAATGCTTGGTCATTGGCTTGTAGTTCTGTATTGATAATTTTTTTGGCTAATTCTAAGGCAAAAGCTTTAAGATTTTGTTCGTGTTTTTCCAAAAGAGCAGCCTTTTGTTGTTCAATTGATTTTATTAGTGCAGACAATTCGGCTAATTGAAAGTCAATCTGTTCCATGGCCTGTGCTTTGCCAGTTTCCAAACCCTCCAGATACCCATTCTCACGGGCATGGATAAGTTCATTATTGGCCTTTTTCGAGGCTTGATCCAGCATCCTTTTTGCAAACTCCTCCGCTCGAACAACTATTTTATTGGCATCCATACGAGCCTGCCAGATCATTTTTTCACAGCTTTTGGATATTTTATCTTTAGAAGCGGCAGGGTTTTTTATTTCCTCTGGTTCATAAACCTCTTTGATGTTTAAAGAGGAGCCGAGATTTTTCATAATTACACTGTTCCACTTTAGTACCTTAGACAATTAACTCATCCTTTCGGCCTCTGGCTACAATTATTTCGCCTGTTTCTTCAAGTCTTCTTACCAGCTCTACTAATCTTTGTTGCGCTTCCTCAACATCTGTTACTCTTACTGCTCTCAAATACTGGGCGTCTTCTTTCATGGTTTCAGCCATGCGCTCGGACATATTAGCATAAAATACTTCGGCAACTTCTTTGCTGGAGCCCTTGAGGGCGACCAGCAGATCTTTAGTATTGGCACCGCGGAGGATTTTTTGGATGTAGATAGGATCTAAAGTAACGATATCTTCAAAGATAAACATACGTTTTCTGATTTCTTCGGTAAGTTCAGGCTGTATTCGTCCCAGTTCTTCCAAAATAAATTTTTCCGTACCTCTGTCTGTAGCATTGAGAATCTCTGCCATATGTTTTACCCCGCCGATTTCTGATACTCCAAGGGACATGAGGGAGGAGAACTTTTTTTCAAAAGCTATTTCCACTTCCTTGACGATTTCCGGGGAGGTGCGCTCCATAGTGGCTATTCTTTCAGTGACTTCTATCTGGAAGTCACGCGGAAGTTCCTTAAGTACTTCCGAGGCCTGCTCCGCCCGAAGATATGACAATACCAATGCGATTGTTTGAGGATGTTCATTTTGCAAAAAGGACACTAAATACTTGGGCTCCACCTTACGCAGGAAATCAAAGGCTCGGGTTTTGATATTTTTTGTAATTTTTTCAATAAGATTATTGGCATTTTGAACTCCGAAGGCTTTGTTTAGAATTTCTTTGGCATATTCTATGCCGCCCTCAGAGACATATTTTTGTGCCAGACAAAGATTATAAAATTCCTCCATCACCCCTTCCATGGTTTCAGGGCTTAATTCCTTCATGGTAGCAATTTCCATTGTAAGTAATTCTACTTCGTTTTCTCTTAGGAATTTATAGATTCGTGATGCATAATCAGTGCCTAACCCAATTATTACTGCCGCTGCCTTTTTCTGGACAGTTAATCTACTCATAATTGCCCTCATCCTCTTTTAACCAAGTTCTTAAAAGTTGTGCTACAATATCGGGATTAGAAACGGAAAATTCCTGTATCTGTTTTTTCAAGCCTTGCTCGCGAGTTTCGTTGAGGATAATTTCGCCGGGAAAACCCTTTTCTGCTTCTTCACTCCAAAAGGCTTGATCAAATTCATCCTCACTCTTTTTAGCCTTAATTTTTTTACGTTTTCGCTTGATCAACATAAAGGAGACTAGCAAAAGAATTAAAAACAAAGCAGAAGCGCCAATGAGAATAAGCTGTGTACGAGTGAGATTGAAGAGTAGCTCTTCACTTTCTATAGGGGTATTGCCACTCATAAATTTAGCATTGGCAATAACTACTTTATCCACACTGGTCCCGGAAGCAAAGGCTACCATTTCTTTGTAGGTATTAACCTGATCCCGAGAAAGGCTATCCGTGTTGATAAGAACTGCCGCTGAGATGTCAGTAATCTCGTAACCATTGCGTTCTACTTGCTGCTTAAGTTGATTTACTAAGTAATTTGTGCTGGAGCTGGAAGTGCCCGTTCCTGTACCTGTAGTATTACCGGCTTGAGGGTAAACTGCTACCCCGGTATTGGAACCGGTACCGGGAACTCCTCCAACATTGCTTTGCCCATCAACAGAGTCTTGGTATAGCTCTTGTTGTGTGATTATGCCGCTATTATCTACTATGGGGGTATAAGTTGTTTGTTCACTATGGCTTTTATTAATATCCACGGTGGCATTTACTGAAACCCGAACGGCATTGGCTCCGAAAATAGGTTGTAATAATTGATTAATCTTGTTTTCTAACACCTGGCTAATATTTTTTTCTAGATCGAGTTTGGTGTAAGTTATGCCCTCGCTGCCGTCAGAGTATTGATTATTGAGAATATTGCCCGAGCTGTCCACAATAGCCACATTTTCTGATTCCAAACCGGGCACGCTTTTAGCTACCAATTCTCCGATACCTTTAATCTGTTTGTTGTTAAGCTGCACATTACCCGCTAGCTCCAATACTACCGAAGCGGTTGCCGGCACCTGATCTTCTTTAAGGACAAAAGAATCCTCCTCGGGGAGGCTGATAGTAACTATAGCGTTATCCACTACATCAATGGTCTTGATAGCGTCCTGCAGACGGTTCTGGAGTTGAAATAGCAAATACTTTTTCTTTTCATAATCGGTTGTCATATAGCTGGAATTATTACTAAAAATATCATAATTAAGTGTGCTTTGCGGATAACCCTCGGCGGAGAGAGTCATTTTTAGCTGGGCCTCCTGTTCCTTGGGAACTAAAATAGTTCCATTGGATTCCAGTTTGGAATCCACTCCCATTTCATTAAGGCGCACTACTATTTTAGCTGCCTCATCGGCAGAAAGACCACTATACAAGATTTCATAGCGGGGATTGTTTAAAATTAGAGCCATTACAATAACTAAAACAAAAATTCCGGCCACCACAGAAATGACTAGAATCTTTTTTCGGCCATTTAGTTTCCTAGTATATTCCAAGAGCTGTTTAATAATTTTATCAGGGCTTATGTTCATACTTTATCCTTTGTGATACTTAATTTATATGAATTTCTGTGACAAGAATACTTCTAAAGTGTAATACGCATGACCTCGTTATAGGCATCCAGAGCTTTATTTCTGATTTGTACAAACGTTTGCAAGGCCAAATCAGCTTTGGCGATATTGATTGTAATATCGTGTAGATTATTGGCCTCACCGGTAGCCATGTTTAATATATCCTGCTGTACTTGATCTTCTGTCAGCTTAACTTGATCCAGAGCTTGTTGGAAAAAGTCCGTGAATGAAGAAAACTTTTCCTGTTCCTGCAGGATAGTATTATTAGGGGTGTTGATAAAATCTGTTGCAGATATAGAAGAGATTGTCATTTTGATTTTCTCCTTATTTTACATATTTTTTGATGCCGTTCATAACATTATTATGTTTTATCTGCCTATTTCCAAAGCACGGTTAGCCATTTGGATCAGTGAGTTAAAGGCAGCTATATTTGCTTCAATAGAGCGGGTTGCGGACATCATATCAATCATTTCTTCCACTGTATTTATATTTGGCATCATTACATAGCCATTTTGATCAGCATCAGGATGGGAAGGATCGTATACGGGGATCGTGGCATTGGGATTCTCAATTATTTCCGTCACCTCAACACCTCTAATGCCCTGAGTATTTCTTAATATTCCTTTAAAGCTTACTTGTTCTTCGCTCGGCCTAAAAACTACTGATTTTTTAATATATGGACCGCCCTCAGGTGTTCTTGTGGTTTTTGCATTGGCAATATTTTGAGATATTATGTCCATTCTCAGTTTTTGAGCGGTAAGGGCTGAACCGCTGATATTAAGTGAATTTAGAAAAGACATCTTTTATCTCCCTTCATTGATAACATATTTCATTCTTGATAGCTCACTGGATACCGCTCTGATAAGGTATTCATATTGGAGCTGCGTCCTGGACAATTCGATCTTTTCGGCTGTAATATCTACATTATTACCATCATCTCGCAAGCTGGAGTCTTTATTTTCTCTTATTTGGGGCTGCAGGTTATTAAGCCTTGAAGAGTTTATGCTGCTGCCGGACGAAGACAAGAATCTTTTTAAGATATCCTCGAATACAACAGTATGGCTCTTATAGCCGGGAGTATCAACATTAGCTAGATTTGAAGAAATTACACTTTGTCGCAGCGAAAGTGCATCGAGACTTTTTTCCGCGATAATCAGGCTGTTACTGTCGAAAAGAATGCTCAAAGAAATCACCCTCCTCAATATTTTCTTAATATTTATGATAGACAAAAATAATGCCGGCCCAGTAAAGTCCAAGCCGACAGAAATCTTGCAACTGGCTGTCATATTATTACAAACTTAGACCCTATAGCTTTGTGCCCCATGCTTTCACATGGTTTACCAAACATATAAAATTATAAATAGTTATTAAAACCTAGATTAATATAACTTTAATTTATACAATGCAGATAGCAATCATGTTTATGCCTCCTCCGATTGTACTTGTCAAACACCTCTATAATAAAATATTTTATTTGGATATCTATACCCGTTAAATGACATTTTAGCTGGTGATTTAATCGAAATAACAGAATTATTAAAAGTTGTTAATAGAATTCTACCATTTATTGGCAAATTAGTCAATAAATTGTGTTAATTTTTCTTTTTTCGTGTCGAAATACACATCTTTATTTAATAAATGAAGAGATATAAAAATATTATGTAATTTTATCTGGACAGCTTTTATCAACTTAAAATTTTTTTTCTTCTGTCGATATAGTTTATGTGAAAAAATGATTAGCAGAAAGGAGTACGCCAATGATAAGCACCTTAAATAGTAGCTATAACCGTGTAAGCGGACTTGCATCCGGAATGGATACCGAAACTCTGGTTAAGCAGCTTACCTCAGCCACACAAAACAAAATCTATGCTGCCCAGCAGCAAAAGCAACAGATTGAATGGAAGCAAGGATATTATCGGGAAATTCTTACCGGTCTGGTAAAATTTAACGAAAAATATTTCGGCACATCCTTAAATTCTCTTACTATTGGCGAATCCTTAAAGCAAATGACAGCTACCAGTAGTGATCCGCAGTATGTTTCAGCTATCGGAGGTTCCTCCAGCGGCAGCCAAAGCGTATATTTCAGCGATATAATCAGCCTTGCTACCTCTTCTAAAGTGCAAAGCTCTCAAAAGGTCAGCGGCCAATTATCTACAGAAATTAACACAGAGCTGATATCTGCTCTCAGTGGCAAATCGATGAAAGTCTCCGTGGACGGCATCTCCAAAATTATCACTTTTTCTGATAGGGAATATTCAGATTTACAGGCTGTGGCTGATGAACTGACAGTGCTCCTTGATAGAGCTTTCGGTAGTGGCAAAGTCTCCGTTTCAGGTGATAATGGTATCTTGAGTCTTACAGCGCAAAATAGCAAAATATCTCTTAATGTTACCGGGACACAAGACGGAGATGCTATAGACTTTCTTGGTTTTGCCCCTGGCAGCTCCAATCTCATCAACCTCTCCAATAAAGTTGGTGAGCTTAACTTGAATACCCCTTTGGTTAGTGAGGAATTTACCTTTACTATCAATGGAGAAAGTTTTTGCTTCGATTCTACAAATACTTTAAGCAATATTATTTCCACTATCAATAACAGCGCCGCGGGAGTCAGACTTTCTTATTCTTCAGTTACCGACTCTTTTACCTTAATTTCTAAAGATACTGGTGCCGCCTCCGAAATTGTTTTCCAAGATACCGATGGCAATTTTTTAAACTCTATTTTAGGACAAGGAGTCTTTGTTTCCGGGACTGATGCTGAAGTGAAGGTTGGGCTAAACGGTGCCACTGCAGAAGATGAATTGATAACACTGATACGCAGCTCCAATACTTTTGAAATCGATGGCACTACCTATACTTTAAACAATAAGGCCTCCGGAGACACGCAAGAAAAGGTCACCGTGTCCACCGCATACAATATCGAAGATATGGTAGGTAAAATCACTGATTTTGTCAATGAGTATAATAAGCTGATAGATGCAATCAACAGTAAGCTCAATGAGCCTTTTTACCGTAATTTTTTACCCCTTACCGAGGAACAAAAAGAACATTTAAGTGAGAACGAGCAAAAAATATGGACGGAAAAAGCCCAAAGCGGGCTGTTAAGAAACGATATTACACTTAAAAAAATCGTTAATGAATTAAGGACTTCTCTTTATGATGCTGTAAAAAAACTCGATTCTTCTGGTAATAATCTTGGTTTTATTTTACCGGATATTGGTATTACCACTAAAGGCTATTCTGACAACGGCAAGCTGATTATTAATGAAGGTGTACTCCGCAAAGCCCTGAGTGAAAAGCCGGAAGAGGTTTTAGCCCTTTTTACGCAAAATTCTTCCATAAAATATTCTCAGTATAATACTACAGAGAATAAAAAAATCCGCTACGAGGAATCAGGCCTTTTATGGCGCTTAAGTGATATCGTCAAGAATAATATCAGCAAAATAGGCATAAAAGGGCCACTGGTAGAGATGGTGGGTAGTCCGGAAACCAATTTTGTAGGTGTTTATACTTATAGCAAAAAGATCAGCGATGTTGAAGCGACTATTTCTAATCTCACTAAAAAGCTGGCAAAAGAGCAGGATAGTTATTGGTCCAAATTTACAGCCATGGAAAAAGCTATCAACTCCCTTAATTACCAAAGCGGCTGGCTTGCTGCACAGATGCCAAACAATTGATTTGTTCACTAATAACTTATGAGGTGATAACAGATGTCATATGCTAATGCTTATGCCAAATATAAAGATCTCTCGGTCAAAACCCTTACCCCAGGAGAACTTATTGTCTTGTTGTATGATGAAATGGCCTTGCAGATTAACCGGGCTATCCTCAATATCAAAAAGAACAAGCTGGAAGATGTTCACCACAATCTTATCAAAGCACAAAATATCGTTCTTTACCTAGTAGATATTTTGGATATTAATTACCCTATTTCCGATAATTTGTTGCGGCTTTATGAATTTATCTATTTTCAGATGGTCAAGGCCAATGGAGAAAAAAATGTCGTCTTTTTGGAGGATGTTCTTCATATCACTAATCAGCTGAAAGATACTTGGCGGCAGGCGGAAAGTATCCACCGTCAAAAAATGTCATTGGAGGGAAATATAGTATGAGTATACCGGACAGGGAAAACCTCTATCGTTTACTTAACCTGTCTCAGGAGAAACTCGCTCTTTTAAAATCTTTTGCTCAGAGCCTAAAAGAGCTTTGTGAGGATCTCAATAAAGATGAAGAGTCTTTAATTGCTGCCCACATTCAAAAACAACAGAGCTTTATTCAAAGTATAGACTGCATAGATAAGGATTTTAAGGCCATTACCGCTTCCTGCGATGAGGATATTCGAGTCCTAATAAGTGCAAATACAGCAAATACAGCAGATATGTCTCAAGAATTACAGAGTATCAGAGAAATACTAGCAGAACAAATAAAATATCTGGGCTTTATTCGTGAACTGAACAGAGATACTCTCACTAAAGCACGGTCTTTGGCCAGCTCCTATAAGGATAAGATTATTAGCATCAATCGTGAGAAACACACCAATTACTATCCTCATAGCCCAAATCAGGTTGGAATGCTGCTGAATTATAAAGAAAATGGCTAGATTAACGGTTAAATCCGATTGTCTGGAGTATGATATGTTTTACACCCATCTAAAAAACTCAGCTTAATAGGAGGATGGAAAAGGAGGGTTTCATAGTGGATATTGCGAGTATTATAGGTGTAGTAATCGGTATAGGGTCTCTTATGGTCGCCTATTCTATGGATGGCGGTACCTTAACCGCTCTTTTAAATATCAGCGCAGGCTTTGTTGTTATTGGGGGGTCTCTTGGTGCCTTAGCAATTGCTTATGGTTTAGATCAACTGATTAAATTACCGGCACTTGTTCTAAAGGTAATAAAAAGTCCAAAATCCCGTCTTAACGAAACATTAGATTATCTGATAATGTTAGCCGAAAACGCCAGAAGAGACGGACTATTGAGTTTGGAGAAGATAATCAATAAAGAAGAACCGAAAAAACAAACAGTGGATCCTTTGATGAAAAATGGCATGCTGATGGTTATAGACGGAGCCGATTTAGAGCAGATAAAAGACTATTTAGAAACGGAAATCAATATTTTTGAAAGACATGCCAGGACGGAAGTTTCTATTTTCGAATCACTGGGAGGTTATGCTCCTACCTTTGGTATGGTCGGTACTATTATGGGAATGATCCAGGTGCTGGCTAATATGGAATCACCCGAACATATGGCTACATCAATTGCCGTGGCCTTTACCGCTACCCTGTACGGGGTTTTTTTAGCTAACCTTATATTTCTGCCTATAGCAAACAAGCTGAAGCTGCGCATGGAGGCCAGTCTAATTGAAAAGGAAATGATTGTTGAAGGGATCTGCTCCATCCGTAATGGACAAAACCCTAAAATATTGAGGGATAAGCTTTCTGTTTATTTAACAGGTAAAGCCGATGGGAAAAAAAGGTCTGCTGCTCCGGCAAAAGGCGTAAAAACCCGTATCGGCAAGGAGGCTGTCAATGAAAAGGCGAACAGATAAAGAAGGCTCAGATAATGCCGGTAGATGGCTTATTACTTATGCGGACATAATGAACAATCTGCTGATCCTTTTCATCATGTTATACGCGATGAGTATGATTGATTTGGAAAAATTCGAAAGACTAAAAGAAGAATTGCAAAGCTCCCTTAATCAGACCGAAATAGTTGAGCAAATACCAACTGAATCAGAGCAGGAGCAGATAATTATGGATGAGATAGAGGGTAAAGATGAATTTGATGCCATTTATACAGTCCTTAAGAAGGAAGTAAGCAATAGAGGTTATGAAGATAGTATCATGATTGAAAGAGGCCCCAATTATATCCGTTTACGCTTTGGGGACAGCGTTCTTTTTTATCCCGATAGCCCAGAATTCAAGCCGGAAAGCATAGGAATATTACAGGATATTGGCACTATTTTAAAAAGTGTGGACAATCTTATCCGCAATATAGAAATCGGCGGGCATACTGCCACCATAGGTGTTCCTACTACTAGTACTTTTGCTTGGGAGCTCTCGGCGGAACGTGCCATAGCAGTGCTTAAATTCATGGTAGGAAAATGCCAATTGCCGGAATCCAAAATGTCGATTGCCGGGTACTCCAAATTCCAGCCTGTGGGAGATAATAATACCGAAGCCGGGCGTAAAATGAACCGCAGGGTAGAAGTTAAGATCATCCGCCACCCTAAAACAGCAGTCAGTGAAAATGTGATAGAATAACGACTATGGTCTCCTTTTCTCATAAAGGTATAATATTCCCTCTCAAATATTTTAAAACGGTAAGTAATCCAACTTTTACTCAATGGTATGGCATCAACTGTCATACCATTTTTTTAAAATATTATATAATCAACGGCTTATAGGTGCTTTGTTATGGTACTAAGAATATCTCATAAAATAATTGCAAAAAAAGAAAAAACAGGCTATATTTATAAATAATAATATGATTGTAAAAAAATTATCAGAAAGAGGGATAGCCTATGAAAAAGATTTTTAGCATTATGCTAATAGTATTTCTGTGCTTGGGACTTTTAGCTGCTTGCGGAAATGAAGCAACAGAGAAAAACGACAATACGGCAGATAAAGCTACAATAAAAATAGCCTCCTTAAAAGGTCCTACCACCATGGGCATGGTAAAATTAATGTCTGATAACGAAGCGGGACAAGCATTAAATAATTATGAATTCCAGATAATGGGTACAGCCGATGAAATTGTCACAAAGATCGTCTCCGGAGAAATAGATGCTGCGGCAGTGCCTTGTAATTTAGCCTCTGTTTTATATAACAAAACTAATGGAGGTATAAAAATCTCCGCTATCAATACCTTAGGCGTATTGTACATTGTAGAAAACAGTGATAAAATTAACTCTATAGAAGACCTGAAGGGCATGACTATCTATACAACAGGAAAGGGAACTACGCCTGAATATATACTTAATTATATATTAAGTGCAAACGGTATTGATCCTAAAAAAGATGTTACGATAGAATTTAAATCCGAATCCACAGAACTGGCCACTCTATTGAGCCAGGACCAGGATATTGTGGCTATGCTTCCTGAACCTTATGTCACTACGGCTAAGTCTAAAAACGACAAATTACGTGTGGCTTTAAATATGACTGAGGAATGGGATAAAACGGTTGGCCAAGGCGGCAGCTCTATGGTGACCGGAGTGTTAATCGTAAGAAATGATTTCTTGCAAGAAAATGAAGAAGCCTGGAAAAACTTTTTGAGTGAATACAAGGCTTCTACTCAATATGTCAATAATAATGTGGCGGATGCTGCAGCTTTGGTTGGTAAGTATGAAATAGCTCCACAACCGGTGGCCGAAAAAGTAATACCTAATTGTAATATCACTTATATAGATGGAACGGATATGCAAACGAAAGTTTCAGGATATTTACAGGTTTTATTTGAACAAGATCCGAAGTCCATAGGAGGAAAACTCCCAGATGCTCAATTCTACTACATCCAGTAATTCTGACAAAAAGAGACGATGGCAAATATTCTTTGCCATCGTTTTTTGGATTGCCTTGTGGCAATTTGCTAGTTCACAGATAGGTGAGGAGATCCTTTTAGTTTCTCCTTGGGTTGTGCTGAAAACGCTTGTTGAACTTGTTCGGCAAACAGATTTTTGGCAAGCCATATCATTTTCCTTTTTCCGGATTGTTTTAGGATTTATTATTGCTGTGGTATGCGGGGTAGGCCTGGCAATTTTATCATCACAAATTTACTGGATTAAGGTATTGGTCAACCCTCTGGCCTCGGTAGTGAAATCTACTCCTGTGGCTTCTTTTATCATTTTGGCCCTCATCTGGATTACTTCGAAAAACCTTTCTGTATTCATTTCTTTTCTGATGGTTTTTCCGATTATTTATACTAATACATTACATGGTATATTGAATACAGATAAAAAAATGTTGGAGATGGCACAAGTCTTTCATATCAGCGCGGGGAAAAAGTTCCTAAATATATATTTGCCTGAAGTAATGCCCTTTTTTGTTTCAGCTTGCTCTGTTTCTCTGGGTATCTGTTGGAAATCAGGTATTGCGGCCGAAGTTATTGGTTTGCCCAGCGGTTCTATCGGTGAGAAATTATATCACGCCAAAATTTATCTTAATACTGGTGATCTTTTTGCCTGGACTGCTGTGATTATATTGATCAGTATCTTGTTTGAAAAAGTGTTCCTTTCCCTTTTACAAAGGCTGCAGGTTAGAATAGAGGGGACAGGTGAGAAAAATTGACACCAAATGCTATTAAAGTGGAAAAACTAAACAAAGCTTTTGGAGAAAAAATAGTGCTCAAAGATTATAGCGCTGAATTTCCTGTTGGAGAAATCACCTGTATCATGGGCCCTTCAGGCTGCGGAAAAACCACACTAATGCATATTATGCTGGGTTTGATCAAAGCAGATAGCGGGAAAATATCGGGCCTTGAAGGCAAAAAAATCACGGCCGTTTTTCAGGAAGACCGTCTCTGTAAAAATCTTAACGCAGTAGCCAATATTGCTATGGTCTGTCCCAAAAGTATTGGCAAAGAGCAAATAATAGAAAATCTTGCGCAAGTAGGTCTTAAAGGAGATAGTATTACCCGACCGGTAGTTAAGTTGAGCGGTGGTATGAAAAGGCGTGTAGCACTGGTAAGAGCTATAATGCCCGAATCAGATTGTATCTTCATGGATGAACCTTTTAAAGGTTTGGATGAAATAACACGTAAAATGATTATTAATTACGTTAAACATCATACCCAGGGTAAAACATTGCTTATTATCACGCATGATCTCAATGATATCAGAGACTTGAAAGCTAATTTGATAAAGATGCCACTAGTTTCTGCGATGGATAAATAATATTCAAATATTTCAGTCATATATTTTATATGGGTATTTAGTAAGATAAATAATATACAGAGGGTGTATATTTTATTTTAAGTGAAAAATGTATTGAAAAAAGAATATTATTGTCTTATAATAAAACATGATTGTAAAGAAACAAAAGATTATGCTGCAATTTGAAAGGAGATCAAAAATGAAAAAGAAACTGTCTTTGTTACTCGTAGGCATCCTGCTTCTGGTAGCAGTATTTGCTCTCAGTGCTTGCGATAACAGCAATGTAACAGGCAATCCTCCAGCAGTTGCCCCGGAAAATCAAGTCATTCGCGTTTCAACCACCACATCGGTAAATGATTCCGGACTTTTGCCTTATTTGCAACAGGATTTTGAAGCAGAAACAGAATATAAACTTGAAATCACCTCCAATGGTACAGGTGCCGCTATCAAATTAGGCGAAACAGGTGATGCAGATGTTTTGCTTGTGCATGCCAAAGCATCTGAGGAAGAATTTGTCGCTAATGGTTATGGCATAGAACGTATTCCCTTTATGTATAACTACTTTGTCATTGTTGGCCCGGCTGAAGATGCAGCTGCTGTTAAAGAAACCGCAAATGCTGCGGACGCTTTTAAAGCTATTGCAACATACGGTAAAACTGATTTTGTTTCTCGTGGCGATGATTCCGGTACCAATAAAGCAGAACTTAAAATCTGGGATGCTGCCGGTATAGATCCAACCAGCAATGCTTGGTACGTTTCTGCTGGGGCCGGCATGGGTGCTGTTCTCAATCAAGCTAATGAGCGTCAAGCATATACTTTTACTGATAAAGGAACCTACCTTTCCATGAAAAATAATCTCAAATTAGATTTATTGCTTGAAGAATCCGAAGACCTGAAAAATACTTATTCATTAATTGCCGTCAACCCAGAAAAGAACCAAGGTATTAATGCAGAAGGCGCACAAGCCTTTATTGAATGGATGACATCCGATAAAACTTTAGAAAAAATATCCACTTACGGAGTAGAGGAATATGGCGCTCCTCTGTTTTATCCTCTTGACTAACAAAATATATAAAACCTCATAAATGCATAAGGGGCATGCAAAAGCATGCCCCTTTGTTTGGTATAACAGAATAAACATATTTCTATGCAGTATCTAATATAAATCAACAGGTTGGGGAAAAATATGGAAACTTTTATTAACGCATTACAATTAATTTTTGGCGCTGACAATGAATTGCGTCAAATTATTGGCGTTACATTGCAAATGTCATTAACAAGTACAACTATTTCTTCCCTTATCGGTATACCTATAGGAATTTTTCTTGGTTTGTATAAATTTACAGGAAAAAGCTTTGTAATGCGTATTATTAATACGCTGATGGCAATGCCCCCTGTGGTAGCGGGTCTGATAGTTTTTATGATTTTATCACGTCAAGGACCATTGGGTAGTTTTGGTCTCTTATTTTCGGTAACGGCTATGGTTATTGCGCAAGTGCTTTTAATTACGCCTATTATTGCCGGTCTTACCGCTTCCCTGGTGGGAACAAAAGCACCACAAATGTTGGAAACTACTGCTGGTATTGCCTTGAGCCGTCGTCAAGAGTTGCTTTTGATGATCAATGAATGCAAAAGTCAGTTAGTTTTTTTCTTTTTGACTGGCTTCGGACGAGCTATAGCAGAGGTAGGAGCAGTACATTTGGTAGGGGGCAATGTCCAGTTTAAAACCAGAGTAATGACTACCGCCATTATGTTGGAAACTAATAAGGGTAATTTTGAGTTTGCTATCGCACTGGGGGTTGTGCTTTTGATCATTGCTTTTGTCGTCAATTCAATAGGTTATAGATTTCAGGGTGAAAAAAAATGATTAAACTAACCGGTCTTAAAAAAATATATGCCCCAAGAACTGTACTTGATATTAAGGAGTTTTCTTTTGAGCAGGGTAAAAAATATGCCCTTATCGGCCCGAACGGTTGTGGAAAATCTACTTTTTTACGTATTTTAGCTGGTATAATTAAGCCTGATCTGGGTAAAATTGAGATTGATATCGATAAAGAAGAAATTGGTTATATGCCACAAAAACCGTATATTTTTTCCTTTAGTGCTTATAAAAATGTTATGATTTCTATTAAAAGCGGCAGTCAGGAAGAAAAAGATAAACTGGTTAAATGGGCCCTAGAGGCCGTTAATATGCAGGATTTTGCTCAGAGTAAGGGTGTCGGCCTTTCCGGAGGAGAGGCGCAGCGATTAGCTTTTGCACGGATGATCGTTTGCCGCCGTAAATTGCTTTTATTGGATGAACCGACATCGGCAACTGATATAGCTGGTCATGAATTATTGGAAAAATTATTAAAACAATATGCCGAGGATACGGGATGTACGGTTATCTTTGCTACGCATTCTTTAGTTCAGGCCAAATTACTTGCCGATTATATAATCATGATGAATGAGGGCACTATAGCCGAAATAGGTCCGCCGGCGCAATTACTGGAAAACCCTGTTCATAAAGCTACAAAAGCCTTTTTAAAACATTGGAGGTTATAAAATGCTTAATGTTAAAACCCCGCCGCAAGCCATGCAGATAATTAAAGATAATTTTGGCCGGCTGAATTTGCCTGTAGAAAGTGTTAGTCTTAATCAAGCTTTAGGCAGAACGCTGGCCCAAGATATTATATCTCAAGAATTTGTGCCGGCCTTTGACCGTTCTATGGTAGATGGGTTTGCCGTTATGGCCGCAGATACTTTTGGCTGTTCAGAAACCATTCCGGCTATGCTGGACAATAAAGGCGAAGTTTTGATGGGACAAGGAGCTTCTATTACTATTACTAAAGGTCAAGCTGTTTATGTGCCTACCGGGGGACAAATCCCCCGCGGGGCTGATGCCATGGTTATGATAGAGTATACGGAAGATTATGATGATGGTTTGATCTATATACAAAAACCTTCGGCGCCCGGGCAGCATATATCTTTTAAAGGTGATGATATAAAACCGGGTGAGCTTATCCTAAAGGCCGGTAAGGTTATTAAAGCCAAGGATATCGGAGCCTTGGCTGCTTTGGGATATCAAGAGATCAATGTCAGGCAAAGACCCAAAATCGGCATTATATCCACGGGTGATGAATTGATAGATATAACGGAAACGCCCAAAAACAGTCAGATCAGGGATATCAATAGCTCAATGTTGGCAGCAGCCATAGCCGCTCTAGCGGGGGAGCCGCTTCTTTTAGGCATTATCCGTGATAAATATGACTTGCTTAAATCGGCTATTACCGCCAATATTGATGATTGTGATATGCTTTTAATCTCCGGCGGCAGCTCTGTAGGCAGCAGAGATGTTACTTATAAAGTTCTTGATGATCTAGGAGATAAAGGCGTCTTATTGCATGGCATAGCCATCAAACCCGGTAAACCCACTATTGTGGGCTCCGTAAAAGGCAAACCTGTATTTGGACTGCCGGGACACCCGGTTTCCGCGTATTTTATTTTTCATCTCTTTGTCCGACCGCTTATTTACGCTCTATTGGGTAACTCTTATCAAGACCACAGTATCTATGCTAAAATGATTACTAATCTACCCTCTAATCACGGACGGGAAGAGTATGTTGCCGTAGCGCTGGAAAATAGCTCTCAGGGCTTGATTGTACGTCCCATCATCAGTAAATCAGGCATGATTTCCGTGCTTTCACAAGCGGACGGATATATCAAAATAGACAGAGACTGTGAGGGCATAGACAAGGATTCGCGAGTAGAGGTCTTTTTGTTCAGCTAAAAATGTGTCTGGAGGTATAAAAAATGCATTATCAGTATTTGACTAATAAACCGCTGGATGCGGCTATCAATGATTATTTGGAGTGCTTGATGGCGGGCGGTATGAGTTATAAAAAAGAATATATTACCGTTGGTGCTTCTTTAGGCAGAATAACTGCTACGGCGATTTATGCTAAGATTTGTTCACCCCATTATAATGCTGCCGCCATGGATGGTATTGCCCTCAAAGCACAGATTACTTTCGGCGCTACCGAAACGACACCTGTAATACTGACAACAGATGATTTTATAGTGGTTGATACGGGTGATCCCATTCCTCATGATTGTGATGCCGTAATTATGATCGAGGATGTGGTATATGATGATAACGGTCAGATAAAAATTTATAAGGCTGCTTCTCCCTGGCAACACATGCGCCAAATAGGAGAAGATATTTCCGCCGGGGATATGATACTTCCCTCCCTTACCCCTATCACACCCGCTGCTATGGGCGCAATGTTGGCAGCTGGGATTTCCGGGATCGAAGTAGTCAAAAAGCCCTTGGTGGGCATTATACCTACAGGGGATGAAATTATAGCGCCTTGCGCTAATCCCGCTCCTGGAGACATTATGGAATTTAATTCCACTATTTTTGGCGCTATGCTTCAGGAATGGGGAGCAGAAAGTAAGACCTACCCCATTATTAAAGACCGGCTAGACCTTATAAAAGAAGCTCTACAAAAAGCGTCTGACGAATGTGATCTGGTTATCATTAATGCCGGCTCATCGGCCGGTCGTGAGGATTTTACTGCGCAAGCCATCAGCGAAATAGGAGAAGTATGTTTACATGGAATTGCTATCAAACCTGGTAAACCAGCTATTTTGGGCAGAATCAGGTTCAAACCGGTTATAGGAGTTCCCGGCTATCCCGTATCGGGAATTATTGTATTACAGCAAATATTAAAACCTGTACTAGATAGGTTATGTGGTTATATACCTTCACATAACAGCCAATTGAAAGCTGTGACAGGCAAAAAGATCAATTCCTCTTTAAAGTACCGTGAATTTGTCCGTACGCTGGTTGGTTATGTGGATAATAATTTTATTGCCGTACCTCTCAATCGGGGGGCAGGTGTGGTTACCTCTTTTATCAAAGCAGATGGCATCATAGATATTCCGCAGGATTGTGAAGGATATGAGATAGGAGATACGGTACAAGTGCAGCTTTTGCGCCCTTTAGAGGATATCAAAAAAACTCTCTGTGTTATAGGCAGCCATGATCCTTTAATCGATGAAATTGCTGACATCATGAGGCAAAAATCGCCGCTCAATATGGTAAATTCCTCACATGTGGGCAGCATGGGTGCTATTATGTCCATAAAAAGAGGGCAAGCACATTTGGGCGGTATACATCTTTTGGATGAGGAAAGCGGACAATACAATATACCTTATATCAAGCGATATTTTCCTCAGGGCGGTGTGATTGTTATAGAAGGCGTACAGAGGCAACAAGGCTTTATGGTGGCTGCGGGTAATCCTAAAGGCATCGAGAACTGGTCCGACATTGTCGAGAAAAACCTTTCTTATGTTAATCGACAAAAAGGTTCCGGCACACGTATTTTAGCTGACTATTTGACTAAAAAAGCGGGTATAGACAACTCACAAATATACGGTTATGAACGTGAGGAATTCACTCATACAGGCGTGGCTGCTGTGATCGCCGCCGGCGCTGCCGATGTGGGGCTGGGTATATATTCTGCAGCCCGGATCTATGGCTTGGATTTTATCCCCTTATATGATGAACAATATGATCTGCTCATCAATAAGGCGGCATGGGATTTACCCTCTGTGCAACTGTTTTGCGAGGTGCTTCAAGGGGCAGATCTTGCCAGACGCTTAGAAAAGATGGGTGGATATACTTTTAGCAAACCCGGACAAATAAGAATAGAACTGTAAATAACAAAAAACTCTAAGTAAATATTTACTTAGAGTTTTTTTTTGTAGAAAAACCTTTCACTGTCAGTTGAGCAATAAACCAGTTTTAAGCCTCAATTAATACCTAGAGAAGGGTTTGCCCACCAATCAAAAAAAGTGTTAGAAAATCTCGGTAGACGATAAACAAAACTTCGCAGGCGTAACTTCATTTAAAGATATTTTTCAGACAGTTTGCATTGCTTATAATAGGCAAAAGGGTATAATATCTACATTAAAACAAATTTTAATAATATTAATATTTCCTCATAATAATATAAACATATAATAATTAATGCCAAATTTTTCAGTAGACATATTTATTGGTATAAGATTACTTATAGCAGGAAACACCAGTAAAAAGTCGAATTATATTTATAATAATTGTTATTAGCGGGAGAATTAATTATGAAGAGATTTCGCTTGGCTCCACAAATAATCCCAGCAGTAGACTATGATAAAGATACAGGGGCTTTATTGATTTTGGATCAAACTCTTTTGCCTAATGAAGAGAAGGTTTTGCGCCTGACTAAAAAAGAAGAGATCTGGCATGCCATAAACATCCTGCAAGTGAGAGGCGCTCCAGCTATTGGAATTGCCGCTGCTTTAGGATTGGCAATTATAGCCAAACAGATAAAAACTACTTACTATCATGAATTTATTGAAAAATTGCAAGAGGCCAAGGCTTATCTGGCATCATCCCGGCCTACGGCTGTTAATCTTTTTTGGGCTTTAAACAGATTAGAAGCCCTGGCCTTGAATAAATCTCATTTATCTGTTGAAGAAGTGAAGGAAGCTTTATTATCGGAAGCACTTGCTATGTTGGAAGAGGATGTTGAGGTTTGTCGCAAAATCGGTGAATACGGACTAACCCTTTTGCAACCTAATATGGGGATTCTGACACATTGTAATGCCGGCCAACTGGCGACTATACTTTATGGCACAGCCTTGGCACCTGTGTATTTAGGTCAGGAAAAGGGTTATAATTTCCGTCTTTTTGCTGATGAGACCAGACCGCTACTGCAAGGCGCACGTTTAACCGCATATGAACTGACCAAAGCCGGTGTCGATACTACGTTGATCTGCGATAATATGGCTGCCACGGTCATGAAAAACGGTTGGATACAGGCAATACTAGTAGGTTGTGACAGAGTAGCGGCCAATGGTGACGCAGCTAATAAAATAGGCACTTTGGGCGTAGCAATTTTAGCCAAATATTATAATATCCCTTTTTATGTATGCGCACCTACTTCCACTATAGATATGGCTACCTCAACAGGTTCAGCTATTCATATTGAAGAACGTGATGCCGAGGAAGTCAGCCAAATGTGGTATAAAAAACCTATGGCACCGCCAGCAGCAAAGATATTTAACCCCGCCTTTGATGTAACGGACAGCAGTCTCATTTCAGCAATTATTACGGAAAAGGGCATTGTCAGAGCGCCTTATCATGTCAATCTTAAGGATATATTAAAAGCATAAAAGGAGTATATTATGATAGTTTATCCCTCAGATGCCGAAGCCTGCAGTAATATTATCGCTATCGGCCAAAGAATGTATCAGTTGGGTATGGTGGCAGCTAATGATGGTAATATAAGCTGTCGTGTAGCTCCTCAGATAATTTGGGCCACACCCACCGGCGTATCAAAGGGGTTTATGACCGCTGATATGCTGATTAAGCTCGATTTGCAGGGAAATATTATTAAGGGATCATACAAACCATCCTCTGAACTGAAAATGCATCTGAAAATCTATGAACAATCTGCGGACATCGGTGCGGTTACCCATGCTCATCCGGCTTGTGCTACGGCTTTTGCTGTGGCCCAGATCCCTTTTGAGCAGCCTGTAATGCCGGAAGCTGTGGTCAATTTGGGTACGGTACCGGTAGCACCCTATGCTACGCCCGGCAGCATAGAACTGGCAGAAGGCGCTGCAGCTTATGCCAAAGATCACCGCGCTGTACTTTTGGCCAATCATGGTGCACTAAGTTGGGGAAAGGATTTGAATCAGGCTTTTTTCCGCCTGGAAACGCTGGAGCATTATGCCAAAATTTTGCTTTATAGTCGCTATACTATTGGCAAAGCTCAACTGTTACCAGATGATGAAATAAAAGTTCTGGAAGAGATCCGCTGCTGTTTGGAGGCAAAAAAAGATTATTAAATGACATTCATTTATTCTCAGCCTTAGATTTAAAGAATTTACAACAAAATTTCTTATATTAAGATTAAAAATGCAACAAAAATTTCTTTACCTTCGTCCATAAGGCAGCCAGAATAATTAAAATTATTCTAAAAAATCCCGCTAAGGGAGGTGTAAAAAATGAAAAAATTTCCACGTTGGCTGAAGATACTCCTGGTGGTTTTGATAATTTTAGCTATTTTATCCATAGTTGGTATAGCTTTAGCCAGCACTCAGTTAATAAGCTCCTTGAAATGGGAAGAGGGTTCTCTGCAAGGACAACAAACGACCTTTTTGTATGATAAAAATAATAATATTTATCAAACGCTGCATGGAGAAGAAGACCGCATCTCTGTTGATTTGACAGAAATCTCTCCTTATTTGCAAGATTGCTTTGTAGCATCCGAGGACGCGCGTTTTTATAAACATGGAGGCATCGATATTATCCGCATTTTTGGGGCTATTGTAGCTAATTTCAAATCTGGCGAATTTTCGCAGGGAGCCAGTACTATTACTATGCAATTAGCTCGTAATGCTATATTGGATGATCAATCAAAAAACTTTGGCAGAAAAATTAAAGAATCCTTTATCGCCCTAGAACTGGAACGCCAATATAACAAAGACGAGATTTTGGAAATGTATCTCAATGAAATTCATCTGGGGCATGGCTGTTATGGAGTGGAATCCGCTAGCTTGAAATATTTCGATAAGCATGCCAGCGAATTGACTCTCAGCGAGGCTGCCACCATCGTTGGCTTGGCCCCCAATCCGGCAACATATTCACCAATAAAATATCCAGAAAGAGCTGTGCAAAACAGAGATAATGTTTTGAACGACTTGCTAAAATATAAGCCTTCCTATGCGCAAGAAATCACCGCTGCCAAACAAGAAGAATTAATTGTAAAGACAACATTAGAAAAATCCCAGCTCTACCTATATCCTTGGTTTACAGATTATGTAATCAGCGAGGCAGAAAAAATATTGCAAGAAAATGATCTACCGCAAAGCATGGTTTATAGTGGAGGTTTGCGGATATACACAACCATGGACCCTGTCACACAGAGTAAGATGGAAGAAATCTATAATAATAAAAATAATTTCCCATCTAGCCGATCAGAAAATATCGTGCAAAGTGCGGCGGTAGTTATTGACCATAGTAACGGCCAGATTAGAGGTCTCATGGGCGGTAGGGATTATACCGTCAAAAGAGGATTGAGTCGTGCCACTGATATTGCTCGCCAACCGGGTTCTGCCTTTAAACCCATTGCTGTATATGGTCCGGCGCTGGAAGCGGGCTATTCTCCTGATAGTATGGTAGATGATACACTGACAACTTTTGGCCGTAAATACACACCTAAGAATTATGATGGCAAATATCGCGGACTTGTTACCATGCGTACGGCGATCCAATATTCATTAAACGTTCCTGCTGTAAAATTTCTGCAAAAATTAGGTGTAGAATACTGCATACCTTATATCGAAAAGGCCGGAATTGATATGTCGCAAAATCTTGATGCCGGTCTTTCCATGGCTTTAGGCGGTCTGACAACAGGTGTATCTCCCCTGGAATTAGCTGCAGCTTATGCAACATTTGCTAATCAAGGCGTATATATAGAACCTATAGTAATAACAAAAATAGAAGATTTTAATGGAAAGCTGCTTTATCAAGCAAAGCAGAATACAAGGCGTGTTTATACTGAGCAAAACGCCTGGCTGATGACTAGTATGCTGATGACTGTTACTAATGCGGGTACAGGTACAAATGCCCGCATGAATAGACCAGTTGCCTCTAAAACAGGGACTACCCAGTTACCAGATACGTCGGCATTCAAAAACATACGTATCGGTAATAAGGATGCTTGGTTTGCTGCTTATACACCAGAGTTAGTAGGTGTTGTTTGGATGGGTTATGACAAAGATCTCTCCCCAAGTGGCAAGCCACAATATTTACGTCAAATTTATGGGGGCAAATACCCGGCCCGAATATGGAAAGCAATAATATCAGCTGCCCTAGAAGATGAAGCGGTCAAGCAATTCCCGAAACCGGATTCGACTTATAGGAGAGTCAAGCATCTGGATACTAAATCCAAACAAGAGAAAGAGGAAAAGCCTGACCAAGGAATAATCATCTTGGACCCAGATGATTTACCGGAAGGCGAACATCCGGTTGATTTAAATCCATCTCAGCCGCTGGGGGATCAGCCGACCGAACCAACAGAACAGGAACATTATATAGAAAGTCTATTTTAATTAATTTTTTCTTTAGCCTGTAGCCGATAAGGATATCAAATAAAATATTTAGCCTGAAGCAGCGAAAAGTCTTTAGACTCTTTTCGCTGCTTTTTATATCGTTTTAGCGGCTATACCTGCAACACAAAAAATCTTAAGCTATACCTTAGATTGTAAAAGAGGGCA
The DNA here is from genome assembly GCA_050942825.1 of Bacillota bacterium. GTDB lineage: Bacteria > Bacillota > Dehalobacteriia > UBA4068 > UBA4068 > CAYRML01. The sequence goes on from JBMNOA010000003.1 coordinate 62,002, forward strand.
GCTAAATTTGTATTTGAAGGAAAATTATAAAAAATATTAGATAAGTCGTCTAAGCTGACCGATTATAATCTTTGTCTAAAAGAGAATAGTATAACAAAGTAAAATTTGTGGCATTTTTTTTCGCCTGCCCCATATATATATACAAATGTCGTCTCGTAGGGGGCTATATGGATGCAGGATTATATTCAAAAAAGAGTATTAGAAATCAGTAATTACATTATTGAAAGTGCAGCGACCGTGCGTCAGACAGCCACTGTTTTTGGCGTAAGTAAAAGTACTGTGCATAAGGATGTTACAGAAAGACTGCCTTTAATAAACGAAATGATTGCAGCTAGAGTAAGAGATATATTAGACAATAATAAGGCAGAAAGGCATTTGCGTGGTGGAGAAGCAACCAAGCGCAAGTATTTAGAAAAGAAATCTTGATATAGGTCTATATTACCCGGTCAAAAAGAGTTGTTCGCACCCATATTTATGGCAGGAACAACTCTTTTTATATTACATAATTTGAAAAGAGCCATAGAGAAGTAGTCTGAAAATTTGCAGTTGTTAAATAAGTATAGTCATGATAGAATTAATATAAGGAAGTATCAATAAATAAATTGAAGGGAGATATATTATGAATAACCAAACTAATGGCAAGGCTATAGCTTCCCTGGTCTTAAGTATCATTGCTTTTATTTTAGTTTTTTCCGGACCTTTCGCTATTATTGGTATAATATTAAGTATTGTTGGTTTGGTTACAGGTATTAAAGCTAATAAAGTAGAGAAAAGCGGTATGGCTACTGCCGGTATCATAATTTCTATTATATCATTAGTACTTTGTGCTATAATGTTCGTTGCTTTTATAGGTTGTGTAGCTTTAATAGGTAGTGCCCTTTAAGCAATATTTTCACACATGCTATTAAATATAAGCAAACGGGAGCTTGCCGTTTGCTTATATTTTTCGGGGGTGTATTTTTGTATCCTTTTTTGCATATCGGTGATATTACTTTGCCTATGTACGGTATAATGATCACTATAGGTATCTTTGCCGGATTATTGGTTGCTATATTGCGAGCCAAGATAAACGGCATTGCCAAAGAAGATATTTTATATGCTTTTTTGTATGGCTTGATAGGTGTTTTTGCAGGAGCCAAGCTATTATATATATTACCTCGTTTGTCTTGGATGGTCCAAAACAAATACCATTTCTTAGAGGATCTTTACTCTCTTTTGGTAGGCGGTTTTGTTTTTTATGGCGGATTGATCGGTGGCCTGTTGTTGCTGATTATTTATATTCGTTCATATAAAATTCCTATGTGGCCTCTTTTTGATAGCATCATACCTTCCATTCCCTTGATCCATGCTATGGGCAGGGTAGGTTGTTTTTTTGCCGGTTGTTGTTATGGTATTCCTGCCGCTCCGCCCTGGGGTGTTTTATTCAATAATTCTCTTATTGCCCCCCATGGCATATATCTTTTGCCTGTTCAATTAATAGAAGCCGCTATAAATGTGGTGATTTTTATCTTTATTGTTTTTTATAGCCGCCAAAAGAGAAAAGAGGGAAATATCCTAGGGATTTATTTATTATGTTATGCAATACAAAGATTTTTCCTGGAATTCTTGCGTTTTGACTTTATGGAAAGAGGAATGTTAGGAATCCTTTCTACCTCTCAATGGATCAGCTTGATTATGATACCAATAGGGGTATTATTGATAATATTACCATCTAAATACCTGCAATTGCCTGCTTTTATACTAAAAAATACAAAGAATAAAGACAAAGGCAACTTTATAAACCGTTGACAATATTTTGTGGTCTTTTACCTTCTGAGACCAAGTTCATATTATTCCAGCTATTTTGATACATTTTATAAAATACGTTATTAGTCGTGCCAGCTATATGCGGAGTAAAAATTATTTTTGCTTTAGCAGCTTCGGTCAGATTCAATAAGGGATTATTTAAAGTAGCAGGCTCCGGAAAAAGGGTATCAATCGCTGCTCCTGCTATTTGTCCTTGATTGAGAGCCTCTGCCAGGGCCTTTTGATCAATGATTTCGCCTCTTGCAGTATTGATCAATAATGCGGTTTTTTTCATCATATGTAAAAAAGTATCGTTGACCATGCCAGTTGTAGAGGGCAAGACCGGAAGATGCAGGCTGATAATATCACTTTGTTTTACTAGTTGATCTAACGGCAGATAACATGCTTGGTATTGTTCCTCAATTTCTCGATTTTTTTGCTTTGGTGTATAATAGCTGACCTGACAATCAAATGCTCGTAGTCTTTTGGCCGTTTCTTTGCCAATGGCTCCAAAGCCAATAAGGCCGATGTGGCAGGAGCTTAGTTCTTTGATACCATCTAGAATAAAAGATTCTTTGGCTTGTATTTGTTGGCCGTTAATAACCATGTCATGTCCTTCTAGTAGACGCCGCAAAAGAGCTAGCATTAACATAATGGTATGTTCGGCTACCGAGGCGCTATTGGCCGAAGAATTATTGCATATATAAACACCTGCTTTTGTTGCTGCCTGCATATCATAGCGATCATAAGCTACGCCTTCTGATTGGATGATTTTTAAATTGGGCATATTCTCTATCAGGTAAGCACTAACCGGATTGATGGCGTCTACAAATAAACCGTCGGCATCCCCGGCAGTTTGTAATACTTCTTGGTCAGTATATTGTTTATCAATATAAACCAGATTCCAATCTTTAGGGATTTGATTGAAATCGCTATATTTTTCTACTCTTTTTTTAGAGGTCAAAATTGCAATTTTCATGATCTTTTCCCTTTCATAGTTTATGGTTAATTTATCAATGTAAATTATATTATTTATTGAAAGCAAAGTAAAGCAATGTCTTTTTTTGTATAAAACCTCAAGAAAAACAGTAAAGAATTACTTTAATATTCAGAAAGGATTTCTACTTTTGCTGTGGAATATTTATATTTTGAGGCACGATTAATTAGATAATGCTAGTTATTTATTTAATAATAAGCCGAGAGAGAGGAATATTAATGGGATTGAAATTAAACTTTTTTAATGTTGGTAATGATGTCGGAGTAGACTTGGGTACAGCCAGCATTCTGATTTATGTCAAAGGGAAGGGTATCGTACTCAATGAGCCTTCAGTTGTGGCTTTAGATAGTAGCAGTGGACAAGTTATTTCTATCGGCGAAGAGGCACGCAGAATGTTGGGGCGTACTCCCGGTAATATTATTGCGGTCCGCCCCTTGAGAGAGGGTGTTATCGCCGATTATGATATCACGGAAAGAATGTTGCGCTACTTCATTAATAAAGCTTGTGGCGGCGGCAGTTTTTTCTTTAAACCCAGGATCATGGTTTGTATTCCTTCCGGTGTAACCGGCGTGGAAGAAAGAGCGGTCCGTCAAGCAGCTATGCAATCAGGGGCTAGGCAAGCCTTTCTCATGGAAGAGCCACTTGCTGCAGCCTTAGGTGCCGGCTTAGATGTCGGAGGCGCCGGCGGAAGTATGGTTGTAGATATCGGAGGCGGCACCACTGATATTGCCGTATTGTCTTTAGGAGGTATTGTTTGTAGCAAATCTTTGCGCATAGGCGGCGATAAATTTGATGAAGCCATAGTTCGTTATATTAGAAAATCCCATAACTTATTAATAGGAGAACGTTTTGCCGAAGATCTAAAAATAAATATTGGTACAGCTTATCCCCGTATACTAAAAGAAAACAAGTATATGGAAGTCAGAGGCAGAGATTTGATAACCGGTTTGCCAAAAAGTCTTAAGTTCTCTTCTTTGGAAGCTCATGAAGCTATGCAAGAGCCCTTAGAAGCCATTATTGCCGGAGTGAAAGAGGTTTTGGAAATCACTCCTCCCGAGCTTGCCGCAGATATCATCGATAAAGGTATTATGATGACCGGAGGCGGTGCTTTGCTGCATGGATTTGATTCTTTGATCGCGGAAGAATCCGGTTTGCCAGTACATATAGCGGAAGACCCTATATCTTGTGTAGCTAGAGGTACCGGTAAAGCTCTTTCACAAATCCATCTTTTGCGTAATTCCAGAGCCTTTGCCCGTAAAGCATTATAATAGTTTTTTGTTTTGATGTGCCGGTAATAAAAAAGCTTAGAGCAGATTGCTGCACTAGGCTTTTTAATTATAAAAAATAAATTAAAGGAAATAAAAGATATGATAGCAGAAATAATTAACGTAGGCTCAGAAATCCTGTTGGGTGATATCGTCAATACCAATGCTCAGTTTTTAGCTCAACAATTAGCCCGTTTGGGTATATCCGTTCATTACCAAACTGTAGTCGGAGATAATGCCCAAAGAATAAAAAAAGCCTTGGATATTGCCTTTTCCAGAGCGCAAATGGTCATTATGACCGGTGGTCTTGGTCCAACCAAAGATGATCTAACAAAAGAAATGCTGGCTCAGTATTTCGGCAAAGAACTTGTTTTTGATGAAAAGGCTTTTGATGATATAAAAAATAGAATGAAAAAGCATGGTGTAAACCAAGTTAGCTCTAGTAACAAAAAACAAGCCTATTTTCCCCAAGATGCCATTATTCTCTATAATGAAAATGGGACAGCTCCCGGTTGTATTATCGAAGATAACCATAAAATAGCGGTTCTTTTGCCGGGACCGCCCAGAGAGATGCAGCCCATGTTTATGAAATATATTGATCCTTATTTAAGTGAATATACTGATAAAAGCTTTTTCTCTGTCCATATCAAGCTGCAAAATATAGGAGAATCTATGGCGGCTGATAAAATCAATCATTTATTGGATTACAGCAATCCTACAGTAGCCCCCTATGCTAAGGAGGATGGAGTGGTTTTGCGCATTACTGCGGCTGCTTGTAACTATGACGAAGCTATGACAATGATTAATCCTATTATAAATGAAATAAAAGCTGTTTTTACTGATAAAATTCGTGAGATTATTATGCCCATCTAGTTTGTTAATGAAAAACAAAAAGGGAAAACTTGCTTGTTGTCGAATAGAGAACGATATCTGGAATATTTTATGATTATCAGATAATCAGGCATTTTTTTGGGGAGTGCTTTAGATGAAAAACTGGCATAAAAAGAAAAAAGTTTTTCTATTAGTATGCGTGTTGGCTGGGGTAATGACCCTGGCTATACCTGTATTAGCTTATTCCAGCACTTTATCCGACCCTTTAGTCAGCAAATCATGGGTTGACCAATATATTAATAACAAATTTGCTGCAATCGAGCAGGATCTTGATAAATTAGAGGCGGATTTAAATAAATATAAACAAGAGACTTCACGTCATATAGTTCTTTATTTGGGCAAAAAGGAAGCCTTTGTCAATGAAAAAATTACTCTTATGGATACAACTCCGGCAGTCAAAAATAATTTTATTATGGTGCCTTTGCGCTTTATCGGGGAATCCCTCAATATCAAAGTGGATTGGAACAACCAAACGAAAACCGTCACCTGTCAATCTGGTGTGAAAAAAGTGATTTTGCAGCTTTTTGCTGATACAGCTGTTGTCAATGGTAAAACAGTAAGTCTTTCCTGTTCCCCCATGGCGGTCAATGGCAGAATATTGTTGCCTACGCGTTTTATTGCCGAATCCTTGGGCTGCACTGTCAATTGGGATAATAATCTCAAGAGAGTAGATATATATAGATAACCGGATAGCGCCTAGATAAACTTGGAGGAGAATCATAGAATATGGTTAACAAGGATAATTTTTGGGATGAGGACCGCAGTACACACAATCTTGTAAGTAAAAAAGATTTTACCTATCCTGATTCTCAGCACTCTTTATCCCGGGAGTATGAATACCCTATAACAAAAGACGGCGATATTCCAGCTTTTCAACCTCAGGGAGCACAAAATATTGAGCCAAAGGAAAAGCCAAGTGAGCCAAGCCAACCCGTCAAGGTGCTTGATTTATTGGATGAAATGTTTCAAAAGGAAATGGAACAAAGCCAATTGCTTGAAAAAGAGCAACAATTGCAGGATTTAGCTTTAAAAGAGCAAGAAAGACCAAAAAAGGAGTACGATTTAGCACAATTAGATCAACAAGAAGGGGTATTATCTACTGATCCCCAATTTGCACCGCTGAAAAAAAGAGCAGAGCAACCTGCTGAGACTTTTTATAAAAAAGACTATCAAAACACGTCTCGTAATAAAAACGGAGGTCAACCGCCCTTTTCTCAGGTTTCCTCAGCCAAAAGGCTTTGTTTTGCCCTGCTTGTGATTTTTGTTGTCAGTTGGTGTTTTTATCTTGGTTTCAGCTATGCAGGTGTAGCAGCTGCCCAATCTTGGGAAGGTTATTATATCAGTGGCAAGGATCTGGAGAGTGATGCCGGACTGGCCGATTTGGGAAAATCAGGCATAAAAACTATCCTGATGGTCGGTTGTGATAAAAGAGAATTTGATTCAGGCCGTACGGATACCATTATGCTTGCATTTGTAAATCTGGATAATGAAAGTGTCAAAATCCTTTCTATTCCAAGGGATACTTATGTGACAATACCCACCAGCGGAAGCAAAACAAAAATAAATCACGCTTATGCTTATGGCGGCATACCCTTAACAGAAAGGACTATTGAAGATTTTTTAGGCATTAAAATAAATAATTATATAGAAATAGATTTTGAAGGCTTTGCCGATGTGGTTGAGGCACTGGGTGGTATAACAATAGATGTAGATATGCGTATGTATACCCCCTGGGAGAATATTGATTTACAACCCGGTAGGCAGTTATTAAATGGAGAGAATGCTCTGGCTTATGTTCGCTATCGGGAACATATTGAAGGTGATATCGGCAGGGTAGACCGTCAGCAAAAATTTATCAGTGCTTTAGCCAATGAAATGTTTGCTTCCTCAAATATACTTAAATTACCTAAGATCATCAATGTGGCTATGGAAAAGGTTAATACAGATCTTACCATAAAAGAGGCTTTAGCTTTGGGTAACTTTATCCGCAAAACAGATGCTTCTACTATGGAACTATTTAAATTGCCCGGTGAGGCTGTTATGATAGGCGGGATCAGTTACTGGTCGGTTTCTGAAGGATCTTTGCCTGATATAGTTGACTATGTGACTGGAACCGATGAAAGCCCACAAGATAGCAGTTCGCCGGCTGATACTCAATCCAATAGTTAACAAGCTCGTTAATTAGTTATTTAAGGGATTAGGAAGGGATAATTTCATGGTAAAGATATTGGGTGCCAGAGTCGATAATGTGGATATGCTACAAACGCTGTGTCTGGTGCAGGAATATATAGATCAATTTTCCAAAAGTGAAAAAAATAATTATATTGTAACACTTAATGCTGAAATTATTTATAAAGCACAAGAAGATGCAGAACTTTTGGAAATCATTAATAAAGCAGATCTAGTAACTCCCGATGGCACGGGGGTTTTATGGGCTGCGCGAAAATTGTCAGAGCCCTTAAAAGAGCGGGTGACTGGTATTGATTTGATGGTGCAAATCTGCAAACAAGCTCATCATACCGGTTGGCGTCTGTATCTTTTTGGTGGAATGCCCGGTATTGCTGATACTGCTGCTGCAAATATTAAGCAGCGATTTCCAGATATCAATATAGTGGGGAGCCGTAACGGATATTTTTCTCCTGCAGAGGAGGATAGTATTATTGAAGATATTGCCGACAAAAAGCCCGATGTGCTTTTTGTAGCCTTGGGAGCCCCCAAACAGGAGAAATGGATCAATTGCCACCGAGACAGATTAAAGGCTGCCGTCATTATAGGTGTGGGCGGTAGTTTTGATGTTTTGTCCGGTAATGTAAAAAGGGCCCCCCTCTTATGGCAAAAGTTACATCTAGAGTGGCTTTGGCGTTTGCTCTCTGATCCTCGCCGTATCAGACGCATGATGGTTTTGCCTAAATTTATGCTTTTGGTAAGAAGAGCCAAAAAACAAAGAGAAAAAAATAAAGAGGAGATAGCTAACAAAAGAGGACGCTTGCCTTCTTAAATTTGAGCAAAAATTTTTATGGCCAGCTCTATTTTAGTATATATACTGTAAATAAAACGATGTATTATAGGGGTATGGCCTCTTGATTACTGGTTTTGTTAATGGAGTATCAACTTTGATACTCCTTATTATTTGTCTTAAAAAAAAG